>NZ_OY782565.1:300000-486359 GCF_963677875.1 Thiomicrorhabdus sp. | reverse complement strand
AGCTCGTTCAATAACTGTTTCGCCACCCCGTCCGGATGAAAGTTCCACTCGGTCGGCGCACAAATCGCATAATCCGTCACCTTGCCGGATTCGACCATGCGCCAAGTGATAAAGACGCCCGCGGGCGGTTTCCAACCCAACTCTGGCAGGTATCATCACCCGATCGGTTCACGCCGAAGACCGGCCGTTCATAATCATTTTTTTCCCACAACCGAGTGATTGCCAGAAAACTGCGGCATCAAAACCATTTGGCACGAACACGATCAACCAGAGGCAGACCGATTCTGAAGTCCATCAGTTCAATTCGAGCCTCGATTCTGGAAAGGGCGCTGTTCTCGACACGCCACCCTTGCGAACCGGCGATTTTACCCCAGCCCGGCCATTGACGCCGTTCAATATCAATCAATCCGTTTCGCCCTTCTTCGCACAGTGAGCGGTGTAAAACCGGACGGCAAATCCAATGCGTTAAAATGAAAAAAACGACTCTTCCACTTCCAGCAAGCGCATCATCAACTGTTCCGCCCATGATCCGGGGAGAACGATCGCGCCGGAAAGGGCTGCACAGCTCAATGCCATATTGCTTGTAGGCATCTGCGATCACATCAATTAACCGATTGTCATCTTCCAACTTGTTCTGCCATTGACCGACCCCCTGTAAAAGGGCGGCCGGGCTTCCGCCGCGTCACACAAGTCCAGATAACGCAGGCAATTGCACCAGCGTCAGATAATGCTCTTTCAGAGCCTCGACGGTGACCGCTTTCTGCATGCTCGCCAAGGATAAAGAACTTAAAGGCGACAGCGCCAATTGCGACGCAAATGTCTGCGCCCGACCACCACAACTGGTACGCCAGTCCGACAAATTGAACCACCTGCTGCGGCTCGCGGTTTGCACACATCGACTGCAGACGGAAAGGTCTTTTCGACTCTACGCTCAAGGGCGCTCGTTGAATATGCACGGGCACCCTGCATCACATACTCTCTGCGGTTTCGTCGTTCAGAGCCTGTAAGCCGAACAACTTGCGTCTGGAAATCACCGACGATTCCGCAATCTGCGAAGTCTCGGCGTCCGCGTTCGCTCCATTCTCTTTTTCCGCGAACGGCCAGGGCTTCTTCCACCTGCGGTTTAAACAGATCCGGTTCTTTAGCCGCAGTATCAAATACCAGTCTTAAACATTGATCCGCCAGAGAGACGGCAACCTCCCTGATTTTCAAACACATGAGTGTCCGAAACCAGAGAGCAGGTATAAAAGTAACCGAGTTCCGCTTCGTGATTGACGATAAATTCATAATCTCCGGAAGGAAACTTGACCAGAACCGTTTCCCCTAACCCGGCATCATATAGCTGATGATGGCGATCAATCCCATTCCTCATCAACGATTTTAAAAAATCAAATTAACCAACCAGGGAGACACCATTGTTCCCAGATAAATATTGGTGCAGATTTCTTTCAGGCTGGCAAAACCGACCGACAGCCTCGGGTTGACAATAGGAAGCTCTTTCATGCTGCCCTGATAAACTTTTTCAAAATACTGCTCAACCCGTTCCTTCCAGCGCTGAACGTCAAAGCTCTCCGTCGGAGAAAAGTGAATCGGTTGAGAGTCCGTGTCCATCAGGTTTCGAGCATTCATTGTCAGGCATCCTCATCTGTCAGAAACCATAAACTGGTCTTTTTTCGCCGTCGCAGTCGGGACAGCGCCATTCGGGAGGCAATTGCGAAAACGGCGTTCCGGGCGGAACCTGCCAGAAAGTCGTCACCGATTGCCGGATCGTAAATATACCAGCAGATTTTTGCACTCCATTCTTGTGGCTTCAGTTGATCTGCGAGTCATCTCCCAGATAAGAGCCTTCAAACCCTTTTGAGCTATTGTGTAACACGGACGGACTCCAACATTTCAGCAATTCGTTTCATGGCTGTCTTCGATGTCTTCCAGAGAAGCCTGTGTCACAATCGGCACATCAACCACCTCAAGCGTATTCAGAATCATTTTGTCTTCGGAATTGAAATATTGAACCCACCAGACATTTTTCAACCCGGTCGAAGTGACTCGGCAGCTGCCGTAACCGCGACTCAAAAAGATGGCCGGGCCCTCGCCAAGCTCTTCGCCCAATAGCAGTAAATCTTCGGGAGACTGCGGCAGTAGCGTTAAATTGACAATATGCGCTTCGTCTCCAAGCGTGTATTCTCTGGATTTCTCATCCAGTTCGGTCAACAGAGACGGTGCGTTAATAATTCCGTCCGGCAGAACATCGGGAAGACTGACCGAACTCTTGGCATCTTCAAAAGGTGTATTTGGAGACGATTTCTGGAATCAAGCCGATTTCAATCGCTTGAAAAGGTCTCCCGGCGTGGCGCCCGGCAATGCGCCAGACCCCGGCCAGCACGGTTTCCTGGATGCGATATTCGCTATCTCTCTGATTGAAAATCAGCGAAACTTCACCTTCACCAAAAAAACGGTTGATAAAATCCAGGTCGTCCGCCGGTAAGGCTCCCAAATCCAGCAACACGGATGCACCGGTTTTACCAACCTCCAACAGAGACTCTTTGACCTGTTCGATGATCCGCTCTGCCTGCGGATAGTGGTGCAGACTGTCATCCATGATCACCGGAGCGTGAAACACGCTCATATCATTCGGCATCGGCATATAATCCAGAACCATGCCGTCTTCACTGTCCGGCTGGGTTCCCGGGCCGACCACGGAAACCGGAATGCTTAATTCTCTATACTGTGACATCTCATTTCACCTCTATGCCGATACCAATAGAAGGCGCGAACGTCGGCACCTTATCCAAAATTTTAGGAATTTCGTTCATATACTCTGACCAATCCTGAATCCGGGTAATCATGTCGACATACTTGCCGTTTTTCAGAAAAACCAGTGCCGGCCACATGGTAATACCATATTTCTGGGCAAGGGCGCGTTCACTGTCTTCGTCCACGACACCAACCGAAAAAACGCCGGGAAACGCCTTGATCAATTCCGGAACCACCACGATCAGATCATTTGCCTCCTGATAGCGTTTCGGATCGCCGATAAAAACGATCATGCTGACCGCTTGGGAATCGACAAATTCCTGATAGGAGTCTTCGGTCAGACGTGTCAAAGCCTGATCCTGGATAATTTTATTAATTAAGGTTCTTGGCACTGTTCTCTCTCTTCTCTTCTTTTAGAAAGTCGGGTAATTCGGGCTCTCTATCAATCAAGTCGGCAAAAAAAGCATCAACTTCCCCACCGTCAAGCGCAACGGCCATCGCCTTCCTTGCCCGTAAAACCTGATCTAAAACATCGGTTTCGATCACTTCTCTGGCGACCCCCAAAAAGACCAGCACCCAAGTGCCGACCGGTTGCTCACCAATCAATGACAGATCCACTTCCTGTTCGCGTCCTTCTTCCTCGTTGCGGCAATGCGCAACCAGCCCCCCGCAGGAGACGATTTCCATCGGAACACCAATACACATCACTCTGTTCCTTCAAACAATTTTCGTCCGTCAACCGGAACCGACTTGACATTACTGATCCCCTCGTAAAGAGGCGCATCACGCAACCGATAATCTTCACTTGCCAGAACTCTCTCATCGCCGATACGGCTTGCCACTGATTCCGGCGGACGTTCGGATTCATACCGGTCCTTATTCAACTCTTTCGTGACCAAGCTGGTGTCCGCCTGCTCTCTAAGGCGGTATTTCACTCCCCATTCCTCCAGAAAACGCACCGCGATTTCCACACAGGGCGCAATCTGCTCATTAACTTCACTGGTCAAGGAGCCGCCAAAATCTTCCAGCAATTTAGGCTGCACACCGATTAAAGCCAGTTTCTGCGGGTAGCCGCCCATCAACTTTGCCGTCGACAGCACTTCCTGAAACCCGGTCTGGTGCAGACTCATTTTTTTACAGCCCATGAAATTCGGAACATCGTCGTTCTCGATAACACGAATCTCTCCCGGCTGCATACCGTAATCAATCGCATCAAAAAGAATCAGGTTATCGGCTTCCTGAACATGATGAACCAGATAAATGCCCTGAGTTCCACCATCCATCAATTCAACGGAGTCGTCAAAAACATAGGTCGCATCCATATGCTCAACGCAACGGATACCAAAGCCTTCATCCGCCCACAGTAAATTGCCAATCCCTAAAATTAAAGTTTTCATTTTGTTTCCAAATCGGTAATTTAATTTTCGCTTTTTTTTAAAATCATAGCTTTTTTCGCCCAAATCAAAAATCAAAAAAACTTATGCATTCTTTATGACCACTTATAAAAGAAAACAATTAACTCTTAAAAACCGATAACTTTGTTTTCAAAAATATTCAAAATCGAAACATAAACTTCCGAAAAACAAACGCAAAACAAGCCGCAAAATAGATATTAGTAATTGAAAAACAAAGATTTTTTCAGAATTGGCACCCGCGACGCTATCAAGCCACAATCAATATAGGCGCGGAAAGTATCCACTCCCGGCTTATATCCGTTAGATCTATTCAATTTCAATTTAAAAAATAATGAGGATCTCTATGTCATCACAAGTTGAAACGTTCTACGAAGTCATGCGACGCCAGGGAATTACGCGCCGCAGCTTTCTGAAATACTGCAGCCTCACTGCTGCAGCATTGGGGTTTGGCCCGGCCTACGCAAATAAAATCGCTCACGCGATGGAAACCAAACCGCGTACCCCGGTCATCTGGCTGCACGGCCTGGAATGTACCTGCTGCTCAGAATCGTTTATCCGCTCTGCTCACCCTCTGGCAAAAGACGTGGTGCTATCCATGATCTCTCTGGATTACGACGACACCATCATGGCCTCCGCCGGCCATCAGGCAGAGGCGATCCTGGAAGAGATCAAAGAGAAATACAAAGGGAACTACATTCTTGCCGTTGAAGGAAACCCGCCACTGAATCAGGACGGGATGTCCTGCATTATCGGCGGACGTCCGTTTTCCGAACAACTGAAATGGATGGCCGAAGACGCGAAAGCGATTATCTCCTGGGGCTCCTGCGCATCCTGGGGGTGTGTACAGGCAGCCAAACCGAATCCGACACAGGCAACACCGGTACACAAATTCCTTGGCGGCGGTTACGACAAGCCAATCATCAAAGTACCGGGATGCCCTCCTATTGCTGAAGTTATGACCGGCGTCATCACTTACATGCTGACCTTCGACCGCGTTCCGGAACTGGATCGTCAGGGTCGTCCGAAAATGTTCTATTCACAACGGATTCACGACAAATGCTATCGCCGCCCTCACTTCGACGCCGGTCAGTTCGTGGAAGAGTGGGACGACGAAGGTGCGCGCAAAGGCTACTGCCTGTACAAGGTGGGCTGCAAAGGCCCAACCACCTATAACGCCTGTTCGACCGTCCGCTGGAACGAAGGAACCTCCTTCCCGATTCAGGCCGGCCACGGTTGTATCGGTTGTTCGGAAGACGGTTTCTGGGACAAAGGTTCTTTCTACTCGCGCGATACGGACATGAATGCGTTCGGCATCGAATCCACTGCCGACGACATCGGTAAAGCTGCTGTCGGCATTGTCGGTGCCGCCGCCGTCGCCCATGCGGCAATGAGCGCGGTAAAAGCCGCTCAAAAGAAAGGAGATAAATAACAATGAGCGTATTAAACACACCAAACAACTACAAAATGGACAACTCCGGCCGCCGCGTGGTCATTGACCCGGTCACCCGCATCGAAGGTCATATGCGTTGCGAAATCAACGTGGATGACCAGAATGTTATTCAGAACGCTGTTTCGACCGGAACCATGTGGCGCGGCCTGGAAGTGATTCTGCGCGGACGTGATCCACGCGATGCCTGGGCCTTTGTCGAGCGTATCTGCGGGGTCTGCACCGGTTGTCACGCTTTGGCATCGGTACGTGCGGTTGAAGACGCGCTGGACATCAAAATCCCGCACAACGCCTCTCTGATTCGCGAAATCATGGCCAAAACACTTCAGGTTCACGACCACGTCGTCCACTTCTATCACCTGCATGCTCTGGACTGGGTCAACCCGGTCAATGCATTGAAAGCGGATCCGAAAGCAACCTCCGAACTGCAGAAACTGGTCTCACCGCACCACCCGCTTTCCAGCCCTGGATACTTTAAAGATATCCAAACGCGCGTTCAGAAATTCGTCGACTCCGGACAGCTGGGGATTTTCAAAAACGGTTACTGGGACAACCCTGCTTACAAACTTTCTCCTGAAGCAGACCTGATGGCAGTTACCCACTATCTGGAAGCACTGGATTTCCAGAAAGAAGTCGTCAAGATCCATACCGTCTTCGGCGGTAAAAACCCGCACCCGAACTACATGGTCGGCGGCGTTCCTTGCGCCATCAATATGGATGGCGACATGTCTGCCGGCGCACCGATCAACATGGAACGCCTGAATTTCGTTAAAGCCCGCATCGAAGAGGCTCGCGCCTTCAACACCAATGTCTACGTGCCTGATGTCATCGCCATCGCCGCCTTCTACCGCAACTGGCTGTTCGGTGGCGGCTTGTCGGCAACCGACATCATGGATTACGGCGCTTATCCGAAAACCCCTTACGACAAATCGACCGACCAGCTTCCGGGCGGCGCCATCATCAACGGCGACTGGTCCAAAATTCACCCGGTTGATCCTAGAGATCCGGATCAGGTGCAAGAATTCGTCACGCACTCCTGGTACAAGTACCCTGACGAAACCAAAGGACTTCACCCTTGGGACGGGATCACCGAACCAAACTATGAGCTGGGCTCGAAAACCAAAGGGACAAGAACCAACATTGTCGAAATCGACGAGTCGGCAAAATATTCCTGGATCAAATCGCCACGCTGGAGAGGTCATGCGGTTGAAGTTGGACCGCTTGCCCGCTACATCCTGGCGTATGTTCATGGCGTGAAGTATGTTCAAAATCAGGTCGATACCAGTCTGGCGCGATTCAACGCCGTCTGCCGTCTGCTTGATCCGGCACATCAGGACATTACCGACCTGAAAGCCTTCCTGGGATCAACCATCGGCCGAACACTTGCGCGGGCTCTGGAGTCGGAATATTGCGGCGATATGATGCTGGACGATTTCAATCAGTTGATCAGCAACATTAAAAACGGTGACACAAGCACAGCTAACACCGATAAGTGGGAACCTTCCAGCTGGCCGGATTACGCCAAAGGGGTGGGAACCGTTGCAGCACCACGCGGCGCCTTGGCACACTGGATCGTTATCGAAAACGGCAAGATCAAAAACTACCAGTGTATCGTTCCGACCACCTGGAACGGCTCCCCTCGCGATGCCAAAGGTAACATCGGAGCTTTCGAAGCGTCTCTTATGGGAACGCCGATGGAACGTCCGGAAGAACCTGTCGAAGTGCTTCGAACGCTTCACAGCTTTGACCCATGCCTGGCTTGTTCAACGCATGTTATGAGCGAAGAAGGCGAAGAAATGGCAATCGTCAAGATTCGCTAACGGCATACAAAAGCATGCATCCGGCCTTAATTCGTCGAATGCATGCCATTAACGAAACAGGAGAACTCTAATGAGTGACACAAACTTAACAGGTGTAGAAAAAGTTTATGTGTACGAAGCTCCGGTACGACTTTGGCACTGGATCAATATGCTGGCCATTATCGTATTGGGGGTAACCGGCTACTTCATCGGCAACCCTTTGCCAACGATGAGCGGGGAAGCTTCCGACCATTACCTGATGGGAACTATTCGCTTTCTGCACTTCAGCGCAGCCTACATTTTTGCGATCGGTTTCGCCGGACGTATTTACTGGGCATTTTTCGGAAACCACCATGCCCGTGAGCTGTTCTACGTTCCTGTCTGGCGTGCATCCTGGTGGGCGGGATTCATTGACGAACTGAAATGGTATCTGTTCCTGAAAAGCGAACCGGCCAAACATGAAGGTCATAATCCAATGGCGCAGCTTGCGATGTTCTTTATGTTCGTCCTCGGCTCGATCCTGATGATCTTTACCGGCTTCGCACTTTACGGAGAAGGCACCGGCCCGGGAAGCTGGGCAAACAGTCTATTCGGCTGGGTCATCCCGTTCTTCGGTCAAAGTCAGGATGTCCACTCGTGGCACAGACTCGGGCTGTGGATCATTACCGTCTTCGTCATTGCGCACGTCTATGTCGCAATCCGTGAAGACATCATGTCCCGCCAATCGATGGTCAGCACCATGATCAGCGGCTGGCGCTATTTTAAAGATAAAAGATAAGAGATAACAGGCGCTTCAGATTCTGCCTGAACATTAAAAATCTCTATCAAAAACAACTTTTACGTTTTACCCGGTAGCTCCTCCTCGGCGACCCCCTTGAACGTTCACGGCTTAAACACCCGATTAAGCCTTGGATGTTCTTTTTTTATGTAAAACGTTCGGAAAAGAGATAAAGGAACACCAACTCAAATGAAAAAAGAACTTTCCTGGTTCAATCTTCCCAGCCTGTCCATTCCCGTCAAAGCACTATTCACCGGCTATATCCTGGTTGTCGGACTTGGACTTCTCATGGCCGGGCTGCAAATCATGCTCACCCACGGCATGGCCGATGGGAAATGGGGCATTTCGGTCGATGATATCGTCTATAGCTATTATGGCGATCCGACCGGCTCGAAAATTGAAAGCAAATTAAACGGTTCAATGAAAGACAAAGCGCCGCCGGAAGAACGCCTGACCATCATCAAATGGGCTCGCGAAGGCGCCGATCAGGCCGAATGGCAAGCCAATATAAAACCCATTATTGAAAAACGCTGCGCCATGTGCCATGCACATATGCCGACGCTCCCCGACATCAGCCACTTCGATACCATTTCCGAACTGGCTCAAGCCGATAAGGGCGCCTCGGTAGAAAATCTGACACGAGTCTCCCATATCCACCTTTTCGGAATTTCGTTCATCTTCTTTTTTGTCGGCTTTATTTTTTCACTGTCCGTCGGCTTCAACAAATGGCTGAAAGCCGGACTGATCATTTTTCCGTTTCTGTTCCTGATTATGGACATCAGTGCCTGGTGGTTAACCAAAATCAACCCGAACTTCGCCTGGCTGGTGATCATTGGCGGATTCGGTTACAGCATGGCATCCGCCATTATGCTGTTTACGTCTCTCTACCAGATGTGGGTTTACCCCTTGAAGAAAAAATCAGCCGACCAGAATACCTGGCGTGACGAAAACTGATTACCGAATCTAACGGCTGAATGCTTCAGATTCCAAATCGAGCATACAGACATTTCCAAAAACAAACAACAAAAGGCAAAACAACGCCCTAAACCTGATTCCTCCCCGGTCGCATCCGCAGCCGGTTCTCCCTTTTGGCCCGGCTCTTCCCTTGATTGCTCATCTTTTCGACCGGGCTCTTTTTTCATCTCACTTCTACCCCAGCACTTTTTACTCCCGCTAGAACTTTGATGCCCCCGGACAGAATCCAGTACAACTCCGCACCCCCTGCTTAAAACAAGCTGCCCGGCATACTACCCGCCTTACAGAGTGCGCCTGAAACACACAAAAAGATGCTTAACGAAGAATGCTTAATCAAGAGTCCTTAATCAGAAATACTCAACCAAAATACATCACTGAGCATGTCATGAGATCAACCAAGGCACACATCCACTCGCCAAGGTGGACAATGGAGCGGCAGACATAAAAAAATCGGCCGAAGAAGCAACCCCCTTCGACCGATCCGGCTAACTGATATTTGCTAGCGCTTCGCACTACCCCGCGTAGCTACCCTCTTACGGATAAGACACCAGGCTTGCGAAACCAACGACTCACGAACAAGGTCAAACTCATCCCCATCAGAGCCGAAAACATCCACAACCAGCCATGCAGACTGCCGGAAATGATTCCGCTGAAAAAGCCGCCGACATTACAACCGAACGCAATCACGGCACCATATCCCATCATGGCTCCGGTCAACGCCGAAAACAGCAAACGTTTGATGCGGTCGCAGGTGCCGCAAAACGACTTCGGCTCACGCCCTTCCGCTGCCTTGGCGCCCTTCAGAAAAGCCTGTCCCCAAAAGGCAAGAGAAACGCCAACGACCATTCCCAGACTGGTCAGCATAATCGAATCGTCCAGAACGCTTTTGGAGAGCCCGGCTTCATTTTGCGCGGCAAACTCCCAGAACTCCCAATCAATCGGCAGAGATAACGCCTGAATTCCCAGAATGCCCAGCTTGGGAAAAATCCAGCTGATTGCCCAAGGGTACTGACTGACCAGCAAAATCAAATAATTCAAGACCGCCAGCAGAAGCACTGCCGGCACCAGAGGGGACGAACGCCAGCCGGCCTCCCGATTCATCAAAGGCTCAATCCGGGCCGATTCCGATTGCTCCCAGCGCAACAAGAAATAATACAGTACGGAAATCACCGCCAAATGCGCCGACAACCCCAAATACCAAGGGACATCAACCGCTGCAGAAAAGGTACCTAAAGTCGGCAACTCAAGCCAAAAATCCATCTGTGCCGCCGCCAGAGTCCCACCGATGACCATCCATAAAAAAACATAATAAAATCGCCAGTTCAACGCACCCATCTGCCGTAAAGTGCCGGACGAACAGCTGCCGACCAGAGTCATACCGATGCCGAAAATAAAAGCACCGATCAAAACATTCAGCCCAAGCGGCCTGATCGCCCCCGCAACGTCATACCCCAAACCGGGCAGAAGCGCTAAGGTGGGAAAAAATAAAACCCCTCCGACTGCAAGCAGAAGCAGGTGCGAACGCATACCCAGCGTTTTTCTTTCCAAAATCGCCTGTCGCCAGAAACCGGCAAACCCGAAACTAAAATAGTGAAACACAATCCCAAGCGCAATTCCCAGTCCCAGCAACCCAAGGTTACCGACCGACCCTGCCAGCCAGGCAAGTGCAATCAACACAGCGAAAACCGCAATAACTTCTCGACACTTTCGGCGCCGCACGCCGGAGTGATAAAGGGTAAAAAACATACAGACCTCCAATCTATTCTGAAAGCCATTTTATCGATTGCAATATATTTAATTAAATGATATTAATAGAATAAATTATCTAATTTAGAGATATGAAAAGTGAATCTGACTCAGATCAAACTGTTAATCGAATTAAATAAAACCAATTTAAATCTGTCGCTTGCCTCGCAAAACCTGCACATCGTTCAATCGGCGGGCAGCAGACAACTCAAATTACTGGAAGACGAACTGGGGTTTCCGCTGTTCGTGCGGCATTCTAAAAAACTGGTGTCTTTTACACTCGCCGGAGAACAGGTTCTCGAACAAGCCAAAATCATCTGTCTGGCTCAGAAAAACATCCGCACCATCAGCGATGCAATCAAGGAGCCGGATAAAGGTTGCATCCGACTGGGTACAACCCATACTCAAGCGCGCTATATCCTGCCGCAGGTTTTGTCGATCTTCAAACGCAACCACCCGAAAACCAAATTCCACATCGAAGAAAGTTTTCCGGAAAATCTTTACACCATGCTCAGAAAAGACGTGATCGATATCGCCATCTGCTCCGAAGTGCTGTCCAATAAAGAAGAGCTGGAAGCCGTCAGTGGTTATCAATGGTCGCATCTGTTGGTCGCGCCGCATACTCATCCCGTCTGGGACACTGACCTCAGCCTGCAAAGTCTGCTGAAATTCCCAATCCTCTCTTACCGAAAGGGCTTTAGTCACAGTGACAAAGTCTCGCATGCTTTCAAGCGCATCGATCCGGAATTCGAGTTCGAAATCGTCGCTTCCGACGCCGATGTCATCAAAACCTATGTCCGTCAGGGGTTCGGCATCGGAATCATTGCCCAGATGGCGCTGGAAGAAAACGACCAACCGCATTTGAAGTCGCATCTTCTCGGAGAGGAACTCGGCCTCTCAACCACCTATTGCGCCTATCTGAAAAAAAGAATTCTCGCCCCCTATCAGCAAGAACTGGTTGACTCTTTTCTGAGTGTCGAACTGTAGCCGAACGATCATCAGCCCTTCAGACGGGCTTTCTTGAAGCAGACAAAGCTTTCTCCCCGCCGTTTCCGGTAACGGCCAGCCCTGCCTTTTACGATTTTTTCCAACCATTTACTGCATGGTAAGCATCACTGAAATAACACTTCGAACATGCAACACGAACTCAAGTCATAAAACCTTAACAAAACCGAATGTAACCGACATTATCATTGCCAGCATGCAGCGCTTTTACTGCCGTTTAGTGAGCAACAGGCAAGTCTGATTTTAGAAAACACGCAGCAAAAGCCGAATACTACGTTTTCCAATCGAACAGGTTTCACACTTTTTCCAGCCTGTCCGAGTAAATTTTTCTGTTAAATTTTTAGGAGTTTTCAATGAAGTTCAATGTAAAACATCTTCTAGCTGTCGGCGCTATGGTTGGTCTAATAGCTTCCTCTGCCGCTCAAGCAGGTGATCTGAAACTGAATGGTTCCGGTGCGAGCTTCCCTGCACCGCTTTACAACAAATGGTTTAAAGATTACAGCAAACAAACCGATGGCGTTCGCGTTGATTATCAATCAAAAGGTTCCGGTGCCGGTATCCGCGACTTCATCAACGGTACGGTCGACTTTGCGGCCAGTGATGCTGCGATGAAAGACAGCGAAATCGCTCAGGTCAAGAAAGGGGTAATTCTTCTTCCTATGACCGCAGGTGAAGTGGTTCTTTCTTACAACCTTAAAGGGGTTAAAGAATTGAAACTTCCTCGTGATGTTTATCCAGGAATTTTCATGGGTAAAATCAAAAAATGGAACGATCCTAAAATTCAAGCGGCCAACCCTGGCGTCAAGCTTCCTAACAAAGACATCACGGTTGTCGTTCGTTCTGACTCCAGCGGAACAAGCTATGTTTTCTCCAAGCACTTGTCTGCCATCAACCCTGAATTTAAAGAAATGGTTGGAACAGCCAAGTCTCCAAACTGGCCAACCAACGCTGCTAAAATCGTTAAGTCACCAAAAAATGACGGTGTCACTGCAACCATCAAGCAAACTCCTGGTGCCATCGGTTACATCGAATACGGTTTTGCCAAGTTGACTAAATCTCCAACTGCATTATTGCAGAACCAGGCAGGTAACTATGTTGAAGCCGGCGACAAAACTGGTGCAGCGGCTCTAGCAACTACGCCTTTCCCAACAACCAACCTTCCAGGAAGCGACGTTCCTGACCTTCGTGGCTGGGCAACTGACCCATCTGGTGCTGACGCCTACCCAATCGCAACATTCACTTGGTTGCTGGTTTACAAAGATCAGGAAGACGACAAAGCGAAAGCCATGCGTGACTTGATTGAATACATGGTTACCACCGGTCAAAAATCTTCCGACGCAATGGGTTACATCCCTCTTCCAGAAAGCGTTGTTGAAAAAGTCCGTAACGCGGCTAAATTGATCAAATAACTCATCCAGTCGTTTTGGTTAAGTTTGATTAAGAATGCGGGCTCCTTTTCCGGGGGCTCGCATTTTCTATCTCTTTCTTTGAATTTCAGTTGATAGGATTTTCTATGATTTTCGATCCTTTTAAAGGGGCGGCCAGTGACAAGACACTTTCCATGCCACCTTCCCAAGCAGATTTCTTGAAGGACTCGGTATTTAGGTATCTGGCCTATTTTTGTGCCCTGTCAATTATCCTTCTGGTAGCCTATATCGTTTTCGAACTGGGCGCCCAGGCTTTACCCGCCATGCAAACGCATGGCTTTGGTTTTGTAACCGGAACCACCTGGAATGCCAGTGAAGGCGAATTCGGTGTTCTACCTGAAATCTGGGGAACACTGTACAGCTCTTTCATTGCTTTGCTGATCGGCGGAACCTTCGGTGTCGGGATTGCCATTTTCCTCACACAGGGATTTGTACATGCAAAACTGGAAGTCACTTTCAGAACCATTGTCGAATTGCTCGCCGCCATCCCTTCGGTTGTTTACGGCCTCTGGGGGATTTACGTTCTTATCCCGATGTTGATCCCGGTTGCGGAATGGTTGCATGAATATCTGGGTTGGTTCCCGCTATTCGGTACAGAATTAGGTGGCCCTGGTCTTGCACCGGCCGCGCTGGTTCTGGCGATCATGGTCTTGCCAACGGTTGCAGCAATCTCTACCGACGCCTTCCGACGCATTCCCTATAAAGTGAAAGAAGCGGCTTACGGCATGGGCGCAACCAAATGGGAAGTGATCCTGAAAGTGATGCTGCCAACGGCCTCCTCGGGAATTCTTGCCGGTCTGGTTCTCGGTTTTGGTCGAGCTTTGGGTGAAACCATGGCACTTGCAATGTTGATTGGTAACGTAAACAACATCAGCGTATCGATCTTCGACCCTGCCAATACGCTTGCTTCCCTGCTGGCATCAACCTTCCCCGAAGCGGGTGAAATTGAAATCCAGGCATTGATGTATGCGGCACTGGTTCTATTGGCAATCACTTTTATTGTTAATGTCATTGGTCTTGCAGTACAGCAATACACCATGCGTAAGTTTGAGGGCAAAAAATAATGGAAGTCAATGAACAAATGATGCCGCCAAAGGTGGTTTTGCCGAAGCTTGAAAAGAATGTTTACGAAGCACGCGCGATCAAAAACTTCCTTCTGACCGCAATGGTGTGGGCACTTGCCATCCTGGCAAGTATTCCACTCTTATCCGTGATTTACATGCTGGTCGTCGAAGGCGGAGCCAGACTGGACTGGGAAGCGATTACCGCTCTGCCACCGGCTGGTTTCGAAACCGGCGGCGGTTTTGGTAACGCAATTATCGGAACCCTGGTCATGGTCGGAATCGCTTCCGCGATCAGTATTCCAATCGGTGTAATGGCCGCCATCTATCTGGCGATTCTTGATCCAAAAAGCCGTCTGGCGACAAGTTCAAGATTCCTGGCCAAAGTTCTGACCGGTTTCCCTTCGATTCTGGCCGGTGTTTTCGTTTACGCGATTCTTGTCATCACAACTAAAACCTACTCGGCCTGGGCCGGTGGGGTCGCACTTGCCGTGCTGATGCTGCCCACGGTTACCCTTGCAGCAGAAGAAGCCATGCGCCAAGTACCGCAAAGAATGAAAGACGCAGCTTACGGCATGGGCTGTACCAGAACGCAGGTTATCTTTAAAGTTGTCTTGCCGACCGGAATGCCGGGCATTCTAACCGGGGTTATTCTGGCTGTTGCAGGCGCTGCTGGGGAATCGGCACCTTTGCTGTTTACCGCACTGTTCAGCAACTACTACATGGCTGAACTGGCCGAACCGACAGCGTCACTGTCAATCCTGATCTATAACTTCTCAGGTATGCCATTCGAGAACCAAATTGAATTGGCTTGGGCAGCTTCCCTAGCGCTGGTTGTGATGGTTCTTTTCTTTAACATTCTGGCGCGTGTCGTCGGCAGATCGAAATTTTAAGAGTATTTGAGGATTACGTTTATGAGTATGGTGGATGATAAAGTTATGGACACTCTGACACACCAGGGCGATTTCATCGCAACCCCTTATGAGCCTAAAGGCCCTGTCGTTATCGACTGTGATGTAAAAAACATCTATTACGGCGATTTCAGAGCGGTTAGAGACTCCAAGATTCCAATTGAGAAAAACAAAGTTACCGGCTTCATCGGTCCTTCCGGGTGTGGTAAAAGTACCGTCCTGAGAAGCATGAACCGCATGAATGACCTGGTTGAATCCTTCCGTTTTGACGGTAAGGTTCAATACCATAATCACGATATCTATGACGCAAAAGTGGATCCTGTGATCGTACGACGTTATATCGGTATGGTATTCCAGCTGCCGAACCCTTTCTCCATGAGCATCTATGACAATGTGGCGTTCGGTCTGCGACTGAACAACTACAAAGGTGATGAAGAAGAGATGGTGGTCAAAGCGCTGAAACGCGCCGCTATCTGGAATGATGTAAAAGACAAGTTGAAAAACAGCGGTTTGTCTTTGTCGGGCGGTCAGCAGCAGCGTTTGTGTATCGCTCGCGCAATTGCAACCGAGCCGGATGTCTTACTGATGGATGAACCGGCCTCTGCGCTTGATCCGATCGCGACTCGTCAGATTGAAGAGTTGATGGTGGAACTCAAAGAGGACTATACCGTTGCACTGGTGACACACAACATGCAACAGGCAACCCGTGTTGCAGACGTAACGGCCTTTATGGGTGTCGACATTTCCAAAGGCGGCCGCACAGGCTATCTGGTAGAAATGAACGAGACTCAAAAAGTCTTTGAAGACCCAGAACAGGAACTGACCAAAGAATACGTCCGAGGCGAATTCAGTTAATATTTTGCCCCAGAATTTTCTTTACATTCGTCGCCAAATTCGATTTGATAGCTAAATATGCATTATCTTAATATTGACGCCATCAGGTCGAGTTTGCTCGACATTCAACATCATTTCTCGGACATCAATTCTCAACTGTCCGTAAAACGATCTCCTCCCTCCGACGAAGCCATTGAAAACCTGCTTGCGGGTTATGCCAAAATCGACGCCTATCTGGCCGAAGATTTTAATCTGTTTGCCATGGGGAACTCTCACGCCCTGCTGGAACTCGACTATATTGTGCTGTTTCACAGTGCCGATATTGAAGAAAATGAACAGAACACGCAATTTCAAGCGACCAAGCAACATTTTTATGAAGCGGAAGACGGCGGCATTGGCGGCTTGATGGAGTGGCTCGAGTTGAATGACAACACCAACGTCTGGAAACAAGTCGCCGGCGTCTTTTGCTATATGGTTGCCCAGCCGCAACTTTTTCTGGAAGGGAATCACCGCGTAGCCACTTTGGTCGCCAGCTACCTTCTAATGAAAGAGGGACATGCCCCTTTGGTTGTAACCGTTGAGAATGCCCGGCTGTTTTTCGAAATTTCGGAGCAGATGAAAGAAAAACACAAAAACAGTCTCATTCACGAGTTTTTCTCCCTTCCGAGACTCACAAACAGTTTTGCCCAACTGCTAGAAGAGTCGCAATCGGACGCCTATTTACTAAAACCGGCTACTGTATAAGATCCGAAGTTTTATTCTTTAATTCACCGCGATTCGATTCAATGATTTTCTGGAACTTTTCGGGTTCAAACTTCAACGTATTGACGTATTCCATCACCAGAGAATGCCACTGATGCCCACCGTGGATTGAGAATTTTTCAAGAGAGACGATAAGCAACTTGGCCGCGGCTCTAAGTTCCTTTTTTTCCGCATCGCCATACCATTCAACCAACTCGTCGAACAAAGCCTCGGCTTTTTCCAGTGGCGTAAACTCAACAATGTAATCATTCGACTGTTTTTCAAACATTTCGTCTTCCCAAAAATTTTTAAAATACGATTCTCCGCGCATCAAACGCACGGAAGGCATGCTCAGAATAATTCGGTATCAATCCTCTTTTTCCGAGTCATTTCAACCGGCGTTCAAGCCATAAATCAAACCAGATTCAGCAAATCGGCTTCAAACCGCAACCTCTCTGCAGATTGTAAAACATCTCACCTAATCAAACACACCTGCCGATGCTTTTTCTTTCCTTGAAATCGGAATTTTTGAAATCGGGCTTTTTTGCTCACTGCCTTCAACCAGTGCATGCTCGAATCGGCATAACGGAAAAAAGCAGAAAGCGAACGTGAACAGATGGCATCAAAAGCACTGTTCGATAACAAACTCAACCTGAAAAAAGCCTCGAATGCATCAACCGAACTTTGCAAAAATCTATCTTGAAATCGTCGCCATGCCTGATTTCAATCCCTTCAAGAAAGACAAAAAACGCTGCCGATGAAAAAATTACACTTTTTTGAAAAAAAGATTTGACAGCCGCAGGTCTCCTCACTAAAATACGCCCCATTCCTGATGGTCCGATAGCTCAGTCGGTAGAGCAAGGGATTGAAAATCCCTGTGTCCCTGGTTCGATTCCAGGTCGGACCACCACTTATTTGCGAGCGTGGTGGAATTGGTAGACACGCCAGATTTAGGTTCTGGTGCCTTTGGTGTGAGAGTTCGAGTCTCTCCGCTCGCACCATATTCAAAACCCCGGTAGACAACTTGTTTACCGGGGTTTTTTATTGCCTCAAATTCACCGTTCCAAAAACCGACAAGGCCCTTTTACGGTGCAGGATAGGTATAGCGTTGATGAATTTGCCCGATTCCTTCAAGAACCTCATCGTTCAAAACCACATGAATCGAATCGATGTTTTCACGTAATTGTTCCCGCGTTGTTGCCCCGATAATATTCGCCGTCACAAACGGACGCGAATTGACATAACTCAATGCCATCTGCACTGGAGATAAGCCGTGCTGCCGCGCCAATTCGACATAAGCCCGGGTTGCGGCATCGGCCTGGGGGTTGAAATAACGGTCAAAACGCGGAAACAGCGTGATTCGCGCCTTGTCCGGTCTTTGTCCGTCCAGGTATTTACCTGCCAGAACGCCAAAAGCAAGCGGAGAATACGCCAGAAGCCCCACTTTCTCCCGATATGCAACTTCCGCCAGCCCAACCTCATAGCTGCGATTCAGCAAATTATAGGGGTTCTGTACCGTCACAATTTTTTCCAACCCCATGGTTTTTGCCAAATGCAGAAAATTCATGGTTCCCCATGCCGTTTCATTCGACAAACCGATGGTACGGATTTTTCCCGCTTTAACCTGTTGGGACAAGGCTTCCAGCGTTTCGGCGAACGGGGTTAAATCCTCCGGCACACTTGCCGGCTGTTGAAAACCGAGTTTTCCGAAAAAATTGGTTTCTCTTTCCGGCCAGTGCAGCTGGTACAGATCAAGGTAATCCGTCCGTAAACGCTGCAAAGAGGCGTTTAAAGCTTCTTCAATGACTTTTGCGTTAAAGCGGGTGGCTCCACCGCGAATGTGCGAGACAAACTCTCCGGGCCCGGCAATTTTCGAGGCCAGAACGACATCGTTTCGACGACCTGTTTTCGCAAACCAGCGGCCGATAATGCTTTCCGTCGAAGCATAGGTTTCCGCCTTTGGCGGAACCGGGTAAAGTTCCGCCGTATCCCAAAAATTCACGCCTTGATCCAACGCATAATCCATCTGGGTACAGGCATCCTCAAAGGTGTTCTGTTCGCCCCAGGTCATGGTTCCAAGACAGATGCGACTCACTTTTATATCCGTGTGTCCAAGGGTTGAGTAAAACATGGGCATTTCCTCGAAAGTGTACTTTTCTCTTCAACAAAGCGCTTTCACGCAAGCGTCCGGGAAACCGTTTATTTCATCCAGCACCAAAATCGTTGCATTTTTAACGGCCCCGATAAAAATCTGACTCCATCAGTTGCGCATGGCGGCTCAGATCATCCATCATGCGATCCAGAGAATAAAGCTCTTCATCCAGTCGGCTTCTGAGTTTTTCAAGCGATTGCAGATCTCGATACAAGTGGCTTTTATAATGGCTGTCGCTCTTTTTGATTTTCTGTCTCAATTCGGCAATTTCCTTATCAAGCGCATGAATCTGATCGACTTTCTCCTTTCGAGATTCCAGCAGAGATTGCCTCTGGTCGAGCAAGCGATGAACTTCGCTTCCCCGAACATAACCCAATTCAACTTCCTCCCTATTCACCGCTCGACACTGAGACGGAAAAGCGTTGCCGTTTTTTCCAAGCTTAAACCCGGTTTGGCGACTGCAGTAAACTTGAAGCCCTTGCTGATAGCCAGACAGATACCCATTCAAATCGACCTTGACCCCGACCGGTGCGCAGGCTTCCCGGTGATCGGAAATTCTGCCGGACTGATAACCTCCGGTCGCGTCGCTGTAGCCGACTTCGTACCAGTTTGCCACTCGACACTCATCTTCACTCAGGGACGCACAACCGGATAAAAAAGCCCCACCGATCAGAAGCACCGCCATTTGTCTTTTCATAATCGCTTTTTCCTTAACCAGCTGCTTTGTTTTGACCACTCTAGCACTTAACGATCGTTTACAGAAGAGCCGATGACCGCAAAGCTTGAACAGCCCGGAAAACATTCCTTTTCCAGACACGAGAACAAACAAAAAAGCGGCGGTGAAACTTATCAAATTTTCCCGATTATGCTATCCTTAGCGCTTTGAATTATCAGTCGATTTTTCACTCCCGCCGATGGAAAAAATGACGGGATGAACGGCATGGATCACGAAAAAAGCTCCCGAACCGGGCAGATTCGTAAATCCCCGGAACAGCCGATGGATCGCCGCAAAATCGTAATGGAACTCGCCATGAAAATGACCCTTCTCTGGTTTCGGCCAGTCTTCCTTTTTCCCCTTCTGCTTCTTCTAAGCGGCTGTTTCGGCATCACGCAACCAACCGACTCCAGCATCAAGGAAATGGCAGAACAGAAATTCAATCTCGACTATGCCGGACTTTTCACTGTTGAAGAAATCGAAAAAATCAACGGTTATAAACAAAACGACACCCACTACGTAGCCGAACTGAAAGTCCACGCCGTCGCCCAACGCTCTTTGGACGAATACGCCAAAGCGATGATGCACGACGAATCTCTGAGCGGCCTGGAAAAACTCACCCAGTCCATGTCAATCGGACTTTTAAAAGTGACCCTGCCGGAATTCTCGGCAGGCGATCACCTCGAATTTGATCGCAATTATCTGTTCATCAAAACCGATAACGGATGGATACTGAAGAAAGAACTGGAACAGAGCGAAAATAACTGAATCGCCCTGAACTGAAACCGAATCAAGGAGCCTGACATGCCTTTACTAGACAGCTTTACTGTAGACCATACCATTATGAATGCGCCGGCGGTACGAGTCGCCAAAACCATGACTTCACCGTCCGGAGATACCATTACCGTTTACGATCTTCGCTTCAACAAACCAAATGAATCGATTATGGGTGAAAAGGGCATTCATACCCTTGAACATCTGTTTGCCGGTTTTATGCGCGATCACCTCAACGGCAAGGATGTGGAAATCATCGATATTTCGCCAATGGGCTGCCGCACCGGTTTCTATATGAGTCTGCTGGGAGCACCAGGCGAAGAGCAGGTTGCCGAAGCCTGGCTGGCAGCCATGAACGATGTTTTGGCGGTAGAACGCATGGAAGACATTCCGGAATTGAACGTCTACCAGTGCGGCACCTACACCATGCACTCGCTGGAAGAAGCTCAAGAAATTGCACGCGGCATCATTGAACACGGCATCGGCGTCAATAAAAACACCGAACTGGCGATGAGCCCGGAAAAACTGCGTGAACTGGGCAACGAGGTTTAAGGTGAAAATAGCAATTATCGGAGCGATGGAGGAAGAGGTTTCTCTATTGAGAAGCCGTCTGGACGATCTGACCACCACAACCATCGCCGGTTACGAATATTACAGCGGCCGCATCGACGGCAGTGAAATCGTACTTTTACGATCCGGCATCGGCAAGGTCAATGCCGCCATCAGCACGACGGTACTGTTGCAGAGCTTTCAGCCGGACTATGTTATCAATACCGGATCGGCCGGCGGTTTTCACGTTGATCTGAATGTCGGTGACATCGTCATCAGCAGCTCGGTTTGTCACCACGACGTCGACGTTACGCCTTTCGGTTATGAACTGGGACAGGTTCCGGGCATGCCGAGCTGTTTCCTGCCGGACGCAAAACTGGTCAAAGCAGCGCAACACAGTATTGAAGATCTGGCGGAAGTGGTGCATATGCATGGTTTGATCGCCACCGGCGACCGTTTTATGCATCATCCGGACGATGTCGATCTGACCCGTGAAAAATTCCCGGAAATGATCGCCTGTGAAATGGAAGCCGCGGCCGTCGCTCAGGTGTGTTACACCTTCGACAAACCGTTTGTGATTATCCGCTCTCTATCGGATATTGCCGGTAAGGAAAATGCGGTGACTTTCGAGCAGTACCTGCAACAGGCAGCGACTCATTCGGCCAAAGTCATTCTGGGCATGCTGAAATATCTCAACGGCAATACCTGATTTCCGACTAACGTTAATGCGCTTTACAAAAAATTAAAGTGCATTAACGGCTTTGCACTGCCTGCAGCTGCTTATCGTGCCAGGAAGCCAAAAACAGTAACGCACAAATCGCACCGAACAACGCAAACCCCATATCGGACTGCGTATCCCACACATACCCTTGAGTTCCCAGAAAAGCCTCCGCCGCTTCGTCGGACAGCAACGCCACCCACCATTCGATCAGCTCGTAAAAAGCGCTGATGCCAAGACAAAAACCGACAATGACAATATTGCGCCACCCGTCCTTGACGATCTGCAACCGGATAAATAACTCTCTGGCGACCAGAGCCGGAACAAAACCTTGTGCAAAATGCCCGAGCTTGTCGAAATTATTGCGCTCGCCGCCCACCCAGTGTTGCAGATCGGTAAACAACGGTACTTCGGCATAGGTGTAATGGCCGCCGACCATCAGAATAATGCAATGAATAAGAATCAACCCGTAGAGCAGGGGCGTTAGAGGAAAACGACGATAGGTCAATGCCAGAATCGCAAATGCCGCCAAAGCCGGAAAGACTTCCAGAAACCAGGTCAAGCCGTCTTTGGGTTGATAGGCGGACCAGATAAACACCGTACCAAAAAGACCAACCCACAGCCATTGCAATTTCTTCTCCCGATCCAACACCATTGCCAACCCTTCCAACCGCTTTTATTCGCATACACAGAAATGATGCTCGCCATTCTGCCACAACTGTCCTTGCAACTGATGAATACCTGCCAGCATAAACTGCTGCTTTTCCTCATCGCCGTCAATCTGATCGATGGACAAGATCGCACCGCTCAAAGAGGCAAATTGTGCCAGAGCAACCAGAATTTTCTGCCCTTGCGCCTGACCGACCTGAGCTTTGGCCCAACTCGCATCCAAATTCAAGACTTTAAAAGAAAGCCGACTAAGCAGATTCAAATCAATACCACTGGCTCCGATCTCATCCAATTCAAGCTCACACCCTGCATCCTGCCAGCGCTTAAGAATCTGCATGCTTTTTTCGGAAGCCAGCGAAGGACTCTTTGCAGACAACGCCAGGCGAATTCTACTCGGAGAGACGGAGGAATTCTCCAAAGCCGCCATCATGGCATCGCACAGGGCATCATTCACAACCGCGTCGATCAACGGAAAGCTGATTTTCGGCGTCTCCTCCTGCCGGGACTCGATCCATCCCAGCAAGCTCTCCCACCACCACAACATCAGTGACGGTGCGACAGGATCGTCCTGAGAACAGTTTTTCCAAGTTTGAAAATAACTGCCTTCGTAACGTTCTTCCGGACAGCTCAAATCCGCCCGCAAGCCCAATACTTCTTCCGATCCGGCCTTAACCTGCGGGTTGAACAGCAATTTCAAGCGTCGCTGCTTCATCCCGCGAGCCAGACAGGAAGACTGCGGCTTGCAGCAGATTTCTTCGGCTTCCCGTTCGACGTCTTCAATAAAACAAAACCCTTTTCGCTTCCCTTTACAGTAGTACAAAGCCTTGTCCGACCGCTCGATCAACTCCTGAGCCGAACAACCATTATGCGGAAAACGTGCAATCCCAATGGAGGTCGAAACCCGCAAGCTGCGATTCTGATAAGCGAAATCCTGAGAGACGCTTCGCAAAATCCGCTGACAAACCCGTTTAATGACTTCCGGATCGGAGAGACCGGTCAGCAGCACAACAAATTCGTCGCCACCGTAGCGGCTGACAATATCTTCTTCCCGGACAG
Source organism: Thiomicrorhabdus sp. (assembly GCF_963677875.1). Classification (NCBI taxonomy): domain Bacteria; kingdom Pseudomonadati; phylum Pseudomonadota; class Gammaproteobacteria; order Thiotrichales; family Piscirickettsiaceae; genus Thiomicrorhabdus; species Thiomicrorhabdus sp. The sequence continues at coordinate 462,833 of NZ_OY782565.1, read as the reverse complement.
CAGACGTTAAACGCTTGCCGACTTCCGCCAATAAATTGTCACCGCATAAATGTCCAAAGGTATCGTTAACCGGTTTGAAACCATTCAAATCGAGAAACAGCAGAACAAATGGCGAATCGTGATTCTGCGAAACCAGACGTTCAAGCGTCCGGTCAAAAAACAGCCGGTTCGGCAATTGCGTTAAGCTATCGAAAAACGCCAGTTGAAATAACTCGCGAGCATGATTCTCAATCTGGCCGACGACCTGAGAATCCAAATCCTTCGGCAAATCGTCGTTATGCGAAAAACGTTCTCCCAACAACGACATAAAGCGTCTGGCATCGACTGCCGCATCGCTTTTACGCCTTTCCATCAAGTCTGTCACAACCGAAGGTTCGCCTGCTTGTCTGCCCGTTTTGAAATCATTCATTTTTATCACTCAGTTTTCCGATCGCGCGCCCACTGACGACTCGCCGAAAATACTTTTAAAAATACCGTTATAATGCCACAAAATGTTCTGTAAGGACTTTTCGTTGTTTCGACACCGATTCTGTCGCAACGCAACTTACAGCACAATCATTCCCAGCATCATTTAGCAAAGGAGATGCCATGTCCAGCATTGGTACGCCATTTTCACCCACCGCAATCAAAGTTATGCTATGCGGAGCCGGAGAACTCGGAAAAGAAGTTGCCATCGAGCTGCAGCGCCTCAGTGTCGAAGTCATCGCAGTAGATCGCTACCCGAATGCTCCAGCGATGCAAGTGGCCGACCGGAGCCATGTCATTAATATGCTGGACGGTGCCGAATTACGCCGCATTATTGAGCAGGAACAACCTCACATGGTCGTTCCGGAAATCGAAGCCATTGCAACGGACACTCTGGCGGAAATGGAACAGGAAGGCGTTAAAATCATTCCGACGGCTCGGGCCACCCAACTGACCATGAATCGTGAAGGCATCCGTCGTCTGGCTGCGGAAACCCTTGGCTTGTCAACCTCTCCATTCGAATTCGCCGATAACGAAGCCGACTTTACCTCCGCCATCGAACGCATCGGCATGCCGTGCGTCGTCAAACCGATAATGAGTTCTTCCGGAAAAGGACAGAGCGTAATCCGAAACAGCGAAGACATTCTTCCGGCCTGGCAGTATGCTCAAGAAGGCGGCCGAGCCGGGAAAGGCCGTGTAATCATTGAAGGTTTTGTCGATTTCGATTACGAAATCACCCTGTTAACCGTGCGCCACAAGGACGGCATCAGCTTCTGCGATCCAATCGGCCACTATCAGGAAGACGGCGATTATCGCCAGTCCTGGCAACCGCAGCCAATGAACCCCGCCGCACTTCAAGCCTCGCAGGAAATCGCCGCAAAAATCACCGGCGAACTGTGTGGGGAAAACGGCCGCGGCTTATTCGGTGTCGAATTGTTCGTAAAAGGCGACCACGTCTACTTCAGCGAAGTGTCGCCGCGTCCTCACGATACCGGCCTGGTCACTTTGATCTCACAGGATCTTTCGGAATTCGCACTGCATGTACGAGCAATTCTGGAGTTGCCGATACCGAATATTCGTCAGCACGGCCCATCCGCGTCCAGCGTTATTCTGCCAACCGGCAGCTCAACTCAAACCGCTTTCAGCAACCTTGAACAAGCCTTGGCGGAACCCGATACACAATTACGCCTGTTCGGCAAACCGGATATCGATGGCCGGCGTCGAATGGGAGTCGCCATCGCACGAGCTGAAAACATCGAAAGCGCTGTTGAAAAAGCCAAACGGGCCGCCGATGCGGTTCAAGTTGATTTTTAAAGCATTCTACAGCCGTCCTGTCCATCGCAATCTGCTTGCGAGGCAAGACGGCAATCCGACTTATCCAAAGTTTTCCCACTTATACCCAACTTATCCACAAGCCGTTTTTTCTTCTCCCGGCCACGAAAAAACGCCATGATCTCTTCATCATTAATAAAATCCTCAGCGGATAGAATTAAATTATGAATAAACAATGAAACCTTTAGCACTCCCTTGCATTGACTGCTAAAATTCTGCTATATTTTTAAGCAATTCAATGACAGCGTTATGGAGGTCTTTATAATGTCTAAGATCGTCACAACTCAAAAGAATACCTTACCGGCGGTTCAAATCGCCTCGCATCAGCTTGTTCCGGGAGCCGATCTGGATGCCTATCTGCGCACCGTCCAGAGCATTCACCAGTTGAGTGCCGAAGAAGAGCGTGCATTGGCAGAGCGTCTGTATTATCAAAAAGATCTGGAAGCCGCCCGCCAGTTGATTTTGTCTTCACTGCGTTATGTGGTTCCCGTAGCCCGCAGCTACAGTGGTTACGGCCTACCGCTTGGAGATATCATTCAAGAAGGTAACGTCGGACTGATGAAAGCGGTCAAACGTTTCAACCCGGAAGAAGGCGTCCGCCTGATGACCTTCGCCGTCCACTGGATTCGCGCCGAAATCAACGAGTACGTAATCCGCAACTGGCGGATTGTAAAAACCGCGACAACCAAAGCGCAACGCAAACTGTTTTTTAAATTGCGCGGCAGCAAAAAATCTTTGGAATGGTTCGGTGACAAAGAAGCCGACCGAGTCGCCGAAGAACTGGGCGTCACCCGTAAAGATGTTCTGGAGATGGAAACCCGGCTGTATGGTAAAGATATTTCCGTAGAAACGCCGAACGACGACGAGGAACAGACAACATTCCCGGTACTCGTCAGCGATCAGGCCGATCCGGAAACTCAGCTGGTACAACAGAATCAGGCGGAATATCAAATGCAGCGTATGCAGGAAGCGCTGGCAACGCTGGATGACCGCAGCCGAGACATTCTGCAAAAACGCTGGCTAAGTGAACAAAAAGTCGGCTTGAAAGAACTTTCCGAAGAATATGGTGTTTCAATGGAACGCATTCGCCAGGTCGAAAAACAGGCCTTGGGAAAACTAAAAAACCTGCTGATTGCCTAAAACAACGCGGTTTTAGTCAACTCTTCAGCGAAAACATAACCCGCGAGCCCCGCGGGTTACTTTTTTCTTGCCTAAACGGCTTTAACATTGATAAGCCGAACACTCGATTTTCGCCCTGATCCCATCGAACGGATTATATAAAACAGAAGCCGCTCTTCGCATATAATCTATACAAGGCGGATCCGATTCCGGATCTCAGTCTGAATTTCGGAAAAACCGCTGCCCGTGTCAATCCGGCAATATTTTACATCCCGTAGCGACTCGACAATCAACATTCACCTTACAGGGAAACATCAGTTCGAATTATGCCCTACCCCATTCGCGAAACCATCGACGAAGCCGGCCCCAGCAACCGGGTCATCGGAAAAATTTACCGTGTCGCCTTTATCATGTCGCTCATCGCCGGTTACATTAACAGTGCCATGCTGATCGAATTCGGCATTCCCGTCAGCCAAATGTCCGGAGTTGCTTCACATTTAAGTGACCACCTTCTTCACCAACAAAATGACCTGCTACTGCAAACAGCCATGATCTTATTCGGCTTTGTTTTCGGGGCCTTTCTTTCCGGTCTGTTGATTGGCATCACACCTTACAAGCAAACCCCCAACTACGGGCATGCTTTGCTGCTGAACGCTTTGCTGCTGATTCTCTCTGCCTGGGCCAGCTGGAAAATGTCGTCACTGACCTTGCTGACAACCGCCATCGCCTGCGGACTGCAAAACGCGCTGGTCGCCAGCTATCGGGGGCTGCAATTACGCACCACTCACATGACCGGAAATGCCACGGATATCGGTGTGCATCTTGCCCTGTGTTTCAAATACCGCCGTAAATGGAACTGGCGCAGTAATATTCTGCTTATTCTGATGATCAGCTATGTACTGGGCGGTATTCTCGGCATTATCTGCTTCCGGCAATTTCCCGCTCTGAGCCTGCTGATCCCAGCGGCAATCATGCTGATTCTCGGAGTGGCTTACCTTTTCAGTTACTACCGCACACCGCAGAAAAACATCGGTTAAAAAACAGCGCTCCGCCTACGTGCAAAAATCAAACAGGCACAAAAAAGCCCGCATACAAAGCGGGCTTTAAAACGGATACCAAAAATCAGGCAGCGGCATGTTCTTTATGCGTTTCCGCTGACTTCTCGGAATCAGATTTCGGTTGATCCAGAGCGCCAAGACGGGCGGTTTCGTACTCACCGGTTTCGGTGTTCAAACGATAGATATTAAAGTTGGTATCAATATCAAAACCTTCCATACGCGTAGCATAGTTGGTCGAAATACTCCCTTCCGGAGAATGAACCCGATGGAAAACCAGCGGATCCCAACCAAGAATCGCCGAACCATCGTAAATTTTCTTGCCATCGTGATAAATCGCGTCCGCCGTCACTTCAAACTTTTCAACCCGACCATGCTCTTGCGAAAACAGCTCAACCAGACGTTTTCCCTGATGAACGACTAATTTATCTTCCTGGTCCGTATGCATATACCAGTACCACGTATCGTCGCCCTCAATCAGCGGGCTCTTTCCACCCGGCCCATGTAAGACCAGATCAACACCTGCGAGACTGTCGACCACACCTTCAACACTGAAAAAACTGACATTTGGAGTGGTACGCAAAGGTTTTAATGGAATGATAAAACAGAGGTTTGGAATATAGACACTACGCTGGCCAAGCGGAAAAGACGATTTCATTTTAAATTACCCGAAAAGTTACAAAGATGGAAAAAGCGGTTTCGAGTCTTTAAATTAAAACACCCATTCTTAAAAAACAACCGTAAAATCAACGATTTTTGTAAAAAAATGCGTTGAAATAAAAAGCTCAAGAAAACCGCATTTTTTACTGGAATTTATCTTTGATTAGCGTTAAATTTAGGGTAATTTCAGAGATGGAAACACTCCTGAAAAAAGTAAGGAAACGGATCAGTATCAGTTTTCACGTGAAACAATCAAACTGCTCCGGTGGGTTTGTCCGCTTTCAATGCTCACCCGATTATTCCAGACATTGCCGGTTTCAACGCAGATAAAATTCGTCCACCCGGCATGATCGATATCGGCAAACCCCTTCACAATTTCCGGCCCCGGATTCCATACTACGCAAGACTGGGCACGCTCGGTCTCCAAAAGAACCGTTTGCCCTTGCGGCAATGACCTTATCGAAATATCGCCTTCAACATTCAAATACACACGGTCAAGCGATTCGGGAGGTATAAGCTTGTCTTGTTGAACGCTGCGGCGATCATCATCGAGCGTATCGATGCAAATAGCTTTCTGCAGGCCGTCAATTTCAAGTTGCCGACTGTCTGCAACCGCAAAATAAGTGTGTAATGCCTCAGTAATCGCCAAATCATATTCATTCGGATTCGTGGTACTCAAAGTCAGACTCAGTGCCGAACCTATGACGATTTTCAATTCAAGATGAAAGCTGTGCGGCCAGATACAACGGGTTTCCGGACTGGAATCCAAACAAAAACGAAGCTCGGTAGCCCCATTGCCCAATTGCTTAATCGACTCGGTCTTCCACCACATTTTGCGGACAAAACCGTGGTTCGGCGGCCGTTCGGTATCCACTTGAGAGTGAAAATCTTCTCTGTAACCGCCAAACCAGGGCCAGCACACCGGAATGCCGCCGCGAATGGCTGCTTTACCGTCGTAAACCGCTTGTGGACTAATCCAAAGAATATCTTCCGAGAGCGTTCCACCGGCCTCTTTCGGACAATAACTCAAAACCGAAGCTCCAAACGGCGTTACAAGAGCCTTAGCGAACGCATTATCGATTTCGATCAACGTTAAGTCGCCACGCTTCAAGAAGCGCACGCCTTCAACATCAAAGTTACCGATCGTCATACTTCCTCTCCTTTTCGCTGCGGAACCTCGCCCCGGCTAGGGACGCCACTCCGTCAAAGTGCGATCCAACAGCTCCGGAGGATAATCACCGGTAACATAGGCCTCACCAATGGTTTTTAACAGAACCAGACGGATTTTCCCGGCCTGAACTTTTTTGTCTCCCGCCATCAGATCCAGATATTTTTCGTTATCCATTTCTTCGACCGAAGGCGGCAAAACCGGTAACCTGGCGCGCTCAAACAGAGCGGCAATCCGCTCTTGATCCGCATCTTTCAAGTGACCAAGCAATTTCGACATATACACCGCCTGCATGCTTCCCGCACTGACGCCTTCACCGTGCAGCCAATTTCCGTAGCCCATACCGGCCTCGATGGCATGACCAAACGTATGTCCTAAATTGAAAAGCGCCCGCAGACCGGCTTCTTTTTCATCCTTGGCAACAATATCGGCTTTGTTCTGGCACGAACGTTCGATTGCTTCGGACAAAATTTGCGGATCACGCTGCAAAAGACCTTCAATATGCGTTTCCAGCCACTCGAAAAACGGCAGGTCAACAATCAGACCGTACTTGATCACTTCCGCCAAGCCGGCGGAAAGTTCGCGATCTTCCAGAGTATTCAATGTATCGGTATCGATCAGCACGCATTGCGGCTGATGAAAAGCACCAATCATATTCTTGCCGCGAGGGTGATTAACGCCGGTTTTTCCTCCGACCGAAGAATCGACTTGCGCCAATAAAGTCGTCGGAATCTGAATGAAATTCACGCCACGCTGAAAGGCAGCGGCCGCGAAACCGGTCATGTCACCGATCACTCCACCTCCAAGCGCAACCAAGGTACAACTGCGGTCGAATTTCCGGTCGATCAATTCATCAAAAACCTGATTCAAAACATCCAGATTTTTATATTGCTCCCCGTCGGGCAAAACAACCGCATGAACCTCAAAGCCTGCAAAAGCTGCTTTGCACTGTTGCAGATAAAGCGGTGCAACGGTGGTATTGGTGACAATCAGAACCTGGCGTCCTTTCACATAGGGTGCCAGCAGTTCCGGCTTGGCCAAAAGTCCTTGACCGATAAAAATAGGATAACTGCGATCCCCCAATTCCACATGCAATGTTTTCACAATCCAAACTCTCTCAGTTAAACGATTTTTTCGCGCTCAAGGCGGTCAATAATTTTTTTTACGACTCGGTGTACCGGCATTTGCTGCGTCTCAATAACCATATCCGCCAGCGCTTGATACCACGGCTCTCGGCGTTCCATCAATTCACTTAAAACCTTTTGCGGGTCTTCCGCCTGCAGCAAAGGGCGATTACGATCGTGCTTTGTACGCTGAATCAGCGAATCAACCGGCGATTTCAAATAAACAACAAAGCCGCGCGATCCCAGATGCTGGCGATTCAGCTCACGCTCGACCACCCCGCCGCCAGTTGCCAGCACAGTGCATTTTTTCTCGGTCAGCTCATCGATCACCGCTTCTTCCCGATTACGAAACCCTTGTTCACCTTCAATATCAAAAATCATTGGAATCGTTGCGCCGGTGCGCGCTTCAATAACATGATCACTATCGACAAACTGATAACGCAGACGATCCGCCAGCGCCTTACCAACTGTCGACTTTCCAGCCCCCATAGGACCGATTAAAAATATACTTTCTTTATGCATAAGAGCATTCTAATGGTTTTATCCATTTTGTCACCTTTAAGATGCTTTCGGCACACCAAAAAAATTGCCTTGCACCAAGCGCCTTCAAGCGCCTGATTTCAATGCTCAAAGCCCGAAAATTCCACTTTCGGGCCCGCTCGGGTAACGGCAAATTGAAATTTCCTTGAAAACCCGCCCTCATAGTCGCTACTTGTCAGAGGATTCTCTGTTAAAATGGCGGAATTTCCATCTTTCCATCCGCCCTGAACAACGGAGAATGACTTATATGAGTGGCTCACTCTATATCATTTCAGCCCCTTCCGGCGCCGGCAAAACCTCACTGGTTTCGCAACTCATCGGCCTTGACAGCAGCATCGCCGTCTCGGTTTCCTGCACCACCCGACCGATGCGTCCTGGTGAAGTCGATGGCGTGAATTATCACTTTCTAACGGTCGAAGAATTCGAGACGAAAATCCAGGAAGGCGACTTTCTTGAATACGCCAAGGTATTCGATAACTACTACGGCACATCGCGTAGCAGCGTGAAAGCCCAATTGAATGCCGGCAAGGACGTTATTCTGGAAATCGACTGGCAGGGCGCGCAGCAGGTGCGCAGACTGATGCCGCAAGTGACCTCGATCTTCATTCTTCCGCCATCGATGAATGAACTTCATCGCCGTCTCAAAGCCCGTGGAACCGACGATGACGATGTGATTGAGCGCCGGATGAAAGATGCGATCAACGAAATGTCTCATTACAAAGAGTTCGATTATCTGGTCATCAACAACCATTTCGAAACCACTTTGAAAGATTTGCACAGTATCTTTAAAGCCCGACGCCTGCGCCGACCTGCACAGCTTCAGGCGCATAAGGTATTAATTAAAGATCTGTTGGGAATGGACATCGAAGTCTGATCCCTTTGCCACAACACATAGAAATTTACCAGGAGCAAAGCCATGCCAGGTTTTGAAATTTTTGACGAGTCCGAAAAACAGCAGATTGCCGAAGTCATGGAATCCGGCTTTACCTTCCGTTATAACTTTGACGGCATGCGCAACGATGTCTGGAAAGCGCGAGAGCTTGAATCAATGATCTGCGAAACGCTTCAGGTCAAACACGCCCATCTGGTTTCCAGCGGCACCACCGCCCTGTCAACCGCATTAGCATCAGCCGGCATCGGAGCCGGTGACGAAGTCATTGTGCCGCCGTTTACCTTTGTCGCCAGCGTCGAAGCCATCGTTCTGGCCGGAGCCGTTCCGGTTTTTGCCGAGATCGATGAGACTCTGACTCTGTCTCCTGAAGGCATCAAAGCCGCCATCACTCCAAAAACCAAAGCGGTTAACTTCGTCCATATGTGTGGCTCGATGGGCAAAATGGACGAAATCAAAGCCCTGTGCGACAAACACGGATTGATTCTGCTGGAAGACGCCTGTCAGGCGACCGGCGCAACCTATAAAGGAAAAGCCTTGGGAACAATCGGTCAGGTCGGTGCGCTCTCCTTCGACTCGGTCAAAACCGTTTCATGCGGTGAAGGCGGCGCCATTTTAACCAACGATGAAAACATCTATAATAATGCACATATGTATTCCGATCACGGTCACGACCATATCGGAATGGATCGGGGAGCGGAAAGCCATCCGATTATGGGAAGCAACTACCGCATTTCGGAAATGAACGCTGCGGTCGGCGTCGCTCAATGGAAAAAGCTGGATCGCATTCTCGACATCCAGCGTCGCAATAAAAAAGCGCTCAAAGACGCTTTGGCACAATATCCGGAAGTTTCTTTCCGCGAAATCCCCGACGAAGCCGGTGACAACGCAGGTTTCCTGAGTTTCTTCCTTCCGGATGAAGCTCGAGCCAAAGAAGTTGTCGCCGCCTTGGGTGATGCCGGAGTTCCGGCCGTTTTCTACTGGTATGGCAACAACTGGCATTATCTGAAAAACTGGACGCACATCCATCTGATGAAAGGGCCTGCCAAACTGCCGATCGAACTGATCAGCGACCGCCCGGACTACACCCAGATCAAAACACCAAAATCCGATGCAATTATGAGTCGAACCGTTTCGATGCTGATTCAACTCGCCTGGAGCGAAGAGGATATTCAGGCACGTATCGCAGCCTTCGACAAAGTCTTTAAACGTTAGAAACAGCCTTGCGGCGAAAAAACGAAAAACCTCTGGCCGCAGCTTAAAAATAACAGGAACCAGTCAAAATGAAATTCCGTAATTTTAAAACCGTACCGAAGATGATTTTCGGCCGCGGTTCTTTTGAACAACTCGATGATGTCCTGGCCGAAGAACGCAAGCAAGCCGACGATTACGTCGTATTTGCCGTTGACCTCGTCCATAAAAACCGTCCGCTGAAAGACCGGATTCCCGCGCTCAAGCAAGACATGATTATCTGGGTCGATACCACAGACGAGCCGAAAACCACTTATGTCGATCAATTAACCGACGAAGTGAAAGCTTTCGGCAAGGGGCGTAACCCCGTCAGTGTCATCGGTCTTGGTGGCGGTTCAACACTGGACATGGCCAAAGCGATTTCGCTTATGCTAACCAATGAAGGCGGCTCGGCCAAATACCAAGGCTGGGATCTGATTGAAAACCCGGCGGTTCACCATGTCGGCATTCCGACCCTTTCCGGCACAGGCGCGGAAGCTTCCCGCACCACGGTTCTGACCGGCCCCGACAAAAAACTGGGAATGAACTCCGACTATACGGTTTTCGACCAGATCATCATGGATCCGGATCTGATTCAAGGCGTACCGACCGACCAGTGGTTCTACACCGGAATGGATTGCTATATCCATAACATCGAAGCACTGAACGGTACCTATATCAATGAATTTGCCCGCGCCTTTGGAGAGAAGTCGCTGGAGCTGTGTTATCAGATTTTCCTTGAAGATCATCCTGACTCCGATGAAAAACTGATGATGGCCTCCTACATGGGCGGCCAGTCTATCGCCTACAGCCAGGTTGGCGCCTGCCATGCTCTCTCCTACGGTCTGGCTTATGTTCTGGGCTATCACCACGGAATCGGTAACTGCATTGTCATGGACGTATTGGACGATTTCTATCCGGAAGGCGTAAAAATATTCCGCGAGATGATGAAAAAACACAACATCACCTTACCAAAAGGCATTACCAAAGGCATGAGCGACGAAGACATGGATAAAATGATCAAGGTTGCATCCGGTCTGGCGCCACTGTGGGAAAATGTTTACGGGCCCGAGTGGCAAACGCACGTTACCCCTGAACTGTTACGTTCCTTATACGAAAAAATGTAAATTTTAAGCCTTGCTTTTTGGTTCCGGCGTTGTTGTTGATTCAGTCATTGGAGAATAGCAATTTCCTTACCAGCGCCGAGCCAAACCTCAGAAAATCAACGGCTAAAATACGCTCCCGATCCCTATACAATTATTTAAAGCCCAAGATAGCACTATGAATACCTACGTTTTTATTCCCGCTCGTTACGGTTCTTCACGTTTGCCGGGCAAGCCGTTGAAACTGATTGATGGCAAGCCGATGGTGCAGCACGTGTATGAACGCATCGCCAAAGCTCAAGGACTGGCAGGCGTGTATGTCGCAACCGACGACGACCGTATCCGCGAAGTGGTGGAAGGTTTCGGCGGTAAAGTGGTTATGACACCAGTGGAAGCCGCTTCGGGAACCGATCGCATCGCCGCCGCCGCCAACGCGCTCGGGCTTCAGGATAACGATCTGATCGTCAACGTTCAGGGAGACCAACCGCTGGTTCACCACGAATCGATTGAAGATGTCATCGCGCCGTTTCTGGCAGACGACTACGACGGTTCCTTCGAAATGAGTACCTTGTCGTTCAAAATCGTCAACGAAGCGGAAATTACCAACCCGAAAGACGTCAAACTGGTCACCGACGTCACAGGGTTTGCACTGTATTTTTCCAGAGCGACCATTCCCCACGGCCGCGATTACTGGGATCACGACAGCTTTAAACATCTCGGCGTTTATGCCTATACCAAACGCTTTGTCGACACCTTCAACGCTCTACCGATGGGGCGACTTGAAGACATTGAAAAACTCGAGCAGTTGCGCGCGCTGGAATACGGCCACAAGATCAGAGTGGTGGAAAGCAAATGGGACTCTCCGGAAGTCGATCTGCCGGGCGATATCGCCATTATGGAAGCGCTTTTGCAAGCAGGGCATTAAGCGGAAAAAGGAACCGGAATGTTCTATAACCTGGCACTGTACATCCTTTCTCCTCTGATTCTTTTCGTCTTGCGCAATCAGACTCGGAAAGCGCCGCGTGAAACGCGTTTTTTCAAGCAGCGCTGCGGCTACGGTTACCCGGAACTGGACAAAGAACTGCCGCACAGTGACCGCATCTGGATACATTGTGCCTCGGTCGGTGAACTCAAAGCAGCAGAAGGCCTGATGCAGGCATTATTGACTGAGCGCCCGACATTACGCTTTATCCTCACCACCAACACCCGCAACGGTTATCAGTTTTTCCAGCAGACCCTGGCCAAAGATGAGGCGATAAATCACGCCCTGCATCACTGCTATTGCCCGTTCGACTGGCTTGGTGCGGTAAAACGTTTCATTACGCACTTCCGCCCCCGGGAGCTGTGGATTATGGAAACCGAAATCTGGCCAAACCTTTACTCGATCAGCACCCGCAATCATATTCCGATTCGCATCTTGAACGGACGCCTGTCGGCCAAAACCCTCAAGGCACCTTTCTGGTTAAAACGTCTCTACCGCAACAGCCTCTCCCAGATAACGCAAGTTCTGGCACGCTCCGAAGAAGAAGCGCGACATTTCATCCAGCTTGGCGCTCCTGCAGAGAAAGTGATCCCGCTTGGCAATATCAAATTCGGCCAACCTCAGCAACTCAAACACTTCCCTTCCCCTCTATCGCGTCCCTATGTACTCGCTGCATCAACGCACGAAGATGAAGAACGCCGGATCAGCGAACTCTGGCTGCAATTGCGACGTCCGGAACTGCTGGTCATCGTGCCACGTCACCCTAAGCGAAGCGAAGCCATTCAGCAACAACTTCAGGCACTGCAAGTGAAATTTGCCGTTGCCAGCAAACAGCAACGGCTCGAAAACGACACCCGCATCTGGCTCGATGATCGTTTCGGCTATTTGCTGGCGTTGTTCGAACATGCCGAGATTGTTATTATGGGAGGAAGCTTTGTTGCAAAAGGCGGGCACAACATTCTGGAACCTGCCGCCTACGGCAAAGCGATCATCACTGGGCCGGACATGTCCGACTTCGTGGAAGAAACCGCACTTCTGAAAGCGAATAACGGCCTGATACAGTGCGATTACCCCCTGCTGGGCCAACATTTAACCGAACTGCTACAGAATGCCGAGCAGAAATCAGCGCTTGAATATGGAGCCAATCGCGCTATGCTAAGTCAGACACATACTTTCGAAGCCTATGTGCAGATTCTCGAAGAACAAGCTCTGGGACGGTAAACCCCGACATCTGCGGCGACTGATGAAAGAAAAGATCCAAAAATCCGCCGGAAAACATAAAAAATACCGATATTCAGAAACTTAAGGCATTTCTTTTTAAAGCCGTTTTTCGTAAAATACTCGTTTACTCTAAATTTTATGGGACATAAAACATGGCTCGTGTAACAGTTGAAGACTGCTTAACTCAAGTAGAAAACCGATTCGAATTGGTCATCCTGAGCGCAAAACGCGCCCGTCAATTAGCCAATGGTGCAGAACCAACCCTGGAATGGGATAAAGACAAACCAACCGTCATGGCTCTGCGCGAATTGGCCGAAAACACCATCGACGGAAAAGTCGTTATGGACGATCCTGACACCCCTCCGTTTTTCAGCTAATCCGGAGACCTTCTCGACTCTATGCCGACACCGAACTCGATAGACGGACTTCTTCAGAAAGCCTCTCTATACCTCAGCCCCGAAAAAGTTGAAAACATCAAATCCGCCTTCGAGTTCGGCGCTCTTGCCCATGAAGGACAAAAGCGTAAAGCTGGCGGAGATTACATCTGGCACCCGGTTGCGGTGGCGGAAATTCTTGCTGAAATTCAACTCGACCAAGAAAGTCTGATCGCCGCGTTGCTTCACGATGTGGTCGAAGACACCCCTTACAGCAAAGACGACATCATTGAACGCTTCGGCGAAAATGTTGCCGAAATTGTCGATGGCGTCACCAAGCTCGGAAAACTGGAATTCGACGACCCCCAAGTTGCTCAGGCGGAAAGCTTCCGAAAAATGGTTCTCGCAATGTCGCGCGACATCCGCGTGATTCTGATCAAGCTTGCCGACCGTCTGCACAACATGCGAACCCTCGGCGTCATGCGACCCGACAAACAACGCCGGATTGCCCGCGAAACGCTCGACATCTATGCTCCGATCGCCGGTCGCCTGGGAATTAATTCCGTGCGCATCGAGCTGGAAGACCTCGGCTTCAAAGCCATGCACCCGTTTCGATTCGCCGCCCTGGAAAACGCGGTGCGCGAAGCCCGCGGCAATCGCAATGAAATCATCGAACAGATCACCGAAACTATTCAAAACCGCCTCAATCAGGAACACATTTCCGGTAAGGCGATCGGTCGAGAAAAGCACCTGTACAGCCTGTACAAGAAAATGCGCACCAAACGCCAGAAGTTCAAAGAAATCCGCGACATCTTCGCCGTGCGCCTGATTGTCGAAACCGCCGATGAATGCTACCGCGCACTCGGCGCAGTGCATTCGCTGTACAAACCGCTTCCCAAACGTTTTAAAGACTATATCGCCATTCCGAAATCCAATGGTTACCAGTCGCTGCATACCACCTTGCGTGGCCCGCACGGCGTCCATTTGGAAGTGCAGATCCGTACCGAAGTCATGCACGAAGTGTCCGAACACGGCATTGCCGCACACTGGCAGTACAAACAGACCGATGAAGAAAACGAAACCTCTCCGTCACACGTGGATCTGCGCGCACAGGAATGGGTGAAAAACCTGCTGGAAATCCAGCAGAGCGCCGGGAACTCTCTGGACTTTCTGGAGAACGTCAAAATCGATCTGTTCCCGGACATTATTTACGTCTTCACTCCGAAAGGCGACATCATCACCCTGCCGAAAGGCGCAACACCGGTCGATTTCGCCTATGCGGTTCACACCAATATCGGCCATGCGACCGTGGGTTGCCGCATCGACAAGAAACTGGTTCCGCTACGGACTCCGCTCGACAGCGGCGAAACCATTGAAATTCTGAAGGGTAAAAATCCGCAGCCGAACCCGGCCTGGCTGAATTTTGTCAAAACCGCCAAGGCACGCACTCAGATTCGTCATTTTATGAAAAATCAGCAGAGCGGAGACGCCATCAAACTCGGTTCGCGAATGCTGATCAAATCCTTACGTAAATTCAATATGGCATACGAAGGATTAACCGAAGAAATTCGCCTCGATCTGATTCATATCTTCAAACTGGAAGAGTGGAACCAGTTACTGGAAGAACTCGGTAACGGCAAGCGCATGGCACCTCTGGTCGCCAAACAGATTCACGACGTTGTTCTCGGCAGTGAAGATCAGGTAACCAGCGAACAGCCGACCACTCAGGACATCCCTCTGCCAATCTCCGGAACCGAAGGGATGGCTGTACATTTCGCCAACTGCTGTCACCCGATTCCGGGAGATGAAATTGTCGGTTTCATCAGCACTGAAAAAGGTCTGGTCATTCACCGGGACAACTGTAGCAACGTCAAAAACATCAAAAATCAGCCGGAAAAATGCCTTGAAGTCCATTGGGCAGATGACGTCGAAGGCAACTTCCTTGCGGAAATTCAGCTGGAAGTGAAAAACCAGCGCGGCAGCCTGGCAACCATCGCCAACGAAATCGCCAAAACCCAGACCGACATCGAGCGGGTGCGCTCTGAAGACAAAGACGAAACTTACAGCTTAATGAATTTCGTGATCAACGTCACCGACCGCATTCATCTGGCACGAGTGATGCGTATCCTGAAACGAATTCCGATCGTCGATAAAATTCAACGTTTATAATGACGGCCGTTTACACTTGACGGTAACGGCTTTAAGTTCACGCTTCAATGACAAGGACACAACTATGCGAGAAGTTATCTCCACCGATCAGGCTCCACAGGCGATCGGCACTTATTCTCAGGCGGTTCGCGCCGGAAACACTGTCTATCTTTCAGGTCAAATCGCTCTGGTTCCGGACACAATGGAATTAAAAGAAGGTGAAATCGACGCCAGAATTCATCAGGTGTTCCAAAATCTGTCGGCCGTTTGCCAAGCTGCCGGCGGAACACTGCAAGATATTGTTAAATTGAATATTTTTCTGGTAGATATGAGCCATTTCGCAACTGTTAACGAAATTATGGCCCAATATTTCCAGCAACCTTATCCAGCCCGTGCCGCCGTTGCAGTCAAACAACTGCCAAAGGACACCGATGTAGAAATGGACGGGGTTATGGTGCTTTCCAGCTACTAAGCCGGTAATCCATCCAACAGATGGCGCTGTAGATAATCGGCAACGCCATCTTCCGCATTACTCTTGGCAAGGTTGGCTCCGGGCAACAGTGCCTTGACCGACTCGGCGGCATTTTCCATCACCACGGGATGGCCGACCAGCTCAAGCATTTCGATATCATTCATTCCGTCTCCGAACGCCATGACTTCCTCCGGTAAAATACCGCGGGATTGCAATTTACTCTGCAAAGCCTTGCCTTTTGACACGCCTTTATTCATCACTTCCAGATATTCGCCGGTGGTGAATGTAATCGTTAAGCGATCGCCCAAAGCTTGCTGTAACCCGGCTTCGACCGGTACCAAAACCGCATGCGGCGCATTGAAGTAGAACTTATCGATATGTCCCGGACGCATCTCTTTGAAATCGATCAGCTGATAAGCAAAACCGGAAGCGTGGTGAATTGCCAGCAAAGGTTCGTTCTCTTCTTCCACCAGCCAGACGTCTCCCTGATAGATATTACGGTGGATGTCGTAACCGGCGGTTAAGTCGAGAACGTCGCCGACCAGCTCGTCAGGAATATGGTTTTCGTAAAGGAGATTCCCCTGATGATCGTGTACCCGGGCTCCGTTGGAGGTGATGAAGCTCACCGGAAGATTCAATTGCCGGGCAAGCATATAAACATCTTGAAAATGACGGCCGGTGGCAATCATCAGCTGAATCCCTCGCTGATCCAAAGCGCGCAAAGCCTGCAAAGTGGCCTCGCTTACCAGATGCCGAGGGTTCAGCAAAGTACCATCTAAATCGATTACCACCAGTTTAATCATAGATTCCGCCTTTCCGAAGATAGCGCAACCTTACCAGAAAACGCACTACCGACACATTGAAAATTTGTGAAACCTATAGACGATAATCGATTCGAAATCGATACAAAGCGAACACTGAGGTCTTTCTTGATTTTGCAGGAAGTCGCAGCAACTGACCGATTTATCGGTATTGCCAGCGAACGCCGATACTCAATTGACGACCGCTTAACGGTGCCGTGTCTTTCAAGAAAGAAAGGTGGTTCTGAGCGTATTCGTCTAGAAGATTATCTCCCTTGAGCCACAGGCTCCATTGGTTTCCTCTTCCTTTAAAGTCTTTTTGCGCATAGAAAGAAACCCAGTTATAACCCGCCGTTTTCTGTTCATGCTCGGCCAGTTCACTGGCTTCAAAGACATGCTTCACAGACACATTTGCCTGCCAGTCTGCTTGCCGATAATCCAATGCCAACAGCCAACTGGCCGGCGCCGTTCTCGGTAAGGTACTGCCGTCTGTCAGCTTGGCATAAAGCACATCCAGCTGGCTACTCAAACGCCAGGGAGACTGTGCGGCAACCCCCAGATTACGCCCGTAGGAAACCGATCCCCCATAAAAACGCGCATCCGCCTGCTCAGTCATCCAGACTTCACTAAGATGAAACGGATCAATTAACGGCTGGCCTGCAGAATCGTAAGCCGTACTCTGGTAGATGTAATCTTCAAAAGCATAGTAGAACGCACTCGCCTGCCAATCTCCCTGCCAAGCCCGGCCATGCCAATCCAGATCCAGCGCAAGCGCCTGCTCTTTATTCAAGTAACGGTTACCGAAGATATAGCTGTCCGTTGCATGATGGAAACCATTCCAGTAAAGCTCGTCTGCACTTGGCAACCGCTGCAAATAGCTTAAACTCGCTTCCCAGGCACTGTAAGCATTCCAGTTGCGTTTAAACGCCACTGACAAGCTCCCTGCCAGGTCCTGTTCGCTGTTGTAGTAATCAGCATCCAGACTGCTCGGATAAACCCAGGTCTGCTGAATATTCGCGGGATCGGCATCCAAGGAACGATATTCCACATAAGCACCAAGACTGATCAAATCATTTTCATTCAACGGTTTATCCATCTGCGAGGACATAAAAATGCGCCGCGCCTCGGTATTTGGCATTGGGTGGCCATGACTGTAGGGCAGCCCCGTACTGTTCATATAGTTTTCTACAGAATCACCAACCGGCCCCGCATTACGACTGGCGGTTGTAAAACCTTCACAGCCCCCATGCTCATGGCAAACTTTCAATTCCTGATTCGACACGCCCAATTTTGCCGTCCCGAGCCATTCTCCCAACGTATAATCCAGCGTCACATCAAAATTCAATGTCTTTTTGCCGAAAAGACCATCCTTACGACCACCTTCCGTTTCATCATGCAAATAGTCGCTGTACTGTAACTCCGCAGTGAAACGATCGATTGCTTCATTTAACGCTGTTTTCGACCATTTAACACCATAATCCTGACGCTCCATGGAGATACGGGTTTCCTTGAGAGTGCTGTTGGGGATGCCGTAATCCTTATACAACTCTCGGAAATAGAACTGCAGCAACGAGTCCGGAGCAGAACGGTAAAACAGGTTGATCTGTCCCTGCTGACTCAAAACATCCGAATCTTTGATCGTTTGACCATGACCATCGGTATAGTCGTCCGTCTGCTGGTGAACCCCCGAAACCGTCATACCGAACGTGTCTGAAGCCACAGAAACCTGACCGCTCAGATTCGCTCCGGCGTTGTTGTCACTCGCGGCGGCTTCGATCTTGCCGCTGACCCCTTTTGTAGGAAATTCACCGGCAGCTTCATCCACCAGACGCACCACCCCACCGGCCTGAGCGCCGTACAACAAAGACGCTGGCCCCTTCAACAATTCAATGCGTTGCGATGCCTTTGCGGAAACGCCCACAGCATGATCCTGACTCATTGCCGACAGATCGGAAGCTTCCATATCGTTCTGCAATATTTTGACCCGGTAACCGCTCATGCCGCGAACCACCGGACGACCGACTGCGGCACCGTAACTGGCCGAATCGACATTGGGAGCATTATCCAGGTAATCGCCCAACGTCAGTCCGCCAGCCTGCTTCTCCAGTGTCTCGCTGTCCAAGCTCTTGCGTTCGGCATCTTCCTCAACCTGTCCTTGCACTTCAATCGAATCGAGACTGGTTTCAGCCTGCACGAAAAAAGGCTGCAAACTCAAAGCCGCAATTAATAATCTTCGTTTCATAAACGTGATCCTCACTTTAAAAACCGGGACGCCAAAGCGCCCCGGACGAAGTTTATTCTTCTTCGTGATCGTGTTCAGCACCTTCTCCAAGCACTGCCATCATATCCAGATACAAACCGTCGTTTTGCAGGACTGTCGGAACCGACCATTGAGAATGCTGGTGATAATCCGCTCCGTGGGAATCAACCAGATAAAGCGATTGAGAATCCGGTACGAAAATCAGAACGCCGTCTTCACTGCTGCGTGCAATAGTCGTACGCGCACAGTTGTCAATCTGCTCGACATCATCCAGAACCACAAACCCTTGAGTCGACTCCAAACCGTTTTCGCCTTCTTTATAAAAGTAAACACGGCCGGATTTGGTCAGAGCAAAATGCACCAGATCACCATGGACGTGCGCCTCTTCTTCAGCGGTGGCGGTCGCTTCCTCTTGCTCCAGCTCGAATTTCAGATACGGATCAACATAAGCTCGGCACAAAGTCTGATCTTCCGGCAAAGCTTCGGCAACTTCCTCCTTCAGTTCTTTCTGCTCGGCAACGTAGGCATTCAAACGCTGTAAAGCCAAGGCTTTACCGCTCCCTTCTTCCGGATTCTCAAATTCATCCGCCGAATGTGCCGCCAGATCGGTTCCGTGGAAATGCACCAGCTGGACAAACTTCGTCGAATCAATCGCATCGTCGGCAACATAATCCGGCTTCATCACCAGATATTTACCGTCCAGTTTTTCTTCTCCGTCAACAAGACGAAAATCCGGCCAGAAAAAAATCGACCCCAAAACCGAAGTATCGTTCAGAGCCAATTTCTGTACGGCTGAATCACCGCTTGAAGCAGCAAGATCGTTCAAATCCGTGACACTGTCGTCGTTAGTGTTTAAAGCAAAATACTGCGGAGATGCCGCATCGATAAAACTCAGCGTCAGGTTTTCCGGTAAACCGGACTCATAGCTATCCTCAGTCGAATCCGAGCCGCCACCGCAGCCACTCAACAATAGTGCAGCCATTGCTGCAGTCATGGTCGTTTTAGCAAACAATTTCATTTGTAAATTCCTTTCTAAATCGGCCGCAATAACAGACTCCTTGGATGTCATAAATTGCGACCCAAAGTGATGGATTTCGTGCGTGCAGACCCATTCCGTCCGCAAAAGCGCACTGTGTGCTTAAAAGTTTAGATTGAAAGACTTACAAAGAAACCGGCGGGGCCCGGGCAAGAAAAGCATCAAAAGACGCAGAAAAATGAAATCGAATTTTCGGCGCATGGCAGATAACCACCGTCGCCGCTTCGAACGGAACCGTGACCACCGTCGGGGCATCGGCTGCCTGATGTTCCACCCCTTCGAAAACATCGCATTGCGCTGTGTGTTCATGGAAAGGGTGAATTTTGCTATGGATCAGCGTTGCCGTCTGGGCGAACAGAAACAGCCCGATGAGAATCGCAGCGATGCTCAGGGAGATTTTTGTTCGAAACTGTGCGGCAGAAAAAATAAACTTATCCATAAGTAAAGATTATACGGTATCTGTCAATAAAAACTTCCGCCGATCTTTTACAATAAAAGCCTTCTATTTCAATACTCAAGGCCCTATGCAGAAGAAATATCGTAACCAGTATGTATTTATTCATATCGTCAAAAATCTCAGCCTGACGAAAACAGCGGATCTGCTCGGACTCTCCAAAGCAACGGTCAGTCGTTGCCTGCATCAACTGGAAGAAGATTGGGAAGCGGAGCTGGTCAGTCGCTCCTCTCGGAAATTAAAACTGACCGACGCCGGAAAGGAAGTATATGAACACTGTCTGCGCCTGGTTGAAGACACACAAAGAGCCGAACAGCGTGTGATTGAAAGTAACGATCGGCTTTCCGGAACCCTGCACATCACCGCGCCGGAAGCCTTCAGTTACCTGTTTTTATCGCATTTGACGCGTGAATTTTCGCAACAATATCCCGGCGTGCATTTCGATCTTCTGGTCTCCAGCGATTACAAATCCCTGTTGGGAGAAGAGATCGATCTGGCTTTCCGTATCGGAGGCTTAAAAGACTCCAACGATCGGGCCAGAAAACTGCTTTCCACCCGTCTCGGCGTCTTTGCCGCTCCGGACTATATCAAACAGCACGGTGAGCCGAAAACACTCGACGATTTGCAAAAACATAACTGCCTGATTTATAGCGGAATGCCTTTACAAAAAAGCTGGCCATTAGTTCTTGGCGCCCAGGATCACAGCCACGTTCGCGGCAATACCCGCTGCAATAATGAAATGTATCTGATTAAGATGGCTTTGCTCGGCCAAGGTCTGCTGCTGTTTCCGCAAACCCTGGTCGAACCCTATTTGAAACAGGAAAAACTGCGGGGCGTTTTGCCGGAACATTCCGTCGCAATGGACATCCACGCTCTCTACCCATCCCAACCGGGACTTTCGAAAATCGGCCGGTTGTTTATGGATTTTGTTTCAGAAAGTCTGCAAAACGACCCTCGCATACAGGGCCGATAAAACGCTTACAAGCCTAACTGAGCTTGGAAGGACATCAAATCGTAAAAATCACGATGCAAAACGATCTTGCCGTTTTTATCAAAGGTCGTCGTACTGATTCCTTTTACCGCAAAAGGTTTGCCACTCACTTTGACATCGCCCCACATTCCATTGTAAGTTCCGGTATACAGCCACTCGTAGGCTACGGTATGATCGTTGATGTATTTCGGGCTGGTACGAATCCACTTCATATCCGGGGCACTCTCGATCCACATCGCCTGCATCAGCTCAACCACTGCCTTTTTACCGGAAGTGGACGAGTTCGATGGTAAATCAAACATTGATACGTTATCCGCATAATGCGTTGCAATTTTGTGAATATCACGTGTTTCCCAGGAAGTGAAATAACTGTCCAACCAGGCCGAAGGACCTTTTTCAGCTGCCGAGGCAGTATTAAACAACAACGCCAGAAGCGTGAATACAGTCACAATAACGAAATTTTTTTGCATGTCAGTCTCCTTAAATTTATTTGAACCGCAAGGAAACTATAATCAGAAAATTCGTTTCAAAAAACAGCCAAAAATAAAACCTTTTGTTTCAGATTAAGAAACCTAAAACAGGTAACAAGGAACAATTGAAAGCGCTCTTTCAGGGAACAACCAAACAAGTGAAACCGATGCTGCAACTTTCAACCGGCCAGATCATCAGAGAATCCGACATCCGCTGGCAAGCAGTCCGTGCGCAAGGTGCAGGTAGACAAAATGTCAATAAAGTCGCGACCGCCGTACATCTAAGATTTGACATCAAAAACGCATCACTGCCAGACGACCTTAAACAGCGCTTGCTCAAAGCATCCGATAAACGCATTACCAAAGACGGCATTATTGTCATCAAATCCCAATCTCACCGAACTCAAGAAGCCAATCGACAAGCGGCGTTACAGCGCCTGCAGGAAATTTTGGAAGCCGCCGCAATTCGACCGAAAAAACGCATCGCCACCCGTCCAAGCAAAAGTGCCCGGCGTAAACGCCTTGAACAAAAAAACCAACGCAGCCAGACAAAAAGTCTGCGCAAGCCCATTCACATGGATGATTAACAACTCGATTTTCAGATAGCAAAGTCATTCAACGTCATCTGCTCCCCCTCCCGCGAAAGTCATGCTTGGCACCTGGCCTTTACTTTTCCATTTCAGTTGATGCGTGAGATGCAAGGCATTCAGGAAATCTCCATCGTGGGAAGCAATCATCAAAGCCCCCTGATATTGGTTCAACATCTTAATCAACGCCTGTTTACTGCGGTAATCAATATGATTAGTCGGCTCGTCCAACAGCAGCAATTTCGGAGTCGGTTGTTGCAGAGTCGCAATCAGCAGCGACGCCTTAATTCGTTCGCCACCGCTCAACAGACAGCTTTTCAAATCCATTTTCTGCGCACTTAGTGCAATCTGAGCCAATTTCTGCCGTGCCTCGGTTTCAGTCAGGTTGCTCACCATCAACAGTTGTTGCAAAACCGTTTGCTCCGCTTCCAGCAGACTGGCATGCTGATCGATATAAACCGTTTTGACATAACATATAAACCGACCCGCTTCCGGCACGGAAACTTGCCCGGCAATCATTTTTAACAGGGTCGACTTTCCGCAACCGTTTGCACCGGTCAAAGCCATTCTCTGAGGGCCCGAGAAATGTAAACTGAAGGCGCTTTTCGGCATCAATCCATAAGGAAAAGTCAGGTTATCAATTTGCAACACTTGCTTATGAGGCTCCAAAACCGTTTCCAGCGGGAAAAAGCAATAATCCGCTTCATGGATTACCGCTTGTTCGGCTTCACTGACGCGTCTATCGAGCCCGATTTGCACAGTACGGGTTTGTGCCGACAATTTACCGCTATGCAGCTGGCTGCGATTTTTCTGAAAATCCAATAACGCTTTGGATTGATTGGTCTGTTTCGCCGCCTTTGAGGCACGGTTCTGACGTTTTTGCTGGCGCTCTTTCTGCTGCTGCAAAGCTTGCAGCCCCTTTTTCCGATCCAGCCTGGCGCGCTCCAGTTTTTCCGCTAAAACCTGCTGTTCATGCTGTTTTTGCTGCAGATAAAAATCAAAATTCCCACCATAACTCTGCAACCCTGTGGAAGAGAGTTCAAGTATTCGCTCCATCAGATTCAGCAGCTCCCTATCGTGACTGATGACCAGCAAACCGTTTTTCCAATCGCGAATCAATTGATGCAGATGGCGCCGCTGATCCCGATCCAGATGATTGGTCGGTTCATCCAGAATCAGAAAGTCTGCCTCGCTGATAAAGGCGCCAATTAATGCGACCTGAGTAATCTCCCCACCGCTCAACTTCACTACGGGTGTCGTTAACCGCAAATGCGGCAAGCCGAAATGATTCAAAGCGTCCTGCGCCTTTTCGCGGAGTAACCAGCGATCAGCCAGTAACTCAAAATCGTGTGAATCGGAAGAACCTTGTTCAATACGCGTCAGCGCTGCCAATTCGGCACGAATCTGTAATAGATCCACCACGGTTTCAGAGTCTTGCAGACGGATGTTCTGCGGCACATAAAACACCCGGCCGGTACAGGCGACAGAGCCGTCGCTCGGAGCCAATTCGCCGGCGATGATTTTTGCCAGAGTGGACTTTCCGCAACCGTTATCACCGACCAAACCGGTGGGCTGACGATCAAATGTTTCGGAAAGCGTATCGAATAAACCTTGCCCGTTTGCATGTTGATAACGGACTCGGTCAAGTGTGACCAGTGTTGTCTGGGTCATAATGCCTCCAATAAATGCCTATTCGTTAAAATGACGAAAAGCTGCTAAAGCAGCGGCATTAATTGCGCATCGGCCCATCCTCCACGGAAAGAATTCAAAAAATATCTGGACGTTATTTTAAACGAGAAATAATCGGCATGCCAGGGGATCGATGCCAAACGTGCAACGCCGGTTTTTACAGAGTCTATCGACACGACGCAAAAACTTCTCCATTTTCTGTTCCACTGCTAATTTCGCGAAAAAAATTCAAAAAACTTTCTCTCCCGCTATCTGAAGGTGTACATTTTAAACTGTAGCATACACTTATCCCTTTATTCCGAGAGGATCGATAATGAGTCAGACGATTTCAGGCCCCGATAACCAGCCGCGCTGCGCATGGTGTGCCGCTGCACCGGAATTTTTTGATTACCATGATAATGAATGGGGGTTTCCGGTCGACGATGATATTCGCTTATTCGAAAAAATTTGTCTGGAGAGTTTTCAATCCGGCTTGAGCTGGCGTACGATTCTGGCCAAACGCGAAAACTTCCGCCGGGCTTTTCATGGTTTTGACTTTTATCGAGTCGCTGAATTCACCGAACAGGATATTGAGCGCTTATTGCAAGATGAGGGAATTGTCCGTCACCGCGGTAAAATAGAAGCGGTGATTAATAATGCCCGTCGGGCATGCGAAATGGTTAAGGAGTACCACTCTTTAGCCGCTTTTTTTTGGCAATATGAAACGGATGAAGCTTCATTAAACGCCCCGCAAACGCGTTCATCTTCTCCTGAGTCGGTCGCGCTTTCCAAAGCCTTGAAGAAAATCGGCTGGAAATTTGTTGGCCCAACCACCGTCTACGCCTTTATGCAGGCGATGGGGCTCGTCAATGACCATGCCGAAGGCTGTATCACCCGAACAGAAGTCGCAAAGGCCAGAAAAAAATTCCAACGACCGGCCGCAAACCCGGATCACCCCTGATCATCGGTTGACTTCACGGTGAGCTGCGCCTTCGAAGAGCGGCAAACCACAGAAAGATGGCTGCTTTCATCGTCAGAGCGCTCGTATAGAAATAATTCTCATTAATAAGAAAAAACCGCATAAGGTGTGATTAAATATCGCAAGCCGCCAGCTAGGGAAAAATAGATATTCTATATGCATAATTTACTGATACTTTTAACCTTTGCACTATTCACCTTTGGTTCTTACGCCCATTTCAACAAACCGTTGGAAGAACCGTCCTGGCCGGCAACGATTCCCGGCTTTGCCTTTTCCCCCTATCATAATGAGCAAAGCCCATTCACCGGCGTTTATCCAAGCTCCGAATCCATCGATGCCGACCTTCGACAACTCTCCGGCATGGTACACGCTATCCGAACCTACTCTGTCGATGGCGCTTTCGAAGACATTTCCAAGCTTGCGGCACAACACAACATCAACGTCGCTTTAGGTGCCTGGCTCGACAAAGATCTCGAACGCAATGAACGAGAATTATCCAAGCTGGAAGAAATCGTACAACGCCCGCCCTACAACATCGTACGTGTCATCGCCGGTAACGAAGCCCTACTTAGAAAAGACCTGACTCTGGAACAGATGACTGCCTATCTGGATCGCCTGCAGAAGAGTATCGAAACCCCCATCAGCACCGCCGAACCTTGGGACATCTGGATCAAATACCCGGAGCTGGCAGAACATGTCGACTATCTGGCGGTTCACATGTTGCCCTACTGGGAAGGGATTGCCGTCGAACAGGCCGTGGATTTCATCGTCGATAAAATGGCCTTGTTGAAACGCACCTTCCCGGATAAGCCGATTGTCATCGCCGAAGTCGGCTGGCCAAGCAACGGACGCAGCATCAAAGACGCCACCGCCTCCGAAGCGAATGAGGCCATTTTCCTGCGTCGCTTCATTAACAAGGCCAAAGAAGAGGGCTATGTCTATTATGTGATGGAAGCTTTCGACCAACCGTGGAAAGCCGAACTGGAAGGTTCTGTCGGCGCCTACTGGGGCGTTTATGATGTTGACCGGCAGCCGAAATTCGAATTCTACCGGCCCATTATTCCGATCAAACAATGGAGAACACTGGCCGCGTCTTCTATTCTTCTGGCCGTTTTTCTGGTCATTTTTCTGCTGATGGATAGCGGCAGCCTCAGAAAACGCGGCCGAACATTTCTGGTCACTGTTGCCTTCGTCGCCTCGTCGGTCATTATCTGGGTGGTCTATCAGCATTCTCTGCTCTATCAGAACTGGATAAGCCTGTCGGTCGGGCTGTTGCTGATTCTGGGGGTAATCGGTATCTGGCTGGTGATTATGGTCGAAGCGCATGAATGGGCCGAAGCCTTATGGCTGAAAAAACACCGGCGGCAACTCGCTCTTCCCGATGATTCCGAGCAACCGGAAAATTTACCGTTCGTCTCCATTCACGTTCCGGCTTATAACGAACCGGCCGAGATGATGATCGATACTCTAAACGCGCTCTCCCGTCTGGACTACCCGCATTTCGAAGTGCTGATTATCGATAACAATACGCCGGATGAAACCACCTGGAAACCCGTACAGGCCCATTGCGAAACGCTTGGCGAACAATTCCGTTTCTTCCATGTCTCGCCGTTGAAAGGTTATAAAGCCGGCGCGCTGAATTTCGCCCTCGAACACACTCATCCGGATGCTCAAGCCATTGCAGTAATCGACAGCGACTATCAGGTGACTCCCGACTGGCTGAAGAAAATGGCGGTACATATCCATGACCCTGAAATTGCCATTGTCCAAGCGCCGCAGGATTACCGGGATTATCCCGAAAACGCTTTCAAAGCCATGTGCTACGCGGAGTACAAGGGATTTTTCCATATCGGCATGGTCACCCGCAACGAACGCAATGCCATTATCCAGCACGGCACCATGACCATCGTACGCCGCAGCGTTCTAGAAGAAGTCGGCGGCTGGGGCGAAAGTACCATTACCGAAGATGCCGAACTCGGCCTGAAAATTTTCGAACACGGCTATCAAGCCGCCTACGAAGCCACCAGCTTCGGACAAGGTTTAATGCCGGATACCTTCATCGACTACAAAAAACAGCGCTACCGCTGGGCCTACGGCGCCATGCAGATTCTACGCGAACATGCCGCAGCACTCTTTATGAACAAAACCGATCTTAATCTCGGCCAGCGCTACCACTTCATCGCCGGCTGGTTACCGTGGATCGCCGACGGCTTTAACTTCATCTTCACGCTGCTTGCCATCGTCTGGTCAATATTGATGATCATCAACCCAATACAATTCAACGCCCCGAATGCCATTATTTCAGCCGTACCGATCGCATTCTTTGCATTCAAACTACTCAAAATGCTGATTCTCTACCGGACGCGAATGCATGCAGGCGTCAGAACCTCACTGGCAGCAGCGATTGCCGGGCTGGCCTTATCCCATACCATCGCCAAAGCCGTGCTATACGGTTTATTCATTGGTCGCAAAATGCCGTTTCTGCGCACCCCTAAACAAGCTGAAACCGCCGCTTTCATCCAAGCATTGCGCGATGCGGGGCAGGAATTTCTGCTGGTCATCATACTCTCAGGGCTACTGTTTGGAATCGGCTGGCGAATCGGGTTCGACTCAACGGAAACGCTCTTCTGGAGCCTGGTGATCGTTGTACAGATGATTCCATATCTAGCCGCGATCATACTCTCCGTTGTCAGTATCTCCCCGGGGTCATCAAGCAAATGGCTAAAGTTCAAACCGGTAGTTTCCGACAACACTTGATGGAGAAATAGAGAAAAACAGGTAAAAGCATTAACTAAAAAAGTTCTATTCGCCGGCCAAATGTCGTTTTTATTCAATCAATTTTTCTCTCCGATTTCTAATATGGCTCCTGAAACAATTACAGGAGTCCAATATGACAAAACGAATCGATTACGCCGCCATTTCACCGGAAGCGATTAAAATTCTGCACCAGCAAGAAGCTTACCTGCGCCACCAATTCCAGCAAAGTGACACCGTGCCCGTCCGCACCTGGGAATTGGTCAAACTGCGCGTCTCGCAAATCAACCAATGCGCGTTTTGCATCGACATGCATAGCAAAGACGCCCTGTCGATGGGCGAAACCGCAGAACGCATTTACGGCCTCAGTGCCTGGCGGGATATGCCGATGTATTCCGACGCCGAACGCGCCGCTTTAGGCTGGGCGGAACGAGTCACCTCGGGCCAGCCGATTGACGACGAGGCCTACCGACACGCCTTGGATGGTTTCGGGCCGCAAAGTCTGGTAGATTTGACCCTAGCGATCAACGCCATCAACAGTTGGAATCGCATTGTGAAAGTCTTCAAACCCGAGGTGGGACGCTATCAACCGCGAAAATAACCTTCGTCGTTTGCAGGACGGCACCTTTTCCCTGCGGTTGTTCAAACCTCAGGGAAAGCTGTCGCCTTATGTGCAAGCCATCTGGTCGCTGACGGTTTCCAAAACCAACCGTTCCGACCTGACAAAATGGTTGCAGGTGGACGCGTGCAGCGGCATTTTGTTCAACCTCACCGAAGCGGTGTATCTGGACGACCACTTCTACTCGGAAAAAGTCATCTTACTGCCCGTCGAAAAACACGCCCACTCCATGACCTGGCCGCCGGGCACGCAATTGAGCGGCATCCGTTTTCATCCCGGCATCAGTTTCGGCGTCTTCAACGAACATTACGAACAACCTTTCGCCCTGCAAGACTCGGAACTAACCGCCAACTTGCACCAACTCACCCACCGCATGAGCGACTCGTCCAGCCATTTTTCCCGGCTCATTCGCCTGTATCAATGGCTCGACAAAGACTTACCCTTTTCCGACAAAATCGCCCCGGCCTGGCGGCCGGTATTGAACTGGATGCGCCAATCCGAAAGCCCGGCCGACTTGCCCATCGGGCAACGCCAAATTGAACGGCAATTCCGCCAACTACTCGGCATGACGCCCAAACAATTCCAACGCATCAAACGCATTCAAAGCACCCAGAAAACCCTAAAACAAACCCCCGACATCGACCTCGCCGAACTCGCCCTAATGCACGGCTTTGCCGACCAAGCCCACATGACACGTGAATTCAAACAGATTGCAAGAATCACGCCGCAGAAATATAGGAAGCAAGTTCTTTCTGACAAACCCGTGTAAAAAGAGTTTACAAACAGGACTTCCTTAAAAAACACTATACTCACTAAGTATTATTGATAGTATTACTTAAGATAGTCCTGATAAATTATAATTTGAACAAGGAATAATCACTGTGTTTTCAAAATTTGGATTTAGTGGAACTTCAACTTTTTTTGAAGAGTTTGGGAAGATAATAAAAAACGGTTTTTTTATTATCTTTTATGTTCTCGGAACGATTATTTTGGCTATTGGTTCTGCATTTGCATCTGGCTTTGATTTTACAAAAGAATGGGCGGCTGTTTCTGGTGTTTTAGACAGTACAATTTTCCTAGCAGTGAATCCTTATTCTGGAATTGGTTTTGGATCAGTTTTTTTATTACTTGGTTCTTTAGGTATTTATTTAGACCAAAACCGCCAAAATAAAGAAATAAAAGATTTAGAAGAAGATAACAGAGAAATAAAGCAGACTCGAAGTGATCTAAATTTATCTCAAGAAGCTTTGCAAGAGAGTAAATCCAAAATACTCGAAATTCATGAAGAGCTTGTCCAAACATGGTTGAAAGGGTTGTACAAGCAGTTTAACTTAGATACTCATTCCAGAATTACTGTTTATTACGAATATGAAAAGCAGTTCTATTTATTAGCAAGATATTCTAGCAATCCAAGATATACAGAAAAACACAGATTAAAGTTTTCGTTGAATGAAGGTGTTATTAGTAAGGCCTGGCAGCATGGTATACATATAGAGAAACAATGCCCTAATCATGAAACGTCTTCTGTAAGTTATGGGGAGTATATGCAGGAGAATTATGGCTATGATTCTGATAAGATAACTAACTTAACGATGAAAAGTTGCAGATATTGGGCTAAATCAATCGCTGATGCAGATATAAACATTGGTGTAATTGTTTTTGAAAGCACAGAAGAAAACTTCATTGATGAGAATGAATGTGAGAAGATTGAAGCCTATCTTAATACTCACCAAAGCCAGTTAGCTAAATTTGTAAGAGATAGCTTAACATTCGACAAAGAAGTCAGTTTAAAACGTGTAGGCAAACAAGTTTCTGTTGAAAGTGATTTACTATCCGAAACTAGGGGAGATGGTAATGAATAAAATACAAAGTATTATTGCTTATCTATGTAATGAGTATCCCCATAAATCAGAAATCACAAAAGCAAGATTGACTAAAATGGTTTATCTTGCAGATTGGTTTTCTGCTTTATTAAAAGGGAAGCAGCTTACTGATATTAATTGGGTATTTAATCATTATGGGCCTTATGTTGATGATGTGGTAGAAGCAGCCCAAACAAATTATGGATTTAAAATAGAAACAGAATCTACTCCATATGGAACACCAAAATATATTATTTCATTTCATGGCAACTCTGAAAATATAGACCTAACCAATGATGATAAAGAAATTCTTCAAAAGGTAATAGAAAAAACACGAAGTTTATATTTTAACGATTTTGTAGATTATGTTTATTCAACATATCCCGTCAAAACTAATGAACGCTATTCAACCTTTAATTTAGAACAATTAGCTCAACAATATAAGGCTCAGCAACACATACTCAACTGAAAAATTCCAATGTGTTACGTTAAATAAAAACCACCAGGCCTGGTGGTTTTTTATTGATTTAAGAAAGGTTAATTAAAAACGCATTAAGCGCTTTTCATCTGCTCTGCAAACTGTTTCCTTAACACCTTGGCGGCTTCGACCATATTTGTCAGGGCCGGTTCGGTTTCTTTCCAGCCGCGGGTTTTCAAGCCGCAGTCCGGGTTAACCCAAAGCCTTTCCGCCGGGATCAGCTTGGCGGCTTTTTCAATCAAGCCGACCATTTGTTCAACCGTTGGGATATTGGGTGAGTGAATGTCATACACCCCCGGCCCGATTTCATTTGGATACTCAAAGTCCACAAACGCATCCAGCAGTTTCATATTCGATTTGGAGGTTTCAATGGTGATGCAGTCGGCATCCATCGCCGCCACCGATTCGATGATGTCGTTAAACTCGGAATAACACATGTGGGTGTGAATCTGGGTGTCATTCGCCACGCCAGAGGTGGTGAGGTGGAAAGACTTTACCGCCCAACGCAAGTATTCAGCCCAATCGGATTTTTTCAACGGCAGGCCTTCGCGCAAGGCCGCTTCGTCAATCTGAATCATATGAATGCCAGCGGCTTCCAGATCCAAGACTTCGTCACGCAACGCCAATGCAATCTGGTTACAGGTTTCTTCGCGCGTCTGATCATTACGCACAAACGACCAGTTGAGCATGGTGACCGCGCCGGATAGCATGCCTTTCATCGTTTTGTCGGTCTGACTTTGCGCATACTGCGACCAGAAAACCGTCATCGGCTTTTCACGTGAAACATCGCCGTAAATAATCGGCGGTTTAACGCAGCGCGAGCCGTAGGATTGCACCCAGCCGAATTGGGTAAAGGCGTAGCCGTCGAGTTGCTCTCCAAAATATTCCACCATGTCGTTACGTTCCGGCTCGCCGTGAACAAAGACATCAATGCCGATGCGTTCCTGGCGTTCGCACACATCGCGAATTTCCGCCTGCATGGCCTCAATATATTGCGCTTCGCTGATTTCACCGACTTTGAATTGACGGCGCGCTTGGCGAATTTCCGCGGTCTGCGGGAAGGAACCGATGGTGGTGGTCGGGAAAAGCGGCAATTTAAATTTGGCTTTTTGCAACACGGCTCGTTCGGCATAAGGCGCGGCACGTTCTAAGGCGATGTCATCCAGTTTGGCAATACGCGCCTGCACCTCGTCATTGTGCACCAGTTTGGAGGCTTGTTTGTCGGCAACCGCCCTGGCGTTATCGGCCAGCGCTTTTTTGTCGGCTTTACCATCCAGCGCATCGGCGAGTAATTTCACTTCATCCAATTTCTGTTTAGCAAACGACAAGTAGTTTTTCAGCTCCGGATTGAGCTTTTCTTCTACCTCAAGATTAACCGGGACGTGTAGCAAGGAGCAACTCGGTGCAATCCACAAGTGGTCACCAAACTTGGCTTTGGCGCCTTTTAGCTGCGCAATCGCGGCATTTAAATCCGTTTTCCAGATATTACGCCCATCGACCAAACCAATCGACAGCACTTTATCAGCCGGGAATTGTTGAACCACTTCATCCAATTGTCGGGCGCCGCGCAAACCGTCGTAATGCAAACCGGCCACCGGCAGTTGACAGGCCAGTTCCAAATTATCTCCCAAGGTTTCAAAGTAGGTAGCAACCAGCAGTTTGACATTGGTTTTTGAGAGTTCTCCATAGGCTGTCGCAAAGGCATTTTGCCATTCGGCATCCAATTCCAGTCCCAAAATCGGTTCATCGATTTGCACCCAGTTGATTCCCTGATCGGCCAGCTTTTGCAGGATTTGGCTGTAGACCGCCAAGAGTTGCGGCAGACGGTTCAGCTTTGGAATTGCATTGCCGACATTTTCAGCAAGATACAAATAGGTCACCGGCCCGACCAAAACCGGTTTAAAGTCGATGTTTTTCCCATCCTGCTTCAGCGCCAAGGCTTCTGCCACTTCATCAAACAAACGTGTATCGGTGATGTTAAATTCCGTGTCGTCATACAATTCCGGAACGATGTAGTGATAGTTGGTGTCGAACCATTTTTTCATGGCTCCGGCATAACCCGCCTTGGATTTATTTTGTTCATGTCCGTGTCCTGCACAGCAGATTTGATCATCCGAGGGCGCCCGACCGCGCGCCATACGGAAAGCAACTTCCACATCATACTCATCTTGACAGAAACGCTTAGGGATCACTCCCAGCAGCGTACTCATATTCAGCAGCTGATCATAATAAGCAAAGTCGTTCACCGGAATCAGTTCGATCCCGGCGGCAATTTGCGTCTGGAAATTGTTGTAACGGATTTCACGCGCTTGCGCTTCCAGATCCGCCAGCGTTTTGTCACCTTTCCAATAAGCTTCAATTGTGAATTTAAGTTCGCGGAAATCCCCGATACGCGGATAACCCAAATTGTGAATCGCCATGTCTGTGTCCTTTTCTCGAAAATGCGTTCTTTAATCTGCTCTGCAGGCTGTGATTTGTTACACACCATGATAAAAAGCCACAAACATGAGATCAAACGAATATAATTTAAACAAACATGAAAAAAATTCATGGAGAAGCCATGCTGGAAATTAAACACCTGAAAACGCTGCAACTGCTGGCGCAAACGCATTCGGTCAACGAAACTGCCGAGGCACTACATATGACACAATCAGCCTTATCTCACCAGATCAAGCAACTGGAACAGCAGATCGGCTCACAGCTTTTTGAACGCAAATCCAAACCAATCCGGTTTTCTCCGGCAGGGCGTCTGATTCTGCAGAGTGCCGATGAGATTCTGCCGAAGCTGCAATATGCCGAGCGACAGCTAAAAGCCATGCAACAGGGAGAAGTCGGCCGTTTGCTGATCGGTGTCGACTGTCATACCTGTTTTGATTGGCTACTTCCGCTGGTTCGCCGCTATCAGGAAAAGTGGTCGGGGGTTGATCTGGATATTCTCAACAGCCATCAGAGTTCTCCCCTGCTGGAACTCGAACAGCAGCAACTCGATCTGGTGATCACTTCCGATCCCGTACAAAATCCGCATTTAAGCTTTATCCCGCTGTTCAGTTACGAACTTGTGGCCATTCTTCCCCCAAAGCACCCTCTGGAATCGTCCCCTTTTCTTGAAGCAGACCATTTTGCCGATGAAACCTTGATTACCTATCCGGTCGATCTGAAAAAACTCGATCTTTTCAAGCAACTTCTGCTGCCGTCGGATATTCAACCACGGCAAATTCGCCATTCCGAACTGACACTGATGATTCTGCAGAACGTTTCACTTGGACGCGGCGTCTGCGTCTTGCCCAGATGGTTGTTCAGCAATATGAGCGAATTCAATCACCTGACGGCAAAATCGATTGGAAAACAGGGGTTGTGGACTAAGCTGTACGCGGCGGTATTGAAGGAAAATGCGGCGAAAGCCTACATTCAGGACTTTGTCGATCTGGTCGCCAATGAAATGGTTGTATAAGCCCTGGAAACGAAAACGGCTCCGCAAAACGGAGCCGTTGAATGAAGAACGGTTTAAATTTTAAACTGTCTAAAACCGCTTAGTGCCCAGAGGCAACCTGGCGCAAGAAGTTATCCATAATATGCAGACTTTGTCCCGGCTGGCCGGTAAAACCAAGCATTTCTGCCTTGCTTAACACCTTGCTGAACAGAACTTCCTCTTCATGCTGTTCGGCAATAAACCACTCGATAAAATTAAAAGTGGTGTAGTCTTCGCAGTCGAAAGACGCCTTGGCAATCTTCTTGATCATGGCGGTCACTTTTTTCTCATGCTCGTAAGCCGCGTTCAACACATCCATTAAATTGGCAAATTCGTTCGGCGGCTGAGGAATCCCTTCAATCGTAATTGCTGCACCGCATTCGGCCATATAGTTAAAAATCTTATCCATATGTCCGCGCTCTTCCAGACTGTGGTTGCGGAAAAATGCCGCAGCACCATCCAAGCCTTGGCCCTCTGCCCATGCACACATCTGAAGATAAATATTCGACGCGAAAAACTCCGCGTTTACCTGCTTGTTTAACAGACCTTTAATTTCTTCATTTAACATGACACCCTCCTTGTCTATTTGCTGTGTATTTTCGTCACAATGTTTCATTCTACCTCTCTTTTATCGCAGATTGTCGCAAAATTCATCCCTCTCGCAAGTGTTTATGCGTAGACGGCCAGTCGGTTATCGTTACCCGACTGCGAATCTCAGCCTTCGGGCAGGTTTCCTTATGCTCGCAATCCAGCGCATGCAAAAAATCCTCTTCAAGCGCGGCATACTGAACCTTCAGATCACGCAACAGCCTGCGGTTTTCTTCCAGTTCACGCTTGAGTCTGTCGTTTTCGGCCATCACCGCAAACAAATCCTGACGCATACTTCACCTCCTTTGCAAAAAGCCGCCTGCATCGATTTTCACTGAAAATCAGGCCGGAATCACCATCGGCCACCCGGCCGGATGACGAGTCACTTCCACCGGAAAATCGTACACTTCACTGACTCGATCCGCCTGAAAAACCTCTTCCACTCGGCCGATCGACAAAACCCTGCCCTCTTTTAAAAACAGTACTCTGTCAGAATACTGCGCAGCCAGATTTAAATCATGCAATACCGCAAAAACACCGACCGCATTCTGCACCGCAAACTCGCGTACAACTCGAAAAACCTGATGCTGATGCGCCAAATCCAAACTGGAAGTACACTCGTCCAAAAACAGAAAACGCCCCCCTTCAGCCCGTGACGCACTCAGTTGCAACAGCACTCTCGCCAATTGAACCCTCTGCTGTTCACCACCGGAAAGTGTCAGGTAATTCCGCCCCTGCAGATGCTCGACATCAAACCGTTTCAAAGCCTCCGTAACCGTTGCACTCAACCGATCCTGCGGCATGGGCTGCAATGCCATCTGCAAAACTTCTTCGACCAGAAACGGAAAATCCAGCTGAATTTTCTGCGGCATCACCGCGCGCTGTTTTGCCAAAGCACCCACCTCATAAGCATGCACGGCAACACCATTCATGGCGACCTGGCCGTCAAAACCGCTCAAATCACCATTCAGCGCTTTCATCAAAGTCGATTTTCCGGCACCATTTGGTCCCAGCACACTTAACACCTCGCCGGGCTTCAACGTCAGACTGACCTCATGCAAAATCGATTTTCCGTCCAGAACCAGGTTCAAATTCTCTACTTCCAACATAGTTCCTCCTTACCACCCTACCCGATTGCGACGCTGTAGCAGCAACCATAAGAAGAAAGGCCCGCCGAAAGCAGCAACCACCAGACCGATCGGGAGTTCGGCCGGAGCAAGCATGCTTCTGGCCAGCATGTCGGAAACCACAACCAGAACCGCTCCCATCATGGCACTGCCGGGCAATAGCCAGCGGTGATCCGGCCCGAGCAGCAGGCGCACCAGATGTGGCGCGACCAGACCGATGAAACCGATCAGTCCGCTGACGGCGACCGCAGCACCAACCGCCAGAGAACTCAATACAATCACTGCGGTTTTAAGTTGTTTCAGGTTATAACCCATATGCCCGCTGACCGCTTCGCCCATCAGAAATGCATTTAAGGCGCGGGCAAATTTCGGCAAAACCGCCACCGCCAACAAAATCGGCGCTACAGCAATGCTCAGATCGTCAAACGATGCTCCGGCAATGGAACCCATGCTCCAGAAGGTTAAACTTCTCAGCTCTTCATCGGTCGCGTAATATGTCAGAATACCGGTTAAAGCTCCGGCAATCGCATTCATGGCAATGCCTGCCAGCAACATCAGGCCTACATCGGTACGACCGTTACGCGTCGCGACCCGGTAAATCAGCAAAGTGACCGCCAATCCGCCGAGAAAAGCGGCTATCGGCAAGGCAAAATAGCCGCCGAAATCCATCCAACCCTTAAGAAAATTCGACCCTAGTACAATCGTCGCAACCGCTGCCAGAGCTGCTCCGCTGGAGACCCCGACCAATCCGGGATCTGCAAGGGGGTTGCGAAACAGACCCTGCAGAGCTGCCCCGGCAACACCTAAGGCAGCTCCGACCAGAATGCCGAGCAAAATTCGCGGCAGACGGATATCCATTACCACTCGTTCAATCAGTTCGGACGGCGCCGTTCCAAACAGCGTCCTTCCGGCATCCTGCCAGGAAATGGCAATCGCCCCCACAGACAGTGAATAGATGCCGATCAACACAAGCAATCCACCGAGAAACAGCAAGCCGTAATAGGGTTGGTTAAAAATTCTCATGGAACGCTTGTCGTTTTTACGGTATCGCCGTACACCGCATCAATCAGCGATTGGACGGCTTCGCCGATCCGCGGACCAAACGTTAAAAAACCATCGTCCATAATCACAAGACGCTTCTGCTTCCCTGCATCCGTCAAGCGGATGGCATTGCCGGACAAAATGGCCGCTTCTCCGCCCGAGGCCTTCAAGCCGAATTGCATGGTGATCAGATATTGCGGGTTGTATAAAATAGCAGACTCGGCGGTGAGCGGTTTATAGCCTCTCAGTTTGTCGGCGGGAGCATTCGTTATCCCGGCAAGTCGCATCATCTCATCCGCCCGGGTTTCACTGCCGGCAACCATTAAATTACCGTTGCGTACTCCCATAGTAAACATGGCGCGGGCCTGCTCTTCCGAAGACCGTTTTCGTAACGCTTTCTGTGCCAGAGCAACCTGCTCTAGAGTCGCTTCCGCCAGCTCCCGAGCGGCGGGTTCCTTGCCCAGCGCTTGACCAACGGTCAGAATTTTGTGTTTGACACCATCCAACGAAAACCGGTTTTCAACCGTGACCACCTTAATACCGGAATCACGAATCTGCTGCAGAACCTTTTGTGGTTCGGCATCATCGGTCACCAGCACCAATGTCGGATTCAAAGACAAGATGCCTTCAGCACTGAGCTGACGCATATAACCGACACTCGGCAATTTGTTGACCGCAGGCGGATAATTGCTGGTCAGGTCACGCCCAACCACCTGATCGCCGCTCCCCAAAGCGTAGACAATCTCGGTCAGGGAACCGTCAATCACCACCACTCTTTCGGCCGCCGCCGCTTTATGCGACAGGCCAAGCAACATCACCAGAGCGATAAAACCGATGATCCAGCCGCGTGCCGAATGCAATTCTCGACTAAAGTGCATCATGCTCCGCCCTCCGCAAACCGTTGCAAATTATCAATTGTCGCAACAGGCTCCAGATTGTCCAGAACCCGGTTCCAGGCGGCGAGCATATCCGAATCCGAACGACTGTCGCTGTGCAGATACAGCATGGCGACGGGCTGGTCTGCTTCGTCGAACCATTCTACAGAACGGGTCGCCCCCTGATCGGTCGGCTTCTCGACGATCCACGCTTGTTTCACACCCTGAAGATGCAGATGGAAGTTAAAGCGCTTATCAAGCACGTTAAACCACGGGCCGGTTTCCAGAAGCTTATGCAAGCGTCCGTTGTGGATTTGCGTGACTGCTCCGTTCGGCACAAAAATCAACACTGGAATCTTCTGTTCAGAAATCGCTTCCAGCAACGCTTTCACACTGCTCTGCGCCAAGGGTTCTGTGCCGTGATCCAGCAAACGGTAAGCCTGCGGGCGAGTGACGCCATGCGCCTTGAACAAGCCGTTTACCTGATGCGCATCCTGAAGGGCATTCCATTCATCGGTCAGGCGTTGGCGCTCCGTTGCGGACAACGCCTTTTGAACAACCGGTACCAGCGGTTGTTCGGCCTCCGGTTCCGGCATGCAGCATTCGGTGGCGAATCGAGCCACCAGCGCATGGTACGCCTGCTCGTCACTTTTCGATGTTAAATACACCTTATGGATCGCCCGGCCTCCATGATTAAAAAACTGCAAACTCAAACGCGAATTTTCGTTGACGGCAAACGCCCATTTGAACTGCCCGAGACGCAAACGCAGGTCAATGTCCGGGTTATTCAGAATCATCACACTGCCATGCCGCAGTTTAGGATTGGCATAGATGCCGTAATGCTCCATCACCGCCGTATCATTTCGGCTCAAGACCATGACTTCGCCGAGCTGATGCAACTGCGACAAAAGGTCGGCAATTTGCGTTGCATCCAGCGCCGTAACCGTTGCCGGGCAGGAAAGGGCAACATATTCCGCCTCGCTGATTCCCATAAGACGCGCCGCTTCGCGCGCGCGCGGCGGCGGGCTTTCCTGCAGCAAACGTTGTTTCCGTTCAAGGAGACTATGCATTATTGCGCCTCCCAGGACTCGACGCTGAAGACCAGCTTCGAGGAGCCGAAAGTTTTGATTTTAATACGCGCATAGCGATAGTCGGCCCCATTGTCTTCGCTCATGCTCGAAGAACGCAGAATCCAGCCATTGGTTGCGTCGGTATTGACCGTCACGGTATGCGTGGTCATGTCATAGCTGTACCAGTCAACGATCTGCGACTGGACATCGTCCGTCAACCATTCGCTGCAATTCGCGGTGGTGACGGCATTGAAGTCGTCCAGTGTATTGGCTGCGGTTTTACCTTCGAACTCGCTTTGTACCGCTGCACCGGTGTCGTCATACAAAGCGCTGTAGGTGTGTGCCAGACAGCCTTCAATGCTACCGCTGCCGGAAACACCGCTGTTTGTCTTGAAACCGATGTATTTCTGATAAGCGAACTGCCAGCTGTCGGACTCGCCGACCGCCTGTCCGGCAGCCATATCCAGAAAAGCGGCCGAACTGGTGTCGCTGGCGGCATCCAATGTCACCACGCTGGCCTGATCTTCGGTGGTTGCGGAATCGCCAGCCAGCGCATAGCGGATTCGCAGGGTTCCACTCGAATCGGTTCCCTGCTCACCGTAATTACTGATGACCTGCGCTTTGTAATAGACCCCGTTATCGTTAAAAACATAGGTCGCGAAATTCGGCCACATTTTGTGACCACCGGCCACGTTATACTCCAAAGGACCGTAACCGCCCGGAGTCGAAAGAACACCGCTGGCACTGTCTTCAAAATATTTGTACACCTGAGCGGTATCGGTCGGATCGGTCACTTCGTCGGCCGATGCGGTCAGATAAGCGCCCAATCCGGCATCTCCCGGCCCGGAAGCACCACCGTTGATCTGAATCAGCGGTTCATAACCGTTTTGAGTGATCTTCAATTCCCAGTCGTCGCTTTCGCTGACAATCGAATTGGTTTCCAAATCCCAATAAACCGCACCACCGCTGTAATCCAGCTCCGGCGTGTCAACAGCGGAAGAAAATGCCCGTGTTTCCTGATCGGATGACGATCCGGCACCGTCACCGGCGTTCGAATCCGTTCCGGAATCCGAGCCACCTCCACAAGCGCTCAGACCTCCGATCATCAATAGCAGAATGCTTGAATGTACAATACGTTTTTTCATTTTCGAGTTCCCCTCTTCACTTAAACCGAATATCAAATTGCCCTAAGGTGCGGTGTAATTCCAACGAATGCCCGCATATAGATATCGCCCCGCTTCCGGACGGAAGTCCTTACCATCAAAACGCCTCTGCACAGCCGTCATATTGTCAACGCCGGCATACCATGCCCAACGCGGGTTCAGACGCTGATTGAACTTGAGATCCCACACATCGAATCCCGGAGAAACCGTCATGTTCTCATCAATATACTGTTCGGATTCGTAACGCCATCTCACCCCAAGCTGCACATCAGCAGGCAGTTGCAGATCCAGACTGACTTTGACCTCATGCTCCGGCCGCTTGATCATATCTTTGCCGCTGACTTCATTAACCGCCTTGAGCCATGCATAGCTGGCGTTCAGCTCCAGACCCGACCGGATTTCACGGTTAAACGCCAGCTCGGCACCGCGCGTCGTAACGTGTTCGAAATTCTGATACCGGTAAATCGAGAGCTGCTGGGTTGAGTCCTGCGGCGACAGCGCACTTTCGATCAAATCCCGAGCATCGTTATAGTAGAAATGCAACTGCAGCGAACCTTGATCGGCAAAATACCATTCACCGCCCAGCTGATAACTCATCGAGCTTTCCGGTTGCAAATCCGGATTGCCGACCACCTGATAACCGTACTGGCTGTGGTCGAAAATGTAATAGCGTTCCTTGAGGTTCGGCACCCGATAGCCGTTGCCGACCGATGCCCGCAGATTGATCCGCCCCAAATCTTGCAGCGTCCAGGACTGCAAAGCGCTGACCATCGGTGAAATATGAGTTCCGAAGTCGATATCGCGATGAATCCGCACGCCGGGCAGCAATTCGATGTCTTCGGTTACAAACCAGCTATCCTGCAGAAACCACTCGTTGGACAGTGCGGTCTTGTTATCAACTTCTTGT
The DNA here is from genome assembly GCF_963677875.1 of Thiomicrorhabdus sp. Lineage (NCBI taxonomy): Bacteria > Pseudomonadati > Pseudomonadota > Gammaproteobacteria > Thiotrichales > Piscirickettsiaceae > Thiomicrorhabdus > Thiomicrorhabdus sp. The sequence continues at coordinate 421,753 of NZ_OY782565.1, read as the reverse complement.
TCCCACTGCGGACTTTCTGCGATTTTGAACTGATTGACGTCCATCCTCTGGCGCTTGACGTCAACCCCCATTGTCAGATGATGGTTTTTCCGCCAGGCGCGATCGTATTGGAAAGACGCTTCGAAATGAGTAATGTCCGTCAATCTCTTTTGATCGATGGCTGAAGTTGCCTGTGTGTCCTGACGGGATTCATTATGAAAATCCTCGCCCATCAGACGGATCTTCCAGTTCGAATCGCCGCTCGACTCCAACACCGCATTCAGATGATAAGTATCGGTAAGTTCGACCTTATCGACCGGAAGATTCCCGACCCCGGGTATGATGTTATCCAGCACATTCACAAAATCCTCACGATAGTAACGCGGCATCACGCTGAGTTTTAAATCCGGCGTCAGATCGTATTGCAACTTGGCGGAGACGGTCTGTTTGATCCCCTTTGAACCTTCAGTGGCTTCCCCTTCTTTGCTGCCCTTCCACCCGCTGGAGTCATCCAACTGCACATTCAACTCACCCGCAAGTTTGTCTTTTTTACCGGAAACCGAGAATTTACCGACTCTCCGAGCCGGCAGATCATCGCTTAAGTTCTGTTCCTGCCAGCTTCCGCCACTAAGATCGATATTGGCACGCTCGCCTGACTTCGCTTCGCGGGTAATGATATTGACCACTCCGCCCATCGCCGAAGTACCGTATAAAGCCGATGCCGCTCCCTTAACGATCTCAATACGTTCGACATCACCGACCGCAATCTGAGAAATGTCCACTGTCGAACCGGTCGACGGCGATACCGGATTGCCGTCAATCAGTACCAGAACACGATTGGAGTCGAACCCCTGCATCCAAATGGACGATCCGGCCTTACCATGAATCTCTTTGATCATTAATCCCGGCGTATAACGCAAAGCATCCGCCAGCGTCACCGCATGGTTCTGCTCGATCTCCTCGCGAGTCACAACTTCGGTACGCACCGGTACTTCTTTCAAATAGCGCTTCTGTCGACTGGTAGTCACGACGATTTCGTCTAACTGCGTCGCTTTGGCAATGAATTCGCCTTCAGCGCTTTCCGCTATGGCATCAGGTGCAGATAGCACCACAACGACAGACAGCAATGTAACCCAACTGAACTTATACATAGAACTTAATATTGTTGATAATTATTATCGTTATTATTAATATATGCTTTTGAATGTCAATTAAAACTGGAGAAAAAAATGGAAAACAAACCGGTTCTTGCTGGAATTTATAAAGAATTTCAAGAGTTTACCCGGGATCAAAACAGCGTAATCCTGGGAACCGTCGATCGCGATAACCAACCGGAGGCTAGCTATGCTCCGGTTCTAAAAGAGGTGGATCACTTCTATATCTACGTTTCCGAACTCTCCAGACACACGCTAAACCTTCTGGAGAAACCTCAAGCAAGCCTGTTATTCATCGAGGACGAGGACAAGGCCAAACACCTGTTTGCCCGCAAAAGAGCAACTCTGCAGACCCGAGTCAATCAAGTGGAAAGAGACAGCGAGCGCTGGAATCAGGTACTTGAAAAGATGGAAGGAAAATTCGGCGAGATTATCCAAATGCTCAAACCGCTGGAAGATTTTCACCTGTTTGAATTAAAGCCGCAAAGTGCCGGTTACGTTCGCGGCTTTGCCCAAGCTTATCGACTGGAAGGAGAAGGTTTGTCGGAAGTGACTCACATCCGCGACCGCGGTCACGGAAAGTCCGAAAAGTCGCCAAACAACGCAACAAAATAACACGCTTCTCCGCATTGGAAAAACCGTAGGAAATCTGACTCCGACCCGGTTTTTCCAACCACTTTCTTCTCTTCCTTCAGCCGCATCTTCATTGGCCGAGTGCGACACTGTGTCGCATTGTCCGTTGTTCAAACCTCCTTTATATTTCCAACCCGTATTGCAAAATCCTTATAAATCATAACTTTATAAATTCAGCTTATGGCTTATAAGTAAATGCTAATGCGCTTGGCCCGTTGAGCAGGGACGCGATGCGGGCTTCTTCAACAACGTCTGCTGTTTGAGTTCATTTTGAATAGAGGAGAAAAGAAATGCTCGAAACTCTCGGCCTCTACCCAAGCTGGTATGTGCCTGTTATCGGCTCCGCCTGGGTGATGGGGATCATTGGAACAATTCACGTTCTGGCGTCGCACACTTCGGTCGGTGCCTCATGGCTGTTTGCCCTGATCGAAACCAAAGCGGTGCGTGAAAACAAACCCGAACTGATGGAATACATCAAAAAATATGGCGTCTTCCTGCTGGTCTTTTCTTACATTATCGGTTCGATTACCGGCCCGGGTATCTGGTATGCGATTACCGTCGCTTCGCCCAAAGGGGTCGGCGGACTGATTCACAACTTCGTCTGGGTGTGGGCTGCCGAATGGGTCTATTTCACCGTCGAAGTCATCGGGGTCTACGCACTGGTCTATCTGATCGGCAAAATCGATCCGAAAACCCACTTGAAACTGACCTGGACCTTCGCTCTGGCCTCCTGGGCCACGATGTTGCTGATAGTCGGAATCTTGTCATTTATGATGTGGCCGGGCAACGAAAGCTGGTATCAGACCGGCTCGACACTGGACGCATTCTTCAATCTCAACTTCTTCGCTCACCTCGGCCTGCGTACCGCCTTTATGTTCGCAATTGCCGGAGCGGTCGGCGGCATTCTGGCGGCAACCATGAAAGACCGCGAAATACGTATCGAAATCACCCGTTTCCTTTCAAAAATGGGCATCGCCGGGGTCTTTCTCGGCTTGATCATGTGGATGTGGTATGTACAGACCCTGCCGGAAAACGCCCGCATCATTATGCAGACTCAGCTGCCAAGTTACATTGCACCGACGCTGTTTGCGGTTCTGGCAGCAACACTGATCTATTTCGCCTGGAGTGCCTGGAAACCTTTGCAGCTGAGACAGAGCTTTGCCGTCGCCATGACCGCAATCATTGCGATTGCCGGACTCTGGCCGGAAGAACGTTCGCGCGAGTCGATCCGCAAGCCGTATGTGGCGGGTCAATATATCTACTCCAATCAGACCATCGCCCGCGATGTTGAAGGCAAGCAGATCAAATCCAATTTGCCGCAGATTGCCGAACACGGTGTTTTGAAAACGCATCCGTTCACACCCGTCTCGCTACGGGAAGTGACCGAGACCAATCGCCTGCAGGCAGGAGAATTCATCGCCAAAGTGATGTGTGCCAACTGCCACAGTATGGAAAATACCGGTCTGAGACCCATGCCGCAAAAACTGCACGGTTCAACCGATGTCGCCATGATCAAAGCCTACCTTGGCGGTGCTTTATATAACGGCACCATACCTTATATGCCGCGCATTCCGTTACCGGAATTCGAACAGCAACTGGTAGCCGAATACCTTGCCAGCCTGTCGCAACCGCAAGCGGCCATGAAGCAATTGACTCTGGCCGAGTCCCGTTAATCAAGGAGTTTTTTATGGAATTAACCGCTAACGAAACAGTCGCGGCCACCTTACAGGTCTTGCGCGATCCGGCCGGGATCCCTTCTCACCCGGTGGTCTTTCAGGTGTTGATGGTTTTCACCTGGGTATTTCACATGCTATTCGTCAATATCACGCTCGGAAGCGCACTTTTATCGCTCTACGCTTTTCAGCATCGGCAAAATCTGCACTGGAATCAGCTGTCACAGGGGATGACTAAAGCCGCCAAAGTCAGTGTCAGCATGCTGATCGTACTCGGTGTCGCCCCCCTGCTGTTCACACAAGTCATCTACGATCCTCAATGGTACAGCTCGAATGTGCTGTCGGCCGCCTGGGCGATCGGTTTTATTTTTACGCTGATTCTCGGTTACTCAAGCTGGTTCGTGTTCTATTTCAAAAACCACGACGGTGTCAAAAGCTCTGCAATCTGGTGGGGAATCTTCGGTCTGGCAATGTTCGTGCTGGACGGCTTCATCATGCACGTTCTGTCTTATCAGGCTTTATTGCCGGAACAGTGGTTGAGCTGGTATAGCGCGAACGGTCAGGCAGACATGTCGGGAACAGGTCTTCACGCCTATCAACCCGGGCGTTTTCTGTTTTTCATGGCGATGAGCATTACGGTTCTCGGGGCTTTCCTAAGTGCTTACGCTCACTACTACAAGGTTCGCGAAGACAAACAACGTCACTATCTGGCGTTTGTTAATCGTATCGGGCGCAAATTCACCTTCGCCGGTCTGCTAATGCAGATCGTAACCTTTGTCTGGTGGCTCTTCGATCTTCCGGAACATCTGCAGGCACTGCAAAGCCCGCTTTCCTGGAGCATTCTATTGTTTATGGCGGTATTTGCCGCCATTGTCAAAGGCAAACAAAGCCGTGAAATGCCGGCAAGTTATTTCTCTCTGGCAATGGCGTTCGGCTTGATTGCATTGATCGGTATCTTCCGCGAAGCCTTGCGCATTCACTATATGCTGCCGTTCGACTACGACATTACCGATTACAAAGTGATGGAAGACATCCCCAGCACCGCGCTGTTTTTTATGACTCTGATCGGCGTCGGCGGTCTGGTCGGCGGCTTCTTCCTGACGGCCATCTACAAGGCGGGGCGAACACAAGGCATGTACCAGGCCTCTAAACAGGTGTCGCAGCTCGGTTCCGCAGCGGTTGGCATTATGATCGGCTGGATTGCCATCTTCTTTCTGACCGGAATCTGGGTCTGGTTACACAACGTTTAATTTTCCGATCTGACTTTCGATCTGATTTGACAAATTTTTCAAATATAAATTTAAAGGATTTTTTATGAAAACATCCATGACATCGGTGCTAAAAGCCTCTCTGGTTTCAGCGACATTAATCACTGCCGCCAGCGCTCAATCGGTTCAGGCTGGCGATGTGCAGCAAGGCAAGCAGAAAGCGGCCTTGTGTTTCTCCTGCCACGGAGAACAGGGGAAAGCCATTCTGCCGCAATACCCGAATCTGTCCGGACAAAGTGCGCAATATCTCAGTATTGCCTTGAAAGGCTACCAAAACGGCACTCGCCTTGATCCGGTCATGGCACCGATGGCAAAAATTCTCAGTGAAGACGACATCGCCAATATCAGCGCTTATTTCGCAACCTTTCAATAAATCCAGGTCTAAAGCCTGATCTTCGGCCGCCGTTCATGGCGGCTTTTCCTTTCCAGATCAACGAGATCTCACCAACTGCCTGCTTGTTGAAATCACTGCACCACCTTCGTCGCCAAGACAAAAAACTCGTCAAAAATAAAGTTATGTTATAACATAACAATAATTTACGAGCCATTTGCTTTCAGTCATCGGAAAAAATCTATGAACACTTTACCTGTAACGGTTTTATCCGGCTTTTTGGGCGCCGGAAAAACCACCCTTCTGAACTACATCCTGCAAAACCGCCAAGGCCTTAAAGTCGCGGTCATCGTCAACGATATGAGCGAAATCAATATCGATTCATCACTGCTGCAAAACGATGTCCAGCTTAACCGTGCCGAAGAAAAAATGGTCGAAATGTCCAACGGCTGCATCTGCTGCACTCTGCGCGAAGATCTGCTGGTGGAGATTTCCGCGCTGGCAGAAAGCGGTCGCTACGACTACCTGCTGATCGAATCAACCGGTATTTCCGAACCTCTACCGGTGGCGGAAACCTTTACCTTTGCCGATGAAAACGGTCACTCTCTGTCCGATGTGGCGCGTTTGGATACCATGGTGACCGTGGTGGATGGCGTCAATTTTCTGAAAGACTACCAGCGCGCCCTGTCTCTGCAGGAAGCCGGGGAAAGTCTCGGAGAAGAGGATGAACGCAATGTGGCCGATCTGCTCATCGACCAGATCGAGTTTGCCAATGTCCTGCTGATCAGCAAAACCGACCTGATTGACGAGAAGCAGCGCCAACAGCTTTACGAAGTACTGCAAACCCTGAACCCGGATGCCGAAGTCCACGCGATCTCCAACGGCGAAATCGATCTGAGCCGTCTGCTGAATACCGGTCTGTTCGATTTTGCCAAAGCGCAGCTGGCCCCGGGCTGGCTCAAAGAAATGCGCGGCGAACATGTCCCGGAAACCGAAGAATACGGCATCGCCAGTTTCAGCTATAAAGCGCGTAAACCTTTCCATCCGCAAAAATTCTGGGATTTCCTGCATCAGGACTGGCAACAGGGTCGCCTCTTGCGTTCCAAGGGATATTTCTGGCTGGCAAGCCAGCCGCAAATGGCCGGGATCTGGAGTCAGGCGGGCGGTATCGCTCATCATGGCTGGGCCGGAATGTTCTGGAAAGCGGTTCCCGAATCGCAATGGCCTCAGGACGAAGAGGCGCGTAAATTCATTCAGGCAAAATGGCAGGAACCTTTCGGCGACATGCGCCAGGAACTGGTGTTTATCGGCCAGGATCTGGATGCGGATCAGCTCACTCGGCAGTTGGATTCCTGCCTTTTAAGCGACGAAGAGCTGCATGCTGGCGTAGAATACTGGTATCAACTTGAAGATCCGTTTCGAGAGGCCTAAATAAGCTATGGATTCGCTAGAACAAAATCTGACCCGAGTACGCAACCAGTGCCAAAACAACGGCGCGAAACTGACGCCGTTACGTGAACAGGTGTTGCGCGTGATGCTCAAGAATCCGCAACCGCAGAGTGCCTACGAGATTTTGCAAAGCTACCAGAACGAATACAACCCCAAAGCGCAACCAATGAGCATCTACCGCGCTTTGAATTTTCTCGAACAGATTGATGCGGTGCATCGCCTCTCTTCGACACGCCAATATATTGTCTGCGACCATCTCGGGCACGGCCACTCCCACCACGGCTTTACCCAATTTCTGATCTGTGACGAATGCGGTCAGCTTCAAGAGATCGAAATGGAAGAATCGATCTGGCAGAAACTACTGAAAGAAGCCGCCGCTTATCAATTCAGTCCCAACTCGACGGCGATTGAAATTCATGGTTTATGTCGGAAATGCGCATCTCCAATATAGAGTCATAGTCTGGATCAGATAATTTAATAGGATCAGCAGATAATTTTATCAAAACCCATTCAGGATCATATTTATGTCTCGCAGTTCCCTAATTCCCCTGCTCCTTCTTTTTGTCACTCCAGTTTTCGCCGACGACGATCACCATCATCATCACGAACATGGCGCCCATGAACACGGCATTGCCGAAATGGATATCGCAATTGCCGGAAAACAACTGATGATCGATCTGGAAAGTCCAGCACATAACCTGCTCGGTTTCGAACATGCTCCACAAACCAAACAACAGAAAACGCTTTTCGAGCAGAAACGTCAACAGCTCCGCAAAGGCGCGCCTTTCATTCTGCCGCAGGCGGCCGGATGCCGCTTGGTTGAACGTGAAGATAATCTTGACGAACTGCTACATAAAACCGGCGGACACAGCGATCTTGATTTCGAGTGGCAATTTGAATGTGCAGACACCACCCAATTAAATGTCATCGACGCCAAACCCTTGTTTGCCAGCTGGCCGCACCTGATGAAACTCCGGGTTGAATGGTTGCGGGATAGCGTGCAATCGGCGCAGACACTTGACGAACATGCAACGGAATTGCGTCTGACTTCGGAGTAAGCATGACAACAACGTCGTCACCTCTTCAACCGGCACTGGAAATTGAAAACCTGCAGTTCTCCTGGCCCGGCAGTCGGCAAGTGCTGTTGCAAATTCCCGAACTCAAACTCGCTCAGGGTGAACATCTTTTCATCGAGGGACCAAGCGGCAGCGGCAAATCGACACTGCTCAATCTTCTTAGCGGCATTTTGCTGCCGCAACGGGGTTCGATTCGCCTGTTGGGACAAAATCTGGCCGAAATGAAGAGTGCCAAGCGAGACCGCTTCCGGGCCGATCATCTAGGGATCATTTTCCAGCAGTTTAATCTGCTGACCTATCTGACCCCGGTGGAAAACATTCTACTCAGTTTGCAAGCCTCGCCGCAAAAATCCGCCCGGGTGGAAAACGCTTCACGTGAAGCACAGGCATTATTAGCTCAATTGGGTTTAAGCTCGGTACAGAACAACAGTCATTCCCTGAGCGTCGGCCAACAACAAAGGGTCGCTGCGGCACGCGCTTTAATCGGCAAACCGGAGATTATTCTCGCCGACGAACCGACTTCAGCGCTGGACAGTGATCACCGACACCGTTTTATCGAACAGCTGTTCCAGACGGCCGCTTCCGCCAATGCCAGTATTATTTTCGTCAGCCACGATCACAGTCTGAAAAGCCATTTCGGGCAGCACTTTCGCCTGACCTCTGACACGCAGGAAAACGATGGCCTTTAATTCCCTGATCCGACTGGCGTTAAAAAGCGCATGGAGCCGCAAAACGCCCTTAATTCTCAGTCTCTTTTCAGTAGCAGTCAGTATCGCCTTGCTAATTGGTGTTGATCAATTACGCAACCATACCAAAGCGCACTTTATGAACAGTCTCAGCGGCACCGATCTGATCGTCGGCGCCCGTAGCGGGCCGGTCAACCTGCTACTGTACAGCCTGTTCCATCTCGGCGAAGCAACCCACAATATCGATTATCAAAGTTACCTCGAGTTGCAGAAAATGCCGCAGATCGACTGGACGATTCCTCTGTCACTCGGCGACAGTCACCGCGGTTTTCAGGTAATCGGCACCAATCAGGATCTCTACCACCATTATCGCTATGCCGAGAAGCAAGCCTTGCAATTCGCCGCAGGAAAACCGTTTAACGATCTTTACGATGTCGTCATCGGCGCGGAAGTCGCACGACGTTTTGACTACCCTATCGGCCATAAACTGACTTTGGCGCACGGCATGAATCCGCAACATGCCATCGAGCATAAAGGACAGATTTTTACCGTCGTCGGTATTCTTGAGCCGACCGGAACGCCGATTGACGACAGTCTGCAGGTTTCTCTGAAAGCGCTGGAAGCAATTCACGTCGGCTGGCATAACGGCGCCCCCAGCGGCTTGACGCTGACACCGGAGCTGGCACGCAAACTGGCACCGCAGCCCCAAACCGTGACTGCCGTTCTGGTCGGTCTGAAAAACCCGATTATGACCTTTAAAGTACAGCGTAAAATCAATCAGTTTGCCGACGAGCCGCTCAGTGCCATTCTTCCCGGCGCCACTCTGGCCAAATTCTGGAAAACCCTCGGCATGTTCGAAAAATCGCTGTGGGCGATCGGAGCCTTGGTGTTAGCAGCCGCGCTGTTGAATATACTCATGGTGTTGCTGGCGCCTTTGAACGAACGGCGCCGTGAAATCGCAATTCTCAGAGCCCTGGGTTGCCATGCGCGCGATGTCTTCAAACTCTTCGCGATCGAGACCGCCGCCTTGATGTTAAGCGCAAGTGCCGTCGGCATTGCCCTCTTCTACGGTTTACTCAACCTCGCGAAATACAGTTTTCCTCAGGTACTGCAATTCATGCCAAGCTTACCCTTGCTCACCACACAGGAGCTGACGGGCTTGGGGCTGCTCGGCATTCTGGCTCTGGCCTTAAGTCTGATCCCGGCGTATATTGCTTATAAGCGCAGCCTGCACGACGGCTTGACCCCGAAACTCTGATCCGGATGTGATTCCATGAAACAACTCTTTTTCATCTGTATTTTCGCCCTGTCGTTTTTCGCCGCCGATCACGCCGTGGCAAAAACCCCCTCCACACTGATTTATTGGGAAGATCTGCTCCCTCCGGGGTACGATGCGGATGCCATCCTGCAAAAGCATCAGGCCGATCTGGAACGGCTGGATCAACTGCCGGACGAAAGCGAAGAGGGACAAAAGCTATTGCAGAAAATACTCGATAGTTTCAATGCCTCGCCAATGAACCGAAAATGGAACCGCAAGCCAATCAAACTTGACGGTTTCCTCGCTCCACTGGACATCGAAAACGGCAAGATCGTGCGCTTTCTGCTGGTGCCTTATTTCGGCGCCTGCATTCATGTTCCACCCCCACCAACCAATCAAACCGTGTTCGTCGAAACCGCCCCGGGGCAAGGCATTCCGGTCGAACAGGCCGACTACGCATTTTTAATCGAAGGCACGCTGGAAATCGAAACATCGAAAACCGATATCGGCAGCGCTGGCTATCGCATCCTCAACGCCAAAACCACCATCGACCGCGACGGAAGCTGGCTGGAACCGCAAAATTGAATTTCAAAAGCGCCTCTTTTTGCTAGAATCGGCCTTTAAACCGCGATTTTTACCAAGCCTTTAAAGGAAGCGCATGCCGTTGCAACTCGAAGCGGAACTGACCGAACTCAAGGGAGTCGGCCCGAAACTGCTGGAAAAACTGCATAAACTGGGTCTGTTCGTTATTCAAGACCTGTTACTGCATCTGCCGTTGCGCTATCAGGACAAAACCCGACTGCTGGCAATCGAGTCGCTTCTGCCGGGCAGCGAAGTTCAGACCGAAGGTTCAATCATCTCCCAAGCCATGACCCGCAGCGGGCGCAACAGTCTGGTCGTGAAGATTCAATCGCTCGGCGGCGCTGTGCTGACACTGCGTTTTTTCCACTACCACTATCGTCAGGCACAGAGTTTTGTTCGCGGTAAACATCTGCGAGTATTCGGCGAAGTGCGACTTGGCCCCAACGGTCTGGAAATGGTGCATCCGGCCTATCAATTTATCGATCCGCATGCCCCGCCGGCTCTGGAAAACACTCTGACACCAGTTTATCCGACCACGGAAGGCTTGGGACAGCCCAGCCTGCTGAAACTGATCAGTCAGGCCTTATCTGCTCTAAAACCGCATCCGCTTGCTGAATTATTGCCGCCGCCTCTGTTGGAAGAACTGCAACTACCGACCTTAACGGATGCTCTGTTTACACTGCACCAGCCGCAAGCCGACGACGATCTGATCGCCATCAAGCAGTTCCGTCACCCGGCACAGCAGCGTTTGATTGTCGAAGAGATGATCAGCCAGCAGATCGGGCTGCAAAAACTGCGTCAACAAGAGCAGAAGCGCTCGGCGCCGGTCTTCCCTTCCAGCCGCCGCGTTAACGAACTGCTTGCCTCTCTGCCCTTTTCTCTGACCTCAGCCCAACAGCGCGTATTGCAGGAAATTCAACACGATTTGCAACGCCCGCATCCCATGCAAAGATTGGTACAGGGTGATGTCGGTTCCGGCAAAACGGTCATTGCTGCTCTGGCGGCGATTCAAGCGGCCGAAGCCGGTTTTCAAGTCGCGGTTATGGCTCCGACAGAGATTCTTGCCGAACAACACCTTAATGCCTTTCAGGAATGGCTTGAACCGCTGGAAATCGAAGTCGCATGGCTGAACGGACGCATGAAGACCGCCGAAAGACGCTACCAGCTCGCACGTATCGAAAACGGCGATGCCCAAGTCGTAATCGGCACCCATGCTCTGTTTCAGGACGCCGTCAATTTCCGGAAACTCGGCCTCGCCATTATCGACGAACAACACCGTTTCGGTGTCCACCAACGTCTGGCTCTGCAGCAAAAAGGACAATCGATCATACTTGAAGGAGAGACGGACGAAGTACCCTCAGCAACGTCGAATCAAACAGCCAATGAGCATCGGAAGCCCGAGAGCAACAAAAAAATGGTTCAAAACAGACTGTCTGAGGTGCATCCCCATCAATTGATTATGACCGCCACTCCCATTCCAAGGACTCTGGCCATGACCGCTTACGGCGACCTGGATCTGTCGATCATCGACGAACTGCCGCCGGGGCGAAAACCAATCGATACCGCCGTCATCAATAATAACAAACGCTTTGAAGTGATGGAGCATCTGTATCAACGCTGTAAAGACGGTGTGCAGGCCTATTGGGTCTGCCCACTGATCGAAGAGTCGGAGCTGTTGCATGCGCAGGCGGCGGAAGTGACCGCCAATCAGTTCAGCGAACGTTGGCCGGATTTACGTATTGGTCTGGTTCACGGCCGCCTGAAAGGCGAACAGAAAGCGCTGGTGATGCAAGCCTTTAAAACCCACGAGCTGGATCTACTGGTAGCAACCACGGTGATCGAAGTCGGGGTCAATGTACCGAATGCCAGCCTGATGATTATCGAAAACGCCGAACGCCTCGGACTGGCGCAGCTACATCAGTTGCGAGGTCGTGTCGGTCGGGGCGAAAAACAGAGTCATTGTGTGCTGCTATACCAATCGCCACTCTCGGAAACCGGCAAAGCGCGCTTACAAATCATGCGCGAAACCAACGACGGTTTCCGCATTGCCGAAGAAGACTTGAATCTGCGCGGCCCCGGAGAAATTCTTGGCACCAGACAGACTGGAGGGTTACAATTCCGGATTGCCGATTTAAAACGCGATGCCCGCTGGGTACCGGTCGCCAAGCAGTGGTCGGAACAGATTGTCGCCAACAACGCCCCCTTGGCAGACGCCTTGCAAAATCGCTGGATCGGCCAGAGACTCGATTATCAACACGCCTGATAAAGCAAAGGGATTCCATGTCGGCTACGGAACGATTAGCAAAAATAAAAAGGCTGTTACAGGAAAAGCAGGGAGTTTCCTCGATAAAGCCACAATTCTGGAAACCGCCGAAACTGATCCACCGAGTCGCTTCAACGCCGCTTATTCGCTCGTGGCTGACCACGCCAACCTCTTTAACCGCCAGAATGAGAACCTTTTGTCCCGGTCTGGAAGTGGAAATTCTTTCGGAAACATTCGAAGTGCCACTGTTCAGCGAACTGGCGAGACTGGGAATGCCGCCCGACGAAGAAGCCTGGGTTCGTTGTGTTTTGCTGAAGTGCGGTCAGGGACCCTGGGTGTATGCCAGAACCGTTATTCCGCATCTGGATACGCTGAATCCGTGGCACGACCTCAAGCAACTCGGAACCCAGCCACTGGGAGAAGTTCTATTCAACCTGCCGAATATCGAGCGTACCCCTTTCGAATTCTCCAAAGACACTCTCGGCCATTGGCCTCATCTCAACCGGCTGGTAAATAATACTGGGTGGGGCAAACAGTCCGGCTATGCCCGGCGATCGGTTTTTTTACATCAGAAAGCGCCACTTTTGCTGACAGAGGTGTTTCTACCCAATCTGTTCGACAGTGTGTCGGACAACCGTTGAGCCGGTAAACATAACCGCCCCGCTTCAATGCTGAGTCGCTTTCGAAAACAGGTGGATAATCAACACTCCGGCAAGAATCAGTCCCATGCCAAACACCGCCGGCCAGTCGAGCTTCTGGCCGAACACCAGCCACCCGATCAGTGAAATCAGCACGATTCCCACTCCGGCCCAAACGGCGTAGGTGATGCCAACCGGGATGGTTTTCAGCGTCAAAGCCAGAAAATAGAACGAAAGCCCGTAACCGACAACGACCAAGACGGAAGGCCACAAACGGGCAAAGCCCTCACTCGCTTTCAATGCCGAAGTTGCAATCACCTCGGCAACGATCGCAATGGCTAAAAATACCCAACTGTTCATTGACGGTTTTCCCTTTGCACTTTTGGCGGCCTCCACAAATTACGACGGCGTGCGATAAAAAAGCATTTCCAGCTTCAACATCAGGCGCAATTCCGGATCATTCCACTCACGCTCGTTGTACCAGGTGATTTTGGGCTCTATTTCCGAAAAAAGCCAATCCTTATACAACTTCTCGCGCAGATTGAAGCCAACGGAAACATCATCAAAAATTGCTCGCTCATTGGTTAAAGTCCAGTTACTGTCGATAAAGTAAGAACCCAGCCGATGCGGATTGATCGTATGATAATCAATCAGTTTCTGGTTCACAGTATACTCGCCCGGTTTATGCCACCAGGTTCCGGTTGTCTGGCTTCGAACCAGTCGTGCCGGTTCAATCTGAAAATCCAGAACCTGTTGCAACTCCCAGGCAAATCCCTGACGACGCTCGATAAACACCTTGTTGGTGGTACGGCTGTGAACGGTTGAACTCAGCTCGTTGCGAATCCGGTTACGGACCCTTAAATAAGGATTCGGCTTCCAGATATCATAAAAATTCAGTCCGAAATCGAGCTGGATCAGACGATCTTTCTCGCTACTCAGAAGATGCCGTGCGCTGATTGAAGTCGGATTGTTTTTTTCGGTTTTCAACAGATTGTTATTTTCCGGGGCATCGCGCCCTTGAATGCCTTCAACGTCATCGTTTAAAGATTCTTCAAACGAAGAAATCTGAATTTTCCAGCGATGATTGGTTCTCGGAAGGTCCCACTGGGCGCTGAAATACACCGGTGCATCAACCTGACCGTCGTTGTAGAAATAGAAGGGAAAATACAGCTTAAGACGGCTGCCTTTGCGGATGACGCTGATTTGGTCATCACCGAGAAAACGGTCGACTTTCTCTCCAAAATCGTCGACATAGGCTCCTACCCACGACTGAGTCGACTTCAAGCCTTCCAGAGAAGACTTCCAGGCTCCGTCGTCTTCCATCGGTTCCAACCAATAATCGATTTTGTCGTCGGCCTCTTTGTCGTCCGGGGTTTCCTCCGCCCGGACAACGGTTGCCAGCAAAATCAGCAAACAGACAAGGATCATGATACGCAGGTCAGTAAATCTTCGAGAAAAGCGTTGGCTTTGGTACAATGTGCCCCCTTTATTTCAAGCCTACGGCCAGCAACGGATCAGTTTGACTATGCCCGACTCCATTCACCAGATGCATGCGACCTATCACGCAGTTGAAGACAGAATACTCTTAAAAATCAAAACTCACAACCAATGCCTCTACCAGGCCTGGCTGACGCGGCGTTTTATCTCTCTGTTCCTGCCTGCGTTGCATGGAAAACACCCGAATAAGCCGGAAATGCTGCTGGAAGAGTCCACCCCCACCTCTGAAATGGAAGAAGATATTCTGGAAATCTTCAGTGCGCTGATGCAAGCACCTTTCGAGGAACCGGAAGTTCCCGAATTTCCGCTTGGAGAAGAGCCATTGCTATTAAGCAGAATGACGTTCGAAAATCTTGATACGCCGGAAGCAAGGTGGATTCTGGAACCGGAAGACGGTAACGGCATCGAGCTGCCTTATCACCCGAACTTGCTGACACCGATGTTGCAGATTATGAACAAAGCACTTTTAAAGGCCGACTGGCAGCTCAATCTGGAGCCTATTCTGGAGATGTCTCACGGCTCTCGTCTGCAATAAACCTTAAAACACACTAAAACTGAAAGTCTGCGGCAATTGCCAGCAGAATCAAGACACCGATCCAATGATTCTGCAGGAAAACCTTGAAGGCCACCTGCGGATCATTTTCACCAAGACGTTTAAAATCGTACAGGAACCAAACGGCAGCGATCGCCAAACCACTATAGTAAATCCCGCCCATAGCAAATGCTACACCGGCCCAAATCAACAGACCGATCATCAAGGCCTGGAAAAAAGCGATCCAGATATGCAACTTTTCTCCAAACAGAATCGCCGTGGATTTCACACCGATTTTCAGATCATCCGGCATATCTCCTACCGCGTAGGCGGTATCATAAATCAAAGACCAAATCAGTGTTGCGGCAAACACCAGCCAGGCCGCTGGCGGAATTTCATTTAAAACCGCGGCAAACGCCATCGGCACCGCCCAGGCGAACGCAGCCCCTAGAAATGCCTGCGGCCAGTGGGTATAACGCTTCATAAACGGGTATAGCGCAGCCAAAGCAACCCCGACAAAAGACAGCAGAACCGTCAGGGTATTCAATGTCAGAACCAATGCAAAAGAAAGTAAACAGAGGAAAGCAAAAAAGATCAGCGCCGCCTTGGTACTGATCTCACCCGTTGCCAACGGTCGGCAGCAGGTGCGTTCCACATGGCCGTCAAAGTTACGATCGGCAAAGTCATTAATCACACAACCAGCCGAACGCATCAAAATCGAGCCCAGAATAAAAACCGTTAAAATCCACAGGTCGGGCATGCCTTGTTCGGCAAACCACAAAGCCCATAAGGCTGGCCACAGCACCAGATAAATTCCGATCGGACGATCCAGACGCATTAAACGGATATAAGCATTCATTCCGCGGGCAACCTTGCGATCAGCGCCTGAATTTCCGCCAGTGCCTCCTGAGAAATTTCCAGATTGGCTTCCGCAGCTCCCTGACGATCAGCATAGTTTAGAATCACCTTGCGGCCGTTTTTTTCCCATCGAATGACATAACCGTAACCTACCAGTTCAGTCTGACCGACATCCTGATGAGTAATGAGCCAACCGCCGGCGTTCAAATCCCGACGAAGATCCTCGCATAAATCGGGATCCAAACGAATGTGCTGCAACATCGATTTTCCTATAATTTTTTCGGTTTTTGCCAGCCTTTCAGAGTCAGCTGTTTACTGCGCGACAAGGTTAACTCCCCCTCGGGTGCGTCTTTGGTAATCGTCGAACCAGCACCGATCGTCGCATCACTGCCGATGGAAACCGGTGCAACCAACTGGCTATCGGAACCAACAAATACCCGGTCGCCGATCACGGTCAAATGCTTATTGACGCCATCGTAGTTACAGGTAATGGTTCCGGCGCCGATGTTACACCCTTCGCCCATCAGCGTATCGCCAACGTAACTCAGGTGATTGACTTTGGAACCTTTTCCGATTCTGGCTTTCTTGGTTTCGACAAAGTTACCGATGCGGACTTCATCCGCTAATTCGGTACCCGGACGCAGGCGCGCATAAGGGCCGATGCTGGCCTTTTCACCAACCACGCACGCTTCCAAATGACTGAACGGGTAAATTTCACTATTCGCAGCGATGGAGACGTTTTTTAAAATGCAATTGGCTCCGATCCTCACATTATCACCAAGTACAACCTCCCCTTCAAAAATGACATTCGTGTCAATCTGTACATCCTGTCCGGCCTGTACACTACCACGGATATCAATTCTTGAGGCATCAATCAAAGTCACACCCTGCTTCATTAATTCTTCAGCCATCAAACGTTGGTATTGGCGCTCCAGATCTTGCAATTGGAGCTTATCGTTGACCCCAAGCACTTCGATTTCATCGCTTGGTTGAGTGGTCTGCACCGTGAAACCGTCCGCAACGCACATGGCAATAATATCGGTCAGATAAAATTCCCCCTGCGCGTTATTGGATTCCAGCTGCGAAAGCCACTGTTTTAACTGTTGGCCTTTAGCCGCCAAAATGCCAGTGTTCACTTCCTGAATTTGCAGTTGCTCCGGATCGGCATCTTTCTGTTCGACAATCGCCTGCACCGCCAAGTGATGATCACGCACGATTCGTCCATATCCCGTCGGGTTATCCAGATTAATCGTCAACAATGCCAGCGGATGTTGCTCCGAAACGAGAGCCAGCAGGTCATCAAGTGTCGATTTAGCCGTAAGAGGTACATCGCCATATAAAACCAGAATCGTGTCGTGATCGGCAATTTCCGGCACTGCCTGCTGCACCGCATGTCCGGTGCCCAACTGTTCCGTCTGGGCGACAAAATCGATCTGCTGTTCGGACATGGCTTCTTCGACCAAATGCGACTGATGACCGACCACCGTGAAAATTTGTTCGGCTCCCAGTTGCTGCGCCGTATTCACGACATGTTGCAACAGCGGTTGCCCGGCCAGCGGCTGCAGCACCTTTGGAAGCGAAGAACGCATGCGAGTACCCTTACCTGCTGCCAGAATGACGACTTTTAATGCCATAACAAAATCCAATTAATCAATTAGTAATCACTAAAATACAGTGTCTTTAAATAAATTCTAGATTCGTGCAATGGGAGGAAGAAAAGCGGAGTGTGCAAATTACACATGAGCATTTTCTGACAACCCAGTGGACGGATATAGGGCTTATTTAAAAACGCTGGGGATAAAAAAAGCGGAGACAAGCTCCGCTTTTTGATTAGGGTAACAATTAAGCCAACCCAGTCTTATGCAAGCGATCACGCATTTTGCTGATCGATTGAATTTGCGCAACGGCTTCCGCCAACTCAATTTGAGCGCGGGCGATGTCGGTTTCAGACTTCGCATTAGACATTGCTTCTTCAGCACGTTGTTTTGCTGCCTGAGCTTCAGCTTCATCCAAATCCCCCGCACGGATCGCGGTATCCGCAAGGATAGTCACGACGCTTGGCTGAACTTCGATAATGCCGCTGTTGACGTAGAAAAGACCTTCTTCGTCACCAGAAACAACACGTACTGTTCCAGGTTTCAACTGGCTGATAAACTGGGTGTGGTGAGGCATAATGCCAACCTCACCGTCGGCAGCCTGTGCAAAAACCATCTCCGCCTTTCCGGAAAAGATAGAACCTTCTGCACTTACAACATCTACTTGCATTGAGACTGCCATAATAAATTACCCTTTATATTTTTTCGCTTTCTCTAGAACTTCGTCGATGTCCCCAGCGTACATGAATGCTTGCTCAGGAACGTCGTCTAGCTCACCGCTGGCGATCATTTTGAAACCACGGATGGTTTCTTTCAGAGGGACATAACGTCCATCTTCACCAGTGAACACTTTCGCTACGAAGTATGGCTGAGAGAAGAAACGTTGCATTTTACGTGCACGAGCAACCAATGCGCGGTCTTCTTCAGATAGTTCGTCCATACCCAGGATCGCGATGATGTCTTTCAACTCTTTATAACGTTGTAGCGTTTGCTGAACGTTACGAGCAACATCATAATGCTCTTGACCAACAACTAGCGGGTCAAGCTGACGAGACGTTGAATCTAGTGGATCGATGGCTGGGTAGATACCCGTTTCAGCGATCGCACGGTTCAATACAACTGTCGCATCCAAGTGAGCGAAGGTAGTCGCAGGAGCCGGGTCAGTCAAGTCATCCGCAGGGACATATACCGCTTGGATAGACGTGATAGAACCCGTTTTGGTAGAAGTGATACGCTCCTGAACCTGACCCATTTCCTGAGCAAGGTTAGGCTGGTAACCTACCGCAGAAGGAAGACGACCTAGAAGTGCTGATACTTCTGTACCCGCTAGAGTATAACGGTAGATGTTATCAACGAAGAACAGGATGTCACGACCTTCATCACGGAAGTATTCCGCCATGGTCAGACCAGTCAAAGCAACACGAAGACGGTTACCTGGTGGCTCATTCATCTGACCGTATACAAGGGCAACTTTGTCCAATACTCCGGACTCTTCCATTTCATAGTAGAAGTCGTTACCTTCACGAGTACGCTCACCAACACCAGCGAATACAGAGTAACCGCTATGCTCGATTGCGATGTTACGGATCAGTTCCATCATGTTAACGGTTTTACCAACACCGGCACCACCGAATAGACCAACTTTACCACCCTTAGCGAACGGGCAGATCAAGTCGATAACTTTAACACCAGTCTCTAGAAGCTCTTGAGAAGCGGCAAGTTCATCGAAAGCCGGAGCTGTACGGTGAATTACCATTGTTTCTTCTGACTCGACCGGGCCCGCGTTATCAATTGCGTTACCTAGAACGTCGAAGATACGACCTAGTGTTGCTTTACCTACTGGAACCGCAATCGCTTCACCAGTATTCATAACTGCCATGCCACGCTTAAGACCGTCAGATGAACCCATCGCAATTGCGCGAACTTGGTTATCACCGATCTGCTGTTGAACTTCTAGAGTTAGACCTAGTTCATCAACTTTTAACGCGTCATAGATTTTTGGTAAATCAGCACCTTTAAACTCGACGTCAACAACTGCGCCGATGATTTGTACTATTTTTCCACTCATAATCTTTAACCTTTTATTGAAACTTTCAAACTTAAACCGCTGCTGAACCAGCAACGATTTCTGAAATTTCAGCCGTGATCGCAGCTTGACGCGCCTTGTTGTAAGACAGCTTCAATTCATTGATCATTTCGCCAGCATTGTCGGTTGCGTTCTTCATTGCCATCATACGAGCGCCTTGCTCGCAGGCGGCATTTTCAACAACCGATCCGAAAACTGTCGCTTCGACATAACGACGCATCAACAGGTCAAGCGCTGTTTTCGCATCTGGCTCGTATAGGTAATCCCAACGAGAGTCGTCTTGCTTCTCTTCGGCTTCCAGAGGAACCAGTTTCTGGATTGTCGGATCTTGTGCCATCGTGTTCACGAACACGTTCGAAGCCAAATAAACTTCGTCCACTTCACCTGCATCAAACTTGTCTAAAACAACCTTGATGGTTCCAACCAGATCCTCGATGTGAGGCGTATCACCTAAATCGGAAACCGTTGCAACCACATTCCCACCGTATGAACGGAAGAAGGTTTGCGCTTTGTTACCGACCAGGGCAAGTTCAACCTCAACACCTTGTTCTTTCCAAGCTTTAAGCTGAGGCAATGCCTTACGGAATAAGTTTGAGTTTAAACCACCACAAAGACCTCGATCAGAAGAGATCATGATTAGACCAACGCGTTTAACCTTGTCACGCGCCTGAGTATAAGGATGCTTATATTCAGGATGAGCTGCGGCAACGTGGCTAATCACTCTCTTCACTTTTTCGACGTATGGTTTTGTCGCTTCCATGCGAGCTTGCGCTTTACGCATTTTAGACGCCGCCACCATTTCCATGGCTTTAGTGATTTTTTTGGTATTTGTTACGGAACCAATTTTGGCTCGTATTTCTTTACTACCGCCTGCCATGGCTACTCCTTATCTTAGTAAACGCCGTTTGCTTTGAACTCTTCGATACAAGCACGCATGCTTGCAGCGATGTCATCATTCCAAGCACCGCCGTCATTGATTTGAGCGGCTAGGTCAGCGTGGGCTGAGTTAAGGTGCGCATGCATTGCTGCTTCGAAAGCCAATACCTTGTCAACTTCGATATCGTCAAGGAAGCCTTCGTTCGCTGCGAACAAAGATGCTGCCATTTCAGCGATTGAAAGAGGGAAGAACTGCTTCTGCTTCATCAACTCAGTTACGCGCTTACCGCGCTCCAACTGCGCTTTAGTCGCCGCATCAAGGTCAGAAGCGAACTGAGCGAAAGCCGCCAATTCACGGTACTGAGCCAAGTCAAGACGAACACCACCACCCAATTTCTTGATCGCTTTAGTCTGAGCCGCACCACCAACACGTGATACAGAAAGACCAGCGTTAACCGCAGGACGGATACCTTGAGAGAACAATGAAGTTTCAAGGAAAATCTGACCATCGGTGATCGAGATAACGTTGGTAGGAACGAAAGCAGATACGTCACCCGCTTGAGTTTCAATAATAGGAAGAGCAGTCAAAGAACCGGTCTTACCTTTTACTTCACCGTTAGTGAAACGCTCTACATAGTCTTCGTTTACACGAGCCGCACGCTCAAGTAGACGTGAATGAAGATAGAAGATATCACCAGGGAAAGCTTCACGTCCAGGAGGACGACGAAGTAGCAATGAGATTTGACGGTAAGCTTGCGCTTGTTTAGTCAAGTCATCATAGATGATCAAAGCATCTTCACCGCGGTCACGGTAGTACTCACCCATTGCACAACCAGCGTAAGCCGCCAAGTATTGAAGTGCTGCCGGATCAGAAGCGTTAGCCGCAACGATTACCGTGTTTTCCAATGCGCCGTATTCTTCAAGTTTACGGGCAACGTTGTTAACAGTAGATGCTTTTTGACCCATCGCAACGTAGATACATTTCACACCAGTGTTCTTCTGTGAAATGATCGCATCGATAGCGATAGCTGTTTTACCAGTCTGACGGTCACCGATGATCAACTCACGCTGACCACGACCTACAGGGATCATAGAGTCGATAGATTTGATACCAGTCATCATTGGCTGATCAACCGATTTACGGTCGATAACACCAGGAGCGATACGCTCGATCGGTGAAGTCACTTTCGAGTCGATTGGACCTTTACCGTCGATTGCACGACCTAGACCGTCAACAACACGGCCGTTTAGCTCAGGGCCGACTGGTACTTCCAAAATACGACCTGTACAGGTAACTTTGTCACCTTCAGAAATGTGGCTGTATTCACCTAAAACGACCACACCAACCGAATCACGCTCAAGGTTAAGCGCCATACCGAAAGTGTTTTCGTCAAATTGAACCATCTCACCATACATTACATCTGACACGCCGTGAATCAGTGCGATACCATCTGCGATGCTAACGACTGTTCCTTCGCTGCCGGATTCAGCTGAACCGTCAAAACCTTTGATACGATCTTTGATCAGGCTGCTGATTTCAGAGGCATTCAATTGCATGTTTGTTCCTCTCCATTATTGGGCGATTGCTGCGCCAAGTTTGTTTAGTTGAGACAGGGCTGAACCGTCAATGGCCCAGTCACCTACTTTGATCTTAATGCCGGCGATTAATGAAGGATCAACTTCATAATTCATTTCGACTTCGGCATCAAACTTAGCATTTAAAGCAGCATTTAATTTTGTCTTCTGCTCGACCGTTACTTCCTGTGCTGAAATAACCGTTGCTAGTACACGTTTTTCTTCTTCCGCTTTAAGCACTTCAAATTGCTGTGAAACTTCAGGTAGCGCTAGCAAACGCTTATGTTCAGCCATCGCGGCTAAAAGATTTTTTGCTTGATCGTTCAAGTCGGCACCCATAACACTTTCGTAAACGGACATAATGTCTGCATCACTAGCATCAGGGCTTTTCAGCAACGCCTGCATCGCTTCATCAGCGGTAATCGTTGCTAAATTTGCCAGGCTTTCAGACCAGGCTGCCAAGCTTTTCTCTTCTTTTCCAAGAGAGAAAACCGCTTCGGCGTAAGGTCTTGCAATTGTCATTAATTCTGCCATAGAGTCTGTTCCTTAGATTTGTTTGACTAAGGCTTCAAGCATGTCGTTGTGCGCGGCCGCGTCAACTTCTTTACTTAGAATTTTTTCTGCGCCAGAAACTGCCAAGGCAGCAACTTCTTTACGAAGCTCTTCTCTTGCACGACTAACTTCTTGCTCTATTTCTGCATGGGCGGAAGCTTTGATACGGTCAGCTTCTTCCGTGGCTTTTACTTTCGCATCTTCTACGATTTCAGAACCGCGTTTTTCAGCTTGACTCAATACGTTTTGAGCTTGAGCTTTGGCTTCTTTAAGCACTTCTTTGGCTTTCTGTTCAGCCAGCTCTAACTCATGCTTTCCTTTCTCAGCAGCAGAAAGACCGTCAGCAATTTTCTTCTGACGTTCTTCCATTAACTTCGAAAGTGGCCCCCACAGTACTTTGTTCACAAACCAGATCAATAGCACAAATGCAATAATCTGGATGAGAAGCGTTGCGTTAATACTCACGGTGGTTACCTCGCCATTCGTTATTAAATGAAATTAATTAGATACAATCTTCTACTCAGTGATTAAGCACCAAGAGCAGCAGTCATTGCACCAACGAATGGGTTAGCGAATAGGAACCACATTGCGAACGCTAGGATGATGAACGGGAAAGATTCCATAAGACCAGCGAAGATGAACATGTTAGTCATCAAAGCAGGACGCATTTCAGGTTGACGAGCGATCCCTTCCAAAGTTTTAGAACAGATAAGACCCCAACCAATTGCTGAACCCAAACCAGCAGCAGCCAAGATAACACCTACACCAATTGCAGTTGCAGCGTAGATATCAGCGATCATAGTAGCAGTTACTTCCATCGATTTTCTCCAAAGTTTAAAGTTAAAAAATTAAAGTTAAATAAAAAAGCTTTTTACTCAGGCATCCGTTTTTGAAAACTCGAGTAGGTACGCTTTAAACCCTTTTCGGTTACCTGAAGCACTCCAAGTAACCCAATCGTTTTCGTTTACCGGTATCAGTGCCCTTCGTCGTGCGCCATACCAAGGTAAACGATTGTGAGCACCATAAAGATGAAGGCTTGTAACGTGATAACCAACAAGTGGAAAATCAACCAGCCTAAATCAAGCAGGACTTGCAACGGTGCCCAGAATAGGGCAGCGGCACCCACTGCCAAAGTTCCACCGATCAAAGCGATCAGAAGGAATACCAATTCCCCTGCGAACATGTTACCGAACAAACGCAGAGCAAGAGATAGCGGCTTGGCAATTTCTTCGATCAGAGTCATAACGACATTGACTGGAACAAAGAATTTACCGAACGGGTGGAACAGGAACATTTTGATGAACCCGACCACACCTTTAATCTTGATGTTGTAGAAGAGAATCAATGCGAATACGGTGAAAGACATCGCCAAAGTGGTATTCAAGTCAGTTGTAGGAACCACTTTCAAATAAGCGTGATGATCACCGGTGATCAATTGATAAAGGTAAGGCAGCAGATCCACAGGGATCAAATCCATGAAGTTCATGATCCAGACCCACAAGAAAATCGTCAGGGCGATCGGCGCAATCAGCGGGTTGTGGCCTGGGAAAGCATCACGAACGTTAGTCGCAACGAAATCCAGAATTGATTCAACGAAGTTTTGGAAACCGCCGGGGGTACCCGTTTCCAGCTTCTTGCCTAAACGAGCCGCCATAAAGACGATCAACGCACCTAGCAAGAAACTCACAACGATGGTATCCATATTGAAGGTCCAGAAACCTTCTCCGATGGTGTTGTTGGTCAAGTGGTGTTGGATATACTCGACCGTTCCCATTTTTTCAGCACTCAAGGGTCTACTCCTTAGTCAGTCAAACGTCGTTTCCCCTGCAGATTGAAAAGCTGACCGAGTTGCATCAACACAAAGGTCAATACAACCGGGAATGCTTGACTCTCATTGAGGAAAGACAGCCCTAAAACAAATAACACAGCTAACAGGACAAACCTGATCACTGCACTCAAATATAAAACCAGTACGCCGCTTTTGGGGTTCTCGGCCGCCTTTGCATTAGCCTTTGCAAAGGTATAACTCAGCATTACCACATTCATAATGCCAATAAAAAAGCCGTAGGCGGCGGCCACGGCTTGCCCTTGAGTCGCGTAGATCGCCGTGACAACCAGGCCGATGAGTATTTGAACTTTAAATCCCTTGTCCAGATTCTTAATCATCTTTGCGCTCGGTCGGTTCGACCTGATCCAGCTTACTCGTTAATCTATGTACTTTCTGAATGCCGCCGATGAATCCCAGGACGGCACAGGCCATTAACATGATCGGGGTAGTATCAAAAATCTGATCCAGCATGTAACCGACCAGAAATCCCGCAATCAGCATCGATGTGAACATCGATCCTGCGCTCAACAGCAGAAAATTTAATGCCGGAGACGCTTCTTTTTTCTCATTTTTCGGGGATTTTTTATCCGATTCACTCATCAAATGGCAAACTCTACTAATAATACTTTTTCAGAAAAACAAGATCAAGCTAAATGGCCGCCAATGATAATGTTTTATCGCCTTAAAAGCCAGCTTAATCTACGCCGAATTTTGCAGCAAAAACCGCGTAAAACTTAAACTTAACTTAAGATATCTCAAGATAATGTTGTTAGGTTATGCAACCAACACAATATCTTCTAAACAGCCCTTCAAAAAAACTTCATACAGCATTCGACAACTTTTTTCGTTGTCTCAGCGAACCGCCTGCATCAGACGCTCAAGATCCGCCAAGTCCTTATAGGCAATCTCGATCTTACCGCCCCCGGTCTCTTTATGATGAATTTTCACTTTCGCCTCCAGGCGTTCGCACAGACGATTCTGTTGCTGTATAACTTCTTCGATATGCGGAATCTGCTTGCGCTTGTGTTCTCGTACAACCTTGCCGGGCACCAGAATTTGCTGGACGGCTTCTTCCATTTCCCGGACCGACCAGCCTTTGCTGATCGCTTTCTCGGCCAATTCCGCCTGCTTCTCTTCCGGTAGACTGATAATCGCCCTTGCATGCCCCATAGACAATAAGCCATCATGCAACGCTTTCTGGATGTTTTCGGGTAGTTTGAGCAGACGCAACAGATTCGATACCGCGGCGCGAGAACGCCCGACGGCATCGGCGACTTCCTGCTGAGTCAATTCAAACTCTTGCATTAAACGTTTGAGTCCAACGGCGGTTTCAATCGGATTAAGATCTTCACGTTGGATATTTTCAATCAACGCCATTGCCAGAGTGGCCTGGCTGTCCGCTTGCCGGACAACGACCGGAACACTACTTAATCCCGCCATTTTCGCCGCACGCCAACGGCGTTCACCGGCAATAATTTCATATTCTTCGTCTGACAGAGGGCGCACGATAATCGGCTGAACCACTCCCTGCACACGAATCGAAGCCGCCAGTTCCTGCAATGCCGCTTCATCAAACTGGTATCGAGGCTGGTATTGACCCGGCTTCAGAGCTTCAATACCAATTTTCTCGATGCGCAGATCTGCACTGCTCTTATCGGATTTCTGCTTGGCGCCTAACATGGCGCTTAAACCGCGACTTCCCATACCTGATCTTTTTTTAGCCACTAGCGTTCCTGCCTTTCAAAAGTTTATATCTGGGTTTTACGAATCAACTCGTTGGCCAGAGCCAGATAGGCCATGGCTCCACTGGAGGAGGCATCGTAATCGAGGATCGATTCGCCGTAACTCGGCGCTTCCGCCAGGCGAACGTTACGCGGCACGATGGTTTGCAAGACTTTCATGCCGAAGTGCGCGACCAACTCATTAGAAACATCGTTGGCCAAATTGTTGCGACGGTCATGCATGGTACGCAGCAAACCGTCAATATGCAGTTGCGGATTCAATTCGCTCTGAACGGTTTCAATGGTATCCATTAAAGCCGATAAACCTTCCAAAGCAAAGTATTCGCACTGAACCGGAACCAGAATTCCGTCCGCGGCGGTCAGAGCATTCAGAGTCAGCATATTCAGAGTCGGCGGGCAATCGATCAAAATCGCATCATACTTTTCACGTGCTTTTTGCAAGACCTTATCCAGCCTCTTAGGCCCCTTGTCTTCATCGAGAAGCACTACTTCAGCGGCGGTCAAGTCTGCATTTGCCGGCAACAGATCCAAACCGGCCTGCTCAACTTTCACAACCGTATGCTTGAATTTCGCCTCGCCGACCAACAGATCGAAAATAGTGACTTCCTGCTCATCTTTATCGACACCGATCGCCACAGTTGCATTTCCCTGCGGATCCAAATCAATCAAGAGAATTTTCTTTTCCAGACGCGCCAGCGCAGCCGCCAGATTCACACTGGTTGTCGTTTTACCAACCCCGCCTTTCTGGTTGGCAACAGCAATGACTCTTCCCACAAAAGGTTCCTAGTTATGTTTTGTCAGTTTAATCAAGCGTCTATCCGCAGCCAGCTTCGGGACTTTCAGCTCGATGATTCCATCAACCGCCACCCCCTCGGGTAACGATAGGGTTTCGTCGACTTCTTTCTGAGCCTTCATGGCCCACCAGACGCCACCTTCGACAAGCAGGTGACCGGTCCAGAACAGCATATCGTCAATTGAGGCAAAGGCTCTGGAAATAACCGCCTGATACAGTTTTTCCGGGCGATACTCTTCTACTCGGCAATGGAACACCTGAGTTGATTTCAGCCCCAGTTCGGCTTTTGCCTGTGTCAAAAAGCGTGTCTTTTTATGATTGCTGTCCAACAGATCGATCTGTCTTTCCGGAAAGCAAATCGCTAATGGAATTCCGGGAAGCCCGCCGCCGGTACCGACATCAATCAAACGTTCTTGTTCGATATAGGGAACAACGGCCAGACTATCAAAAAGATGCTTAACCAGCATCTCCTGCGGATCACGAATTGCCGTCAAATTATAGACCTTATTCCATTTGGAAAGTAAGTTTAAGTAAGCAATCAGCTGTTCTATCTGTCGGTCGTTTAATTCTAGATTCAGCGACTGCAGGCCGCTTTCCAATTGCGGTTTTAAAGAAGTCAGTGTCATTCAAATTCCAATTAAGCGCTCTTCTGTGAACGGAATTTTTTGATTTCAATCAGCAAGATCGAAATTGCCGCCGGCGTGATCCCCTGAATTCTAGAGGCCATTCCCAAATTAGCCGGTTTATGGTCACGGAGTTTCTGCTTCACTTCGTTGGACAGGCCGGAAAGGCTATCCAAATCCAGATCCTGGGGAATTTCTACCGACTCGGAACGCTTCAGTTTTTCGATCTGTTCCAGCTGGCGCGCAATATAGCCCGAATATTTGGCTTCGATCTCGATCAAATCCACGACCGCTTCGTCTTCGACAGCTTCACCAAATACTTCCAGTAAAGCCAGAGCCTTGTATTCCACTTTCGGGCGCTTCAACAGATCAAACAGAGTCTGCTCTTTACTCAGTGGCAAATCCATCAAGGATTCCGCCTGTTTCGCTTCCGGATGTGCCGGGTGAATCCAGGTACTTTTCAAGCGGGCGACTTCTCTTTCCAGCGACTCGATTTTATTGTTAAAAACACGCCAGCGTTCGTCGTCGATCAAGCCCATCTCACGAGCAATCGGCGTCAGGCGCTGATCGGCATTGTCTTCACGCAGCATCAGACGATACTCAGCACGCGAGGTAAACATACGATAAGGTTCATTGGTGCCCATGGTGATCAAATCATCAACCAGAACTCCGAGATATGCCTGATCGCGAGTTGGATACCACGTATCTTTCCCTTGAGAACGTAAACCGGCATTCAATCCAGCCAAAAGACCTTGCGCTGCCGCTTCTTCATAACCGGTGGTGCCATTAATCTGTCCGGCAAAGAACAAGCCTTGAATCGCCTGCGTTTCCAAAGAAGGTTTTAAACCACGCGGATCGAAGAAATCGTACTCAATCGCATACCCCGGACGCATGATCCTGGCTCTTTCCAAGCCCTCCATGGAATGCACAATCTGCAATTGTGTCTCATAAGGCAGGCTGGTAGATATCCCGTTCGGATACAGCTCAGTCGTCGTCAAACCTTCCGGTTCGATAAACACCTGATGCCGGTCCTTATCGGCAAAACGCATCACCTTATCTTCAATCGACGGGCAATAACGCGGTCCGACACTATCGATTTCTCCCTGATCCGAGTACATTGGCGACTGATCCAGCGAAGCCATAATCGCTTCATGCGTGCGCTCGTTGGTATAGGTGATATAGCATGGAATCTGTTGCGGATGCATCTTTCGATGCCCCATATAGGAGAATACCGGTAGCGGATCATCCCCCGGCTGTATCTGCATCCGATCGAAATCAACCGTGCGAGCATTGATTCGCGGTGGCGTCCCGGTCTTCAAACGTCCGACCGGCAGATCCAGTTCTCGTAGCTTGGCTGCCAGCCGATTGGCCGGCTCATCGCCCGCTCGACCGCCTTCATAATTTTGCAGACCAATATGAATACGCCCGGCCAAGAAGGTTCCGGCAGTCAATACCACCTGCCGCGAGTAAAATTTCAACCCCATTTTAGTGACAACGCCGGTAATCTGATCATCTTCGATAAGGATATCTTCCACCGGCTGCTGGAACAGGGTTAAGTGTTGCTGATTTTCCAAACGGGTACGAATGGCTTGACGGTATAAAACACGGTCAGCCTGTGCCCGCGTCGCACGAACTGCCGGCCCTTTTGAAGCATTCAAAATACGAAACTGAATTCCGGCTTCGTCGATTGCCAGAGCCATAGCGCCACCCATCGCATCGACTTCCTTGACCAAATGCCCTTTACCGATTCCGCCAATTGCCGGGTTGCAGGACATCTGCCCAAGAGTGTCGATATTATGGGTCAGAAGCAGGGTTTTTCGCCCCATGCGAGCCGCAGCCAAAGCCGCTTCGGTACCGGCATGCCCCCCACCGACGACGATCACATCATAAGAAGAAAAAGCTCTATCCATTAATACACTCGCAATGGAGACATGCTCCGTAACCCAATCTATGCCGGCCCCGGAAACTCCGCTGCCCATACTACCTTGTCGTCAAAAACCAACGAAAATAGATAACAATTTGTTTTCATTAATTTTATTTGGCTAACTCACGCTAAACATATCGCGAGACTAATCCGCTATTTTACCACAAGGAGCAAGTAAGTTAGAAAGCTTCCCCCTAATTTCCAGCTCGAGCTTCCTGGCTCACTTGCCGTATGCGTTCCGCCGGTTTAAAGAGTTGCTCTAAAAGATACTCCTGCAATGCAGCAGGATACGCCTGTTTCTTTAATGCGATCTGCATACAAAGCAACCAGGCATCACGCTCTGCATCACCAACATCGAGAAAAGCGTGAACCTGCGGAATATTAATCGAACCATACTTTTGCATATAAATCTGCGGACCATTCATCCATCCGGATAAAAAATGCGTCAACTTATCACGCGATTCGCTTAGATCCTGGCGATGCATTGAACGGATGTGCTTCGCTTCCGGTACGGTTTCCATCGCCAGGTAAAAATCGTCCACAAGTTTCACCAGGCCTTCATAACCACCGACAGCCTGGTAGGTGGCATCCCCCATGCCATACTCCATATGGTTCTTTAACATTTCTCTCCCTCAATCCGGCAGACGGCTAAACACCGGCAACCAAAGCATCACGCATTTGTATAAAAGCAACTAGAAATTCAAAAAGAAGACGCCAGAAAAGCTCTCCCAGCAAAAAAGCAAAGACCCCGGCCAGAAACCATTTCCACAAACTCAATTTCATCCCAAGCGATTGTGCAACCGACCGGGTAACCTTTTGCAACGCAGCTTCCGCCTCGTCGACCGAAAACCTCCTTCGTAAAGCACTCAGCCCCCATAGCATGAAAACCGGCATAACAACGGCGCCCAGGTAATAAAAAGTAATCAGAACTTCAATACTGATCAAGCGCTTAAAAGTCAGAAAATCCCACATGTTGTATTCACCGCCATACGTTCTCTTCATTAATCACCCCGAGCAGCTTACCAACGCTTTTCCATATCAGGGTATCTTTATCGCAAAAAGTTTATTGATTACCGATCCAAACTGGCCGATCATTAGCATATCACCTTCTTGGATAAAGAAGGTCTGCGGCTGATTTCTCTCTCGCAACCGTTTGTCTTGTTACCGAGGTACTCAAAATGATTCACTTCTCCAAATTTTTGGCCGTTATCGGCGTCTCTGCCCTTATTGCTGGCTTTGCCACCGGATGCTCCTTCGCGCCGCCTAAATCAATGATGAACATCCAGCCCGGGGAGCATTTCCTGCTTAAACAAGCCATCACCATCCCCCCTGAGCGTAGCCGCCAATATATTCAATTTGGCCAAATCAGCGGTAACGCCTATAACCGTTACGCACCCTACTGCGAGTTGGAAGTGTATCACTTAAACCGGATGCCACAGACGATTTACCCCGAACGCTTCAAAATCATCAAGGTCGAAATCGGAGAATCCTTTACCGCCTCCAAAAGCCCAACAACGCTACTCGCACTGAACGGCCCTCTCTCACCCCAAATGCTTGCGTTTGATAATTATCAGCGACCTGAAAGCGTTGATCTGGTTCACCTCTATCTGCAGTCATCGGAACAGCCAAATGTTTATCGCCTGACCTGTGGCGGCGCACTGAGCAACGGCAATCCGATGGATGCCCCTGAAAGTTACCGCCCTGAACGAAAAGAGATTAATCAAATTCTTGGCATAATCGGGCAAATCAACCCTCAAATATAAAAAAAGAGCCCTGAAAAGGGCTCTCGACAGGCTCCAGCATTAAGTCGGTTTTAAAGCCAGGTTTTTCCCTCAACCTCGATTAAATCATTGAATGCATGCCAACTGGCAAAAGCCAGCAATGGCATTACCACAATCATACCGAATCCAAGTGTCGCAATTCCCAGCATTACCATAGATCCAATCACCAAAGCCCAGATACTCATAACCAGTTTATTCTCCATCGTCACCTGGAAACTCAGAATCATTGCCGAGAGAACGCCAATATTGTCGTCCTTAAGCAACAGAGGAATCGTTACAACACTGATCGCAAAAACAAAACCGGCAAGGACTGCCCCAACCAGAAAAAAGGCAATCATAAAACCAATACCGGCCTCGGAGAGCAAGAAGCCCATAACGCCTTGATCCGCATCCACGATCAACAAAGACTGCGTTCCGACAACAACGCCTGCAATCAAAGGAACAATTCGGCTCCAAATCGCAATAATCGCTCCAAGTGTGAATGCAAACAGTGCAAATTCCGTCATATTATGCCGCCAGGCGACCAGTGATGAGAACAAACTAGGCGCTTGCTGTTTTTCCAGTTGATGGGCAATATGATACAAACCGGTCGCAAGGAACGGCGCAATCATCACAAAAGACGTTGCAATCATAAACATCAGAAACGGTGTCTGTTTATATGCAAGCATAACTCCCAGAACTGTCACCATCATAAGAAGACCATAAAATAACGATGCCAAAGGCGCATGCGCAATATCCATCCACCCTAGTTTCAACCATTTACCGATCTGTACGACACTGACATCATGAGAAATTAAATGCTCACCGGAAACGGTATAGTGATCGTGAGCATGGATGTCACGTACAATTGAATCTGCCATCATCAACCTCCTTGCCTAAGGGCAAATAAATGTTTGAAAGCACAGGTCATAAAACCAGCCTGTATTTCAATCATATAAAAACCCCAGCGAAATACTAAGTTATTTCGATATACATTTTTTCTATGTATATCAATATATTAACTTATATAAATAATGGCTAATAATTCTGAAACCTTGATCAGTTCAGGGCTGAAATCGATTAAAAGATGAATTTTGAAACAGGCCGAAAGGCACGGCCTGAGATAAATAAATTACTGTCGAGGCGTTCGGGAAATGTCGAATTCTTCTTCAAAATTGGATCTGTAGGGGTTAATATCTAAACCGCCTCGCCGGACATAACGGGCGTAAACCGTTAATTTCTCCGGTTTGCAACGCTGCATGATATCGTTAAAAACGCGTTCCACGCATTGCTCGTGAAATTCATTGTGTTCGCGAAAAGAAATGATGTACTTCAACAAGCCTTCATGGTCGATTCTCGGGCCACCGTAGCGAATCACAATTGACCCCCAATCCGGTTGGGACGTAACCAGACAATTCGATTTCAACAAATGACTGTTCAGCACCTCTTCCTCGATCGTTCCAGACAGAGTTTGCAACAAATCCGGATTCACGCTGTAATCGGTTACCTCAACATCAAGCCCATCCAGATTCACGCCCGGTAAATCTCCAAACAGCAGCTCATGGCCATCCAACGTACGAAAGTCCACCGATACTGCTTCACCGCTTGCTGATGAAAGATCCTTTTCCATTCGCGCTATGACTTCCTGCTCAGAGGAAAAATGCGAGCCATTAAAGCTGTTTAAATACAACTTAAAAGACTTTGACTCAATCAGATTCGGAGAACTAGCCTGAAAGGCAAAATCAGCAATACGAACCTCCGGCTTCCCCTTGGGATTCAACCAGGAAACTTCAAACGCCGTCCAAATATCCAAACCATTAAACGGCAAAGCATCCTCATCTATCCCTAACTCCGAGCGCTTCTCACAACGGGGAATCGGAAACAATAAATCCGGATTATATAAATTACAATATGGCGTTTCCCTTCCTAACAGGCTAGAAGCAGCACTACCGGTTTTAGATTCTGAAAAAGACATTAGCTACCTACATCAAAATTACGCAAAGCGGATCGAAAAGAATTAAATGGGTTCAAAATCGCATCTGCCAAAATAATCCCATAACCCAGCCAGTGAAAAAAACCGATCTCCTTATCAGGAGAAAAATACATATAGGTTAACAAAGCGGTCGACAAAATGACGGCAACAATCGCCCAAATCAAGTCCATCAGGAAGCCCATCGGACTGACGTCGACCGATTTAACCATTTCGACAAAAAGAACCACTACCGCCATGGTAATGAACGCATAACCATATACCGTATTATCTAATGGCCAGCCAAAACGATCCGCCAAAAATAAAAAGGCAATCACCGCAAACATCCACGGAAATTTAGAAATCGTCTTGAATAGACTCTCCTGATTTTTTTTCGTCACACTGACACTACTCATATAAGCAATCTTCTTTTTAATAGAGTGAATTGATTTAAAGAATTTAATCTAAGAGATAAGATTTTAAAACACAAGAGTCTTATAAAAAAACAACCTTTCCAGGGGGAAGGCCAGCGCTCTTGCCGTGAATCGTTGGAGAGGGCGGATAGTTTGGAGCGACGCGGCTTTCAGAACAGGAGTGCCAATGCGTGGGCACATGGATGTGCCGGAACGAGCTTGCGCAGGTTTTCTCCCCTTGGGTGCATTTCGTAAAGACATAAAAAAACCCCGCCAGACGCTTTTGAGTCTGGCGGGGTTTTGGGATATAAGCTTGGCGATGACCTACTCTCACATGGGACCTCCCACACTACCATCGGCGCTAAGACGTTTCACTTCTGAGTTCGAGAAGGGATCAGGTGGTTCCATCTTGCTATGTTCACCAAGCAATTCGGTGTGCCGTGCTGATAGAATCAACACTGCAATGTTTGGAATGAGTTGTTTGCTGTTTCTCACAGCGTTTCGGTAAGCTCTGAATGCTAAAACTCAAGCAGATGTATATCGTGTCTGCGAGTCACTCAGTTACGCTCAGTTCACTTTGGTTTCAAAGCTACTTTTGAGTTGTATAGTTAAGCCTCACGGGTAATTAGTACAAGTTAGCTTCATACATTACTGCACTTCCACACCTTGCCTATCAACGTCATAGTCTCTAACGGCCCTTCAGAAGACTTAAAGTCTAGGGAAAACTTATCTTGAGGCAGGTTTCCCGCTTAGATGCTTTCAGCGGTTATCCTTTCCGATCGTAGCTACCCAGCAATGCTCTTGGCAGAACAACTGGAACACCAGCGGATCGTCCACTCCGGTCCTCTCGTACTAGGAGCAGCCCCTCTCAATTTTCCAACGCCCACGGCAGATAGGGACCGAACTGTCTCACGACGTTCTAAACCCAGCTCGCGTACCACTTTAAATGGCGAACAGCCATACCCTTGGGACCGACTTCAGCCCCAGGATGTGATGAGCCGACATCGAGGTGCCAAACACCGCCGTCGATATGAACTCTTGGGCGGTATCAGCCTGTTATCCCCGGAGTACCTTTTATCCGTTGAGCGATGGCCCTTCCACACAGAACCACCGGATCACTAGAACCTGCTTTCGCACCTGCTCGACGTGTCTGTCTCGCAGTCAAGCACCCTTTTACTCTTGCGCTCATTGCACGATGTCCGACCGTGCTGAGGGTACCTTCGCGCTCCTCCGTTACACTTTGGGAGGAGACCGCCCCAGTCAAACTACCCACCATACACTGTCCCTGACCAGGATTCACTGGTCGAGGTTAGAACCTCAACATTACCAGGGTGGTATTTCAAGGATGGCTCCACTGCATCTGGCGACACAGTTTCATAGCCTCCCACCTATCCTACACAAGTAAGGTCAAAGTCCAGTGTAAAGCTGTAGTAAAGGTTCACGGGGTCTTTCCGTCTAGCCGCGGGTACGCAGCATCTTAACTGCGATTTCAATTTCGCTGAGTCTCGGGTGGAGACAGTGTGGCCATCATTACGCCATTCGTGCAGGTCGGAACTTACCCGACAAGGAATTTCGCTACCTTAGGACCGTTATAGTTACGGCCGCCGTTTACCGGGGCTTCGATCAAGAGCTTCGCATAAGCTAACCCCATCAATTAACCTTCCGGCACCGGGCAGGCGTCACACCCTATACGTCATCTTTCGATTTTGCAGAGTGCTATGTTTTTAGTAAACAGTTGCAACCACCTGGTCTCTGCGACCCCCAACAGCTATTCACCGTCAGGGGCACACCTTCTCCCGAAGTTACGGTGTCATTTTGCCTAGTTCCTTCACCCGAGTTCTCTCAAGCGCCTTAGAATTCTCATCCTGACCACCTGTGTTGGTTTGGGGTACGATTCTTTATGACCTATGCTTAGAAGCTTTTCCTGGAAGCATGGCATCAACCACTTCGTCCAAAAGAGGACTCGTCATCGCTTTTCGACATTAAGATTCCGGATTTACCTAAAATCTCTGCCTACGAGCTTAAACCTGGACAACCATCGCCAGGCCGGCCTAGCCTTCTCCGTCCCTCCATCGCAGTCATAAAAAGTACGGGAATATTAACCCGTTTCCCATCGACTACGCTTTTCAGCCTCGTCTTAGGGGTCGACTAACCCTACGTCGATTAACGTTGCGTAGGAAACCTTGGTCTTTCGGCGAGGGAGCTTTTCACTCCCTTTATCGCTACTCATGTCAGCATTCGCACTTCTGATACCTCCAGCATGCTTTACAACACACCTTCGCAGGCTTACAGAACGCTCCTCTACCATCCTTACGGATCCGCAGCTTCGGTACACCACTTAGCCCCGTTAAATCTTCGGCGCAGGCCGACTCGAACAGTGAGCTATTACGCTTTCTTTAAAGGGTGGCTGCTTCTAAGCCAACCTCCTGTCTGTCTATGCCTTCCCACATCCTTTCCCACTGAGTGGTGTTTAGGGACCTTAGCTGGCGGTCTGGGTTGTTTCCCTCTTGACTACGGACGTTAGCACCCGCAGTCTGTCTCCCATGATTGCACTTCTCGGTATTCGGAGTTTGCAATGGGCTGCTAACCCTTGACGGGCCGCTAGACCATAACAGTGCTCTACCCCCGAGAGTGAGACATGAGGCACTACCTAAATAGTTTTCGAGGAGAACCAGCTATCTCCGGGCTTGATTAGCCTTTCACTCCGATCCACAGCTCATCCCCGCATTTTTCAACATACGTGGGTTCGGTCCTCCAGTACCTGTTACGGCACCTTCAACCTGGCCATGGATAGATCGCCCGGTTTCGGGTCTACACCATGCAACTGTTCGCCCAGTTAAGACTCGGTTTCCCTACGGCTCCCCTATTCGGTTAACCTCGCTACATAATGTAAGTCGCTGACCCATTATACAAAAGGTACGCAGTCACCCCGAAGGGCTCCCACTGCTTGTACGTACGCGGTTTCAGGTTCTATTTCACTCCCCTCCAGGGGTTCTTTTCGCCTTTCCCTCACGGTACTGGTTCACTATCGGTCGGTAGAGAGTATTTAGCCTTGGAGGGTGGTCCCCCCATCTTCAGACAGAATTTCACGTGTTCCGTCCTACTCGTTTTCACACTTAATCAGTTTTCGTATACGGGACTATCACCCTGTACCGTTGAACTTTCCAGATCATTCTACTAACTGAATAAATGCTTAAGGGCTGGTCCCCGTTCGCTCGCCGCTACTTAGGGAATCTCGGTTGATTTCTTTTCCTCCGGGTACTTAGATGTTTCAGTTCTCCGGGTTTGCCTCCCACAAGGGGATATCCATAAAGGATGGGTTTTCCCATTCGGAAATCTTCGGGTCACAGGGTATTTGCCACCTCACCGAAGCTTATCGCAGGCTATCACGTCCTTCATCGCCTTCTACCGCCTAGGCATCCACCGCGTACGCTTAGTCACTTAACTATACAACTCAAAAATAACCTTAACCTTTTGTGTTGTTCCAAAGAACAATCAAGGCCTAGTGAGTGATGTTTGAACTTCCGTTCACGTAACTAAGTTTCTTCGCTGACACGATATACGCTTGAGTTTTCTCATTCATATATTGCGTTACCTATTACATAAGATATCACTTAATCCTAAAATCAAGTCATATCCCAGCAATGCTGATTAATCATTGAGAGATGATTAATCAGTCGTTTATATGACAAAAGTCGGCTGTCATATAAACCTCATTCCAATTTGTTAAAGAGCTTCAGTTTTTCTAAAACCAAGAAGCGGAATTCTAACATTCCCTTCTGTTTCCAGCAATAAAACTGTTAATAATTTCTCAATCTTATTCTCTAAAATCGAAACCTTATTAACAGGTTAATTGGTGGAGCTATGCGGGATCGAACCGCAGACCTCCTGCGTGCAAAGCAGGCGCTCTCCCAGCTGAGCTATAGCCCCGTGGTGGGTCTGGGTGGATTTGAACCACCGACCTCACCCTTATCAGGGGTGCGCTCTAACCAACTGAGCTACAGACCCGGGTTCTTTATCTACCAGTAAATCAGAGACAATTTATGTGAAAGCTCGCCTAAGCTCGTAACCTTTTCTATCTTAAAGGAGGTGATCCAGCCGCAGGTTCCCCTACGGCTACCTTGTTACGACTTCACCCCAGTCATGAACCACAAAGTGGTAAGCGCCCTCCCGAAGGTTAAGCTACCTACTTCTTTTGCAATCCACTCCCATGGTGTGACGGGCGGTGTGTACAAGGCCCGGGAACGTATTCACCGCAACATTCTGATTTGCGATTACTAGCGATTCCGACTTCATGGAGTCGAGTTGCAGACTCCAATCCGGACTACGAAGGGTTTTTTGAGATTCGCACACTGTCGCCAGTTAGCTGCTCTTTGTACCCTCCATTGTAGCACGTGTGTAGCCCATCCCATAAGGGCCATGATGACTTGACGTCGTCCCCGCCTTCCTCCGGTTTATCACCGGCAGTCTCATTAGAGTTCTCAACTAAATGGTAGCAACTAATGATAAGGGTTGCGCTCGTTGCGGGACTTAACCCAACATCTCACGACACGAGCTGACGACAGCCATGCAGCACCTGTCACTGCGTTCCCGAAGGCACCAATCTATCTCTAGAAAGTTCGCAGGATGTCAAGGGATGGTAAGGTTCTTCGCGTTGCATCGAATTAAACCACATGCTCCACCGCTTGTGCGGGCCCCCGTCAATTCCTTTGAGTTTTAATCTTGCGACCGTACTCCCCAGGCGGTCAACTTATCGCGTTAGCTACGTTACTAACCTTTTAAATAAGGCCAACAACTAGTTGACATCGTTTACGGCGTGGACTACCAGGGTATCTAATCCTGTTCGCTCCCCACGCTTTCGCACCTCAGCGTCAATTTTGGACCAGGAAGCCGCCTTCGCCACTGATGTTCCTCCTAATATCTACGCATTTCACTGCTACACTAGGAATTCCGCTTCCCTCTTCCAAATTCTAGACTGCCAGTATCGAATGCAGTTCCCAGGTTGAGCCCGGGGCTTTCACAACCGACTTAACAGTCCGCCTACGCGCGCTTTACGCCCAGTAATTCCGAATAACGCTTGCACCCTCTGTATTACCGCGGCTGCTGGCACAGAGTTAGCCGGTGCTTCTTCTAAAGGTAACGTCAAGCTATGCAGGTATTCGCTACACAACCTTCCTCCCAATTGAAAGTGCTTTACAACCCTCGGGCCTTCTTCACACACGCGGCATGGCTGCATCAGGGTTCCCCCCATTGTGCAATATTCCCCACTGCTGCCTCCCGTAGGAGTCTGGGCCGTGTCTCAGTCCCAGTGTGGCTGATCATCCTCTCAAACCAGCTAGAGATCGTCGCCTTGGTGAGCCATTACCTCACCAACTAACTAATCTCACCTGGGCTCATCCTATAGCACGAGGCCCGAAGGTCCCCCGCTTTACTCCGTAGAGCATATTCGGTATTAGCATACGTTTCCATATGTTGTCCCCAACTATAGGGTAGATTCCCAGGCATTACTCACCCGTCCGCCACTCGTCAGCGATAGCAAGCTATCCTGTTACCGTTCGACTTGCATGTGTTAGGCCTGCCGCCAGCGTTCATTCTGAGCCAGGATCAAACTCTTCAGTTTAATCTTGCTGATATATTTCAGTTCCATCTCTGGAATAAACACTCGGAATTGACAAGTAAAGCATGATAAATAAAAACTTACTTACCAATACATATTTGTCATTTTCGAGATTCTTTATCGGTTACTCACTTAAGGAGCTTCCACATAAATTATCTCTGATTTACCATATTTTTAAAGAACTTAGGTCTCTTCGAGTCCCGATCCGTGACTCGCACTTTTCGAACTCGGTAAGCTGTTTATTATAAGATGATTTGTTTTTCGATGTCAAATGTTTTTTCAAACTTTTTTTCTCATCGACTTCCAATTCATCTCAGCTTATTGGACGTCTTTTCCATCCCGCCGGGCCGCTTCAGTCGCTGCCCCTCGGAACAGGTGCGTATTCTAGTGATTTACACAAACAACGCAACCCCTTTTTTAACCTTTTTTCGACTTTTTTAACCTTTTTTGACAATTAACCGACTTATCCCGCTTTACCCACGGGTTATCCACATATTTATTCACAAATTCAAGCCTAAATCGACTTTTCTGGTTTTCAATCGCTCTATAGGAAACCTTTATATGACTTTACCGCGTTTGTTATATATAAAGACTACAAGGCGAATCATTATGAAAAAGAAATTTAAATGAACAGAGATAGCGGAGTTTGAAGATGGATCGGAGTCGACGTAATTTTTTGATCAAAAGCTTGATACTTTCTCTCGGCGCTTCCAGCCAACGAACTTTTGCTGCCGTAGAGGGCGAGAAAAACCAAAAAGTCGGTGTTGTACTTGATCCGCTGTTTTTCAAACACGATCAGCCGGGCCACCCTGAGAGTGCAGCGCGCCTGGTTGCAATTGACAAAGAACTCAGTCGTAGAAAACTCTGGTCTTATTTAACACCCGTCAAATCCCGTCCGGTCACCGAAGATGAACTCTTAAGCGTACATAAATCCGGCTATGTTTTCGAAATCGATACTCTAAGCGAAACCGGAGGCGGTTTATATGACGAATACAGTCAGGATACTTACCTGAATCGCCACAGCGCACAAGCGGCACGTATGGCGGCAGGCGGCAATATTGAATTGAATCTGGCGGTCTATGACCGTAAAGTGGATTACGGCTTCGGCTTATTCCGACCTCCCGGTCATCATGCCAAAGCCGACAAGGCGATGGGGTTCTGCCTGTTCAACAGCGACGTTATCGCCGCTAAAGCACTACAGAAACAGCGTGGCGTTGAACGGATCGCGATTATCGATTTCGATGTTCACCACGGTAATGGCACACAGGATTTGACCATTAATGACCCTTCTATTTTGGCCATTTCGATCCACCAACATCCTTTTTGGCCAATGACCGGCTTTGCCGAGCATCAAGGGGAAGGTAAAGCTGCAGGAATGAATGTAAACTGCCCATTTCATAAAGGAGCCGGGGATCAGACCTATCGGCAGGTGTTCGACTCGATCATCGCACCAAAACTGGAACAGTTCAGACCACAGCACATTATTGTCTTTGCCGGTTACGACGGTCACTGGCAGGATCCGCTGGCCGGACATCAATTATCGGTGCAGGGTTACAACCGGTTGGTGAAACGTTGCGTAGAGACTGCCGAGACTTTATGCGGTGGACGCATCAGCTTTTCTTTAGGCGGCGGTTATCATCGTCCGGCTCTGGCGCAATGCGTTGCCGGAAGCTTCCATACCCTGCTCGGACTGGAGGAACCTTTTGCGGATCCAATCGGCAGCTCTGAAGAAAAGGAACTCGACTATACGGATCAAATTGCAAATTTAAGGAAACTGCATCTGAAAACTTAATCGACTGTATCGGTTTTGGCTTTATAAATACAGCCCAGAGCATCCATCTGTTTTTGGAAGCCTTCGATTGCCGCCAGCGGCAAACTCAACTGTATTTTCACCGACTGGGCGTAATCGACGGCAACAACCAGCCCTTCCGCTTGACCGCAAAAATGCCTGACTTGCTGCTCTTGGGAAAAATCACATTCAATCAACAGGTCGCTCATCGGCACCTGCTGCTGGGTTGGCAGAACTTCCATCACCGCTTGTGCCGCCTGACCATAAGCGCGGGTCAGGCCACCCGCTCCGAGTTTAATTCCCCCAAAATAGCGGACAACGATAATCATAATATCGCCGATCCCCTTATGCTGCAGAACATTTAAAATCGGCTTGCCTGCCGTGCCTGAGGGCTCACCGTCATCGCCCATGCCGGCATTCGATGCACAATGCGGATTGCCGATCAAATAAGCCCAGCAATGATGACGGGCATCCGGATACTGTTGCTTGATTTCTTCCAGCCATTGCATGCCTTGCTCACGAGTATCAATGCCACGGGCATAGGCGATAAAACGACTCTTCTTGATTTCGATTTCTGCCAGCGCCTCTTCGGCGGGAACCGGATAGGACATCTAAACGACCTTCACTCTGAACCACAAGGCGTAGAGCGCCGGCAAAAACAGCAGCGTTAGAAGAGTTCCGATACCAATTCCGCCAATCAATACATAGGCCATCGGCCCCCAGAAAGTCGAAGTTGTCAGAGGAACAAACGCCAACATCGCCGCCAGAGCCGTCAGGATCACCGGACGCGCACGCCGGATGGTTGCATCAATCAAAGCCTCCCCACGTTGCATGCCCTGTTTGCGGTTATCATCAATCTGCCCGGTCAGGATCAGAGTATTACGCATTAAGATACCAGCCAAACCGATCAGGCCCAGATTGGCCACAAAGCCGAATGGCTGCTGGAAAACGATCAGAGCGGTCACGGCCCCGATCAGCCCGAGCGGCGCAGTGACTATGACCATAAATAACGTACTGAAAGATTTCACCAACAACATAATCAATAAGGTCATCACCAGCAGCATCAGCGGCATCATTGCCTGAATCGAGCTTTCCGCAATCGACGACTCTTCTACCGAACCGCCAACATCGATTCGATAACCGTACGGCAAACTATCCAGCAACGGCTGCATCTGATCGAAAATTTTCTGCGTCGCCACCGGCGGCTGCATGCCAGGAATGACTTCACTGTTTACCGACAGATACAATTCGCGATTACGTCTCTCCAGCAAGGTGTCTTCGTAACGAATGTCCAAAGTCGCCAGTTGTGATAACGGCAAAGTTTCGCCATTCGGCGTACGAATCAGCAAACTCGATAGCTGACCGACATCCAGACGACGATCCTGATCGCCGCGCAATACGACCTGAACCGTGCGAATCTGATCTTTCATCTGCGCAACGGTCGCACCTTGCAGCCACTGCTGCAACTGAGTGGAAATCTGTTGCGGCGTCATACCCAGCTGCGCCAG
Source organism: Thiomicrorhabdus sp. (assembly GCF_963677875.1). Taxonomy (NCBI): domain Bacteria; kingdom Pseudomonadati; phylum Pseudomonadota; class Gammaproteobacteria; order Thiotrichales; family Piscirickettsiaceae; genus Thiomicrorhabdus; species Thiomicrorhabdus sp. Next base: position 379,226 of record NZ_OY782565.1, on the reverse strand, counting down.
ACGGGTACGGTCCATATTCAGATGCACCGTCGGAGTCCGCACACCCCACTGAAGGTGCGGATCAATGGTAAAACTCTGCTTGGCCATCAGCAGTCGCAAATCATTAGCAATGCTTCGCAGTACTTGCGGATCCGGCCCGACCACACGGAAAGTTACCGGCCAGGGAACCGGAGGTCCGAATAATAAAGGATGCACGCGAACCCGCGCCTCCGGGAACAGACCGGCATCGATCTTAGCCTGCAGCTTGGCTTGCAGCCGATCGCGCGACTCTTTACCGTGAGTTACGACAATGATTTTAGCGAATGCCGAATTCGGCAATTCCGGGTTCAAGGCCAGGAAGAAACGCGGCGCCCCCTGACCGACATAAGACGACAGGGATTTGACTTCATCATACTGATTGATCAAGGCTTCAACCCGATGGGTTAATTGATCGGTAACCTGGATCGAGGTGCCTTCCGGCAAAGAAATGTCCACCATCAATTCCGGGCGATCCGAACTTGGGAAAAATTGCTTGGCGACCACATTCTTCATACCCATGGCGGAAAGAACGAAAATAGCGACAGTAATCAATACTACAATCAATTTATAGCGTACACAGAACACCACCGCCTTGCGCAGCGCCCGATAAGCCCCAGTCTGATACATTTCACCCGATTCATGGTGCTTGACTTTATCCGACAGGAATTTCACACCAAGATATGGCGTGAAATAAACCGCGACAATCCACGAAGCGATCAAAGTGATCCCCAGAACCCAGAAAATCCCACCGGCATAATCACCAACGCGCGATTGCGCCAGACCGATCGGCAGGAAGCCGACTACCGTCACCAGAGTCCCGACCAGCATTGGTGCCGCCGTCACAGTCCACGAATAAGCGGCAGCCTTGGCTTTATCCATTCCCTCGGCCATTTTCACCAGCATCATTTCAATGGAAATAATCGCATCGTCGACCAGTAATCCAAGGGAAATAATCAAAGCGCCAAGCGTAATCCGATCGAAGTTCAACCCCTCTAAAAACATAAAAAGGAAAGTCATCGCCAACGTCAAAGGTACCGCCAAAGAAACGATCAAGCCAGCCCGAATACCAAGGGCAATCAGACTGACCACCAAAACAACCAGCAAGGCCGTCACGAATTTAAGCTGGAACGTACTGACCGCGCCGTGGATTGCATCTGCCTGGTTCGTCACCTTATCCAACTTGACACCAAGTGGAAGTTCGTTGCGATATTCCAACTCGAACTCATCCAAGCGTTTTTCCAGTTTCAGACCGTCCACTCCGGCCGCCATCACCGCTCCGAGCAAAACCGCCGGCTCGCCTCTGTCACGTATCAGATACGATGGCGGTGATTGAAAACCACGCGCCACCTTAGCCACATCCGCCAGACGGATCGTCTCACCCTTGACAATCAACGGCAGGGCAGCAATTTCTTCGGTAGATAAGATACGGGTATTATGACTGCGGATATAGAGCCTCGGTCCTGCGGTTTCGATAAAACCGGCTGCCGTCATATTTAACTGTGCCTGTAATGCCTGAGCGACTGCATCGAAACTCAGCCCCATTTTCGATACTGCATCCATTTTCAAATCGACAAAAATTTGCGGTGCCTGTTCGCCGATCAGAGTGACTTTCTTCACTCCCTGAACCCGTCTCAAGGCAATCTGCATTTTATCGGCTTCACGCACCAGCTTTTCCTGCGGCCAACCGGGAGCAGTCAGACTGTAAAGCGTGAAATACACGTCTTCGAAATCGTCGTTAAAAAACGGCCCGCGCACCCCTTCCGGCAGGTTGGCGGCTTCGTCACCAAGACGTTTGCGCACCTGATAATAAAGAGCCTGCGCCATACCGGAAGGGGTGTCCTGAGCAAAGGAGACCAGCAAGTCCGTGCGTCCAGGGCGAGATTTGGTTTCCACCCGGTCAAAATGGGCAATCTCTTCCAAACGCTTTTCCAATGGATCCGCCACCTGATCCTGCATCTCTTTGGCGGTCGCTCCCGGCCAGGTTGCGGAAACCACCATGGTATTCAAATCAAAAGTCGGGTCTTCGGCGCGGCCCATATGCAAAAAAGCGTAAATACCGGCAATCGCCACGATCAAAATAAAGTACAGCGTTAAAGAACGCTCTTTTACGGCATAGGCTGAAACATTAAAGCGATTCATTCGGCACTTTCCTTCACGCTCTCGCCTTCATTCAACTGATGCACGCCCAAGGAAACAATGCGCTCGACCGAATCAAACTCACCTTCCACCCAGGCCCATCTTTGCGACATCCGCTGCACCGTTACGGGAACACGATAAACCTTGCCATCCTTCAGCTGCCACAAAGAAGCATAATCGCCCTGCTCATAAAGCGCACTGCTTGGCACCTTGACCGCCGTCGTCCGATCGGTAAAAGTTACCCTTGCTGTTTTCCCCAATGCGAAACCATCGACAGACGCCTGATCATCCAATTCATACTTGGCGGCCCAAGTGCGGTTCTGAGAATCGGCTTGGTTGGAAAGCGTTCTGAGCCGCGCACTAAACACTTCACCGGAATCGAGAAAACGTACTTCAGCTCGCTTCGGAAGCTGTTCAACCCGATCCTCTGGAACCTGTACCAGAATTTCCCGGTGGCCGTTCAATGCAAGGCTGACGACCGGTTGCCCGGCACTGACCACTTCGCCCGCTTCGGCAAGAATGGCAACCACTCGACCGCCTTTCGACGCATGCAAGCGACTATAGGTCAGCTGGTTTTCCGTTTCCTGCAAAAGGATTTTCTGCGCGTTCAACTGCTCGCGGAAAACATTCAGCTGATTTTTGGCCTGATCAACCACCTGCTGGGAAGCGAGGTTGCGTTTCAGTAGCGAACTGACCCGTTTCAATTCGGCACTGGCATTGGTGACTTGCGACTGCAGAGCTTTCAGATTGGCACGATTGCGTTCGACGGCCAACCGATAATCCTCGTCATCCAGATTAAAAAGCAGTTCACCGGCTTTAACCTCCGCATTCTCCTGCACTCTGCGTTGGGTAATTTTACCGGCAACCCGAAAAGACAGATCGGTCTGATAACGTGCCTGAAGAGTACCCATCAGCGACCATTGGGGAACGACATCGGTACTGAGAGCAACGGTTTTCACCACCGGCGTTTTCGGTTCGAATTCAACACTCTGCTCGGACTGACAAGCAGCCAAAGACAGAGCTACCAAAGTAACACCGACAATTCGCTTAAAACTCAACATCTGCTCTCCTTTTCCAATGCACGTATTCTTTGTCATCACCAGACCTGCATAGTATAAAACATTGGCATTTGCAAATTCGATCGGTCTGCCAACCGCCGTTCCTCAAGCCAGAGAAGGAAAAAGTCCTTTCAGGCCATTGGCGATAAATTCGATTGCTATCGCCGCCAGCAGCAACCCCATAATTCGAGTGGCGATATTAATGCCGACCTGACTGATGCGCTGAGAAATCCACGGCGTCAACCTCAAGGTCATCCACAACAGTAAAGCCAGAATCACAATGTCGACGCCGAGTAAACCGTAATGCGCCACACTGCTCTGACGATGGGCTTCAATAATCACCGCACTGATCGCACCCGGCCCGGCCAGAAGCGGCATTGCCAGCGGAACAACGCCAATGGAATCGCTTTGATCCGGATCATAATCTTCCTCTTTGCTGCGGGTTTGCTTTTCGCCTTTGGTATGCATCATCGAAATTGCCATCAGTAAGATCAAAATTCCCCCTCCGACACGAAAGGAATTAATGGAAATACCGAAAAAATCGAGAATCGCTTCGCCGAAGAAAAGAGAAATCAATAAAATACTGGCAACGGCCACCACCGTAATATGGATGATCTTATGCCGTTCAATCGGGTTCAAGCCCCCCGTCATCGCCAAAAAAATCGGAATGGCTCCAATCGGATTGACTACCGCGATCAGCCCGATTAAGAATTTGGTGTATTCCGTGTAATCAATCACTTTGCCTCCTTGCAGATAACGGACTCTCCGCCCGCAAACGCTTTAAATGCCAATTATGCCAAATCCGCTCCAAAAAAACCGCCCGCCAAGCAAAAATTTAGATTGCCAAAACAAACACTTGAGCGCATAATCCGCGCACCCGTTTCGGAGGTAAAAATATGGCATTGGATATCAGTGAAAATCGCTTGGACGAATTGTTGGATGCGCTGGTTGAACAAGGTTGGTACGAATGGCCGGACGCCGTCGATCACGACCTGTGCCAAACCTTGCTCGCCGAAGTCAGTGATTACGAAGAAGAAGGCGAACTGCAACGAGCCGGTATCGGCCGCGGTGACGATCACCAGCTCAATCAGACGGTACGCCGCGATAAAATTCGCTGGCTGGACGGTTCTACCGAAGCGCAGATTCTCTATCTGCAACAGATGGCCGAATTGCAATACCAGCTGAACCGCGCTCTGTTTCTGGGATTGTTCGAGTACGAATGCCATTTTGCCCTGTATAACCAAGGCGACTTTTACAAAAAACACCTCGACAGTTTCCGTGGCCGTGCCAACCGAATGATTACCACCGTACTCTACCTTAACCCTGACTGGCAACCGCATTGGGGCGGCGAGCTGGTTCTTTATGCCGAAGACACCGACCGGAAAATCGCCCTGATTACTCCGCAAATGGGCAAACTGGCGATCTTTATGAGTGAACAGATCCCGCATGAAGTACTGGTTACCCAACAACCTCGCGTCAGTATCGCGGGATGGTTCCGCTGCAATAACAGTATTGCCGGACTGATCGACCCGGCAATTTAGACGGCGTTATTTACCGATACAGAAAGAGGTGAAAATGCGCCCCAAAAGATCGTCGGAGGTGAAACGCCCGGTAATTTCCGACAGGGCATCCTGTGCCATTCGCAAATCTTCAGCCAGCAATTCACCGGCCGCAAAAAGTTCTAACTGCTGCTGACCGGTTTGCACTGCGATCAGTGCCTGATTCAAAGCGTCCAGATGGCGTTTACGTGCCATAAACACCCCTTCTTCCGACTGGGCATAACCCATCACTTCTTTGAGGTGCGAGGTCAACAGCTCCAAGCCGATACGGTGCTTGGCAGACAACCAGACCACGGTTCTACCACTGGCTTCTTCGACTTCAACCTGCGGTGCATGCTCAATCAAATCGATCTTATTGCGCACCAAAGTGACCGGGATATGAGTCGGTAAACGATCCAGAATCAACTGATCTTCGGCGTGAATCGCTTCCCCGGCCTGCAACATCACCAATACTCGATCGGCATTATCCAAAGCTTGCCAGGCACGTTCGATACCGATCTGCTCAACTTGATCGGTCGCTTCGCGCACTCCGGCGGTATCGAGAATGTGCAATGGCATACCATCAATGTGAATCTCTTCCCTGACAATATCGCGGGTCGTTCCGGCAATATCGGTCACAATCGCACTCTCCCGTCCCGATAAAGCATTCAATAAACTGGATTTACCGGCATTCGGTCTCCCGAGAATCACCACCGACATCCCTTCACGCAATAAGGCTCCCTGCCTGGCAGACGCCAATACCTGATGCAGACGTTGCAGAATATGTTGCAGCTGCCCGGCAACCTTGCCGTCGGAAAGAAAGTCGATCTCTTCTTCCGGAAAATCGATTGCCGCCTCGACATACAGACGCAGCTGAATCAGCTCTTCGACCAAGGTATTTACTTCGCGCGAGAAATCGCCCTGTAAGGATTTCAAAGCCGATTTAGCCGCCTGGGCGGAATTGGCTTCGATCAGATCGGCAATCGCTTCGGCCTGAGCCAGATCAAGCTTGTCGTTCATAAACGCCTGTTTGGAAAATTCGCCCGGTTCGGCGAGACGCGCGCCCAAAGCGACCACTCGTTCCAGCAGCCACTGCAGTACGACCGGTCCGCCGTGTGCATGCAGTTCAAGCACGTCTTCGCCGGTAAAAGAATGCGGATTAGGGAAAAACAACGCAATTCCCTGATCGAGAACTTGATGACCTTCGCCGTAAAAAGGCCCATAGTGAGCGTATCGAGGTTTCGGTAAGAGGCCAAGCATCTCCTCGGTGATCGCCTGCACTTTATTGCCGGAGACGCGGACAATGCCGACACCACCGCGGCCGGGAGCGGTTGCGATAGCGGCGATGGTGTCGATATTATCAAATTGCATAAGCGGTTCCCTGATCTAAATGGAATCTGTGAATTGTAAACAAAAAGCCCAGAAAGCAAAACGCCCACATTGCAGTGGGCGCTCGCATCGAAAAGTTCTTAACGAAAATTAATCCAGCAAAATCTGATATTCCTTAGTGACAATATCGCTGATAAACTCTTTGCTTTGATACAGTTCCACCGCTTTATCCAGCTTCTTCTTGGAAGTGAATGTCTGCTCTTCAGCTTCTCCGTTGACTTGAAAAGACAAGACATACAGCGTACGGGTATTCACTTCTGCTTGAGCAGCCGGAGCTGCCGCAGGCTGGGCAACGCCTTCTTCCAGAGGAATATAACCGCTGGCGGTTTTATAACAAATCGGCTGAGTTCCATCGGCAACCAAGTACTCAACCTTGCCGAACATCGGATGATCCGAACCTAATTTCTGATAGCTCAATTGCATACTTTGTTTCCTTTATTTTGACTCTTCGCCGGCTTCGATCTTCTTAGTGATATACCACTGTTGCGCGACCGACAGGATGTTATTGACCACCCAGTAAAGTACCAGACCGGCCGGGAACCACAAGAAGAAGAATGTAAAGATGAATGGCAACAGCTTCATAACTTTCTGCTGCATTTCGTCCATCATCGCCGATGGGTTCAATTTCTGCTGAATGAACATGGTGATCCCCATGACAACCGGCAGAATGTAATACGGATCCTGTGCCGACAAGTCCTGAATCCACAGCATGAACGGTGCCTGACGCATCTCTACCGAATACAGCAGTACCCAGTAAAGAGCAATGAATACAGGCATCTGAATAAAGATCGGCAGACATCCGCCCAAGGGGTTGATCTTCTCTTCTTTATACAGCTTCATCAACTTTTGCTGAAAAATCGCTTTGTCGTCGCCGTAGTTTTCTTTCAACTGCTGCAGCTTCGGCTGGAATTTTTTCAAACGCGCCATAGAGCGATACGAAGTTTCCGACAGCTTATAGAACACCAGTTTGATCAGAATCGTCAGCAGAATGATCGCCACACCCCAGTTACCGACCAGAGAATGGATATGGTTCAGCAACCAGAACAACGGTTCGGCCAGGAAAGTCAAAATTCCGTAATCGATGGTCAATTCCAGACCCGGTGCAATTTCTGCCAAGACATCCTGTTTTTCAGGCCCGATATACAACTTGGAAGTCAAATCGGCGCTTTGTCCGCTTGGCACTGTCACCATCGGCTCGATCACACCAACCGCATAACGGTCATCGCCAAGCGGTTTGGCATAATAGCTGTTTTGCGCCTGCTGGTTCGGAATGATCGCACTCAGGAAGTACTGCTGAATCATTGCCGCCCAGCCGCCGGTCACATTACGTCCACTGACCGCCTGGGATTTCAAATCGTCAAACGAGTGCTTGACGTACTTCTCTTCAGCGTGTCCGTCATAGAGTACCGGCCCGGTATAGGTATACATCATGGCACGCTCTTCAGGGTTGTAACTGTTGCGAACCAATTGAGAATACAGACTTCCGGACCAGTCTTCGGCCGCACTGTTTTCGACCTTATAATCGACATCAACCAGATAGCGGCCTTTGGTAAAACGATAGGTTTTGGTGACCTTAACCCCGTCTTTTTCCCAGGTCAACGGTACTTCCAAGGTATCTCCGCTCATGCGATATTCGCTCTGGGCCGCCTGATAAACGCTCTTGTGGGTCGGTGCCGGCAACGTCGACTTGGCTTGCGTCGCTAAACCGTTTTGTGCCATATAAACCAGCTGACCATCGTCGCCCATCAATTGGAAAGGCTGCTGAGGATTGTGAGTTGCTCCGTATTGCAGCAATCTGGCCTCGCGGATATCCCCTCCCATCGTGTCGATGGTCAAATCCAGAGTGTCGGTAACGACATGAATACGCTGACCGCTTTCGATACCGGCTTTCAAAACCGGAACCGAAGCATTGTCAACGCCACCGCTATGCGCTTGAGGAACTTCTGCGCCATTCGTGGCGGAACTGGTTGCCGTTGCCTGAGCAACCGGAACTTCCTGCGCACTGGAAGTTTGAATGTTTGTTTCTACCTGTTTGGCATTAAACTGCATCCACTCCAACCAAATCCAGGTCAGGGTGAAGGCCAGAGCCAACCACCAAAACGATCTCATATTCATGTCTGAAAACCCTTTATAAACGCTCTTTTCTACCGGGCGCGCGTTTTAATCGACTATTACGAATTTTGCGAACCAGATGCAAAAAACTCTTCTGTAATGCTAATGAATCGATGTCCTGCATTCCCTTTCGACTCAAAACGACAATATCATACCCACATAACTCTTTTTTATGTAAGCGAAATGCTTCCCGAGCGATTCTTTTTATGCGATTTCGCCAGACGGCGCGAGGCAATTGTTTTTTGGCAATAGCCAAACCCAATCTAGGATAATCAAGTTGATTGGCTTTAACAATAAATGTCCAATGACGGTTGGCGAATTTTTCCGCGTCCGCAAAAACCTGCGAATACTCTTTTGGCGTCAATAAACGCAAAGATTTGGAAAAACGAAAGTCGGATGACTTGGAATTAGAGAGGGAAAGGGAAGAATCTGGGTGAGTTATCAATTCGGAATTAGAACGCATTTATAACCCACCAGACTTATATAACCGGGCGCCAAGCACACAGATTACACAGTTAAGCGCTTACGTCCTTTGGCACGACGAGCCGCTAAAACTTTACGACCGTTCTTGGTCGCCATACGGGCACGGAAACCGTGAGTACGTGCACGCTTGATAACACTTGGTTGAAATGTACGTTTCATGTCAAAGTCCTTAAAAAATTTATTCCAACGTCGGAAAACCGGGGATTATATAGATTTTTCAACAAGAAAACAAATATTTATTTACGAATTCTTTTCGAACATGGCCGACATCTGCAGACAAAAATCCTCGCCTTACCCGAATTCCGACCTGGGCTCAGCTTCCAACCGACACCGCTCGCTTGCACATGTAAATCAGCAGCCCGCATTCGGTGACCGGCTCGACAAAAAATGAAATGTTGGATTTCTCCCTTCACAAAATCTCGACATAATTTCGAAAAATTGTTCGGCATTCAAATAAGTCAAAGCCGGGAACTTAAAAAAACCTGGGATTAAAAAACAACTGCCTACGAAACACTGCCTGCAACACCGCCTTCAAGCGCACAAAACGCCATCCACGTTCTGCTATGATAGAACCTCGTAAACGATTCAACAAGAATCTGTTCAGCGCTGCTGCAGTCGCGCACTTTTGATTCTTGTGCAAACCCATGGCGAATAAAAGGCGACAGCAGTGGAAGCTTCATTTATCTATGAAATACTCATCTATCTAATTACTGGTGCAGTAGCCGGTTTTGCCGCGGGTCTTCTCGGTATCGGCGGCGGCCTGCTGATCGTTCCGGTACTCACAACGGTTTTTGCCATCTATCTGCCCGGCAGTGAAATCGTTCATCTGGCCATAGGAACCTCTCTCGCCACTATTCTGATCACCTCGCTCTCTTCAGTTAAAGCCCATCACGGTCACGGTGCCGTACGCTGGGACATTGTCAAACTCTTGGCCGGCGGAGTATTCATTGGTGCCTTTTTCGGCGGCTGGAGTTCGCAATTCGTCGCCTCTCAATACCTGGCAACAATCTTCGGAATACTGGAATTGTTGATTGCCTTGAACATGCTGCTGGCTCTCAAACCGAAGCCCAATCGGCAATTGCCCGGCCTTGCCGGCAACAGCGTCGCCGGAGCCTTCATCGGCCAGCTTTCTTCTTTGGTCGGTATTGGCGGCGGAACTCTGACCACTCCTTATCTGGTCTGGAACAATGTCTCCATGCATCAGGCGATCGCGACCTCCACCGCAGTCAGTCTACCGGTTGCTCTGGCCGGAACCTTCGGCTTTCTGATTGGCGGAATGAATGCAACCTCACTCCCGGCTTATGCCACCGGATATATTTATTGGCCTGCCTTTCTGGGAATCATCGTCGCCAGCGTCTTAACCGCTCCGCTGGGAGCCAAGCTGGCACACCAGTTACCCGTCAAGCAGCTTAAACGTTATTTCGGCATCTTCTTAATCCTTCTGGCCATAAAAATGTTATTTTTTTCCCACACCTAATTCAAACCGCAGAAAATCTTTATAAAACATATGGATAAGGTAGTAAAAAATCAACTTATCCACATGTTTTACCCACAAACTTATCCACAGAATTTTCGCTTGTTTTAAAGTTATTCACAGGTATACTTACACCAATATCGAGTAAGGGGCTTGGGCCGACAGCATTTACGGCCGATGCCTTTTATCCTTCTGACTCATTTTTTTAATATATTTAACCGGCTCCATCCATTTCAACGGATGTAAAAGCCTGAGGGTTATGGTTTTGTCGTCACTTTGGGCTCAAAGTCTTAAACACTTGGAAAACGATCTTAACGATCAGCAGTTTCACACCTGGATCCGGCCTTTACAGGCAATCGAAGAAGATTCCGTTATCCGCCTGCTTGCTCCTTCGACTTTTATTCTCGACTGGGTTAATAAAAAACTGATGGATAACATTCGTCAGGCCGTTGCAAATGCTTCTCCGGTGAATCCCCCCGAAGTCAAACTTGAAATCGGTGACTACACGGTTGAATCGGTCAGCGAACCGGAAAAGACCGTTCCGCAACCTTTGCAATCCAAAAGCAAGGATGAGAAACCGACTCAAGCCAGCGATAAAACATCGAAATCGGCAATCAAACATAATCTGAACACCAGTTTCACCTTCGAAACCTTTGTGGAAGGTAAAGCGAACCAGCTGGCCGCCGCTGCCGCGCGTCAGGTTGCGGAAAATCCCGGTGGCAGTTATAACCCTTTCTTTATCTACGGCGGTGTCGGCCTGGGTAAGACTCACTTGATGCATGCCATCGGCAATCAATTGATGAAAGACAAACCGAATGCCCGTGTGGTTTATCTGCATTCGGAACGCTTCGTTGCCGATATGGTCAATGCCCCTGCGCCACAACAAAATTGACGACTTCAAACGTTTCTACCGTTCGCTGGACGCTCTGCTGATCGATGATATTCAATTCTTCGCCAACAAAGAGCAATCTCAGGAAGAGTTTTTCCATACCTTCAATACCCTATTGGAAGGCAATAAACAGGTTATTTTGACCAGTGACCGCTTTCCGAAAGAGGTAGAAGGCTTGGAAGATCGCCTCAAATCACGTTTCGGCTGGGGCCTGACCATTGCCGTCGAACCGCCGGAATTTGAAATGCGCGTCGCCATTCTGCTGAAAAAGGCGTCCGAATACGGCGTGGTTTTGCCGGACGAAGTTGCTTTCTTTATCGCCAAGCGCCTGCGCGGCAATGTGCGTGACCTGGAGGGCGCCTTAAAGCGTGTCGGAGCCTATGCTCAGTTTACCCAACAGACGCTGACCGTCGACCTCGTCAAGGAAGCCTTAAAAGACCTGCTCGCACTACAGCAAAAAATGGTAACCTTGGAGAATATCCAGAAAACCGTTGCCGACTACTACAAAATCCGTGTTGCCGATATTTTATCCAAACGGCGTTCGCGAAATGTAGCTCGCCCACGGCAAATGGCGATGGCGATTGCAAAAGAGTTAACCAATCACAGTCTTCCGGAAATCGGCGATGCCTTCGGCGGACGTGACCACACCACCGTATTGCATGCGGTTCGTAAGGTGAAGGAATTACGCGAAACCGACCACCACCTTGACGAAGACTTTAACAGCTTGATTCGAATTATCACCAATTAGAGAGTAACGAAGGTTCTTGGCATGAAAATCACTTTAGCACGTGAAAATCTATTAAAAGTTTTACAAACGGTCGGCGGTGTCGTGGAAAAACGTCAAACCATGCCGATTCTGAGCAATCTTTTATTTCAGGTTTCGCAAACTACTTTGACGGTCACCGCTTCGGATCTTGAAATCGAAACTCGCGCGCAGACTGAACTGGAATCGAGCGAAGTCGAGCAGTTCGCAACCACTCTTCCAGCCTTGAAACTGCTGAACATCGTACGCTCCCTTCCGGACGGCCTGACCATCGTACTCGACTTTGAAGGCAGCCGATGCACACTTTCTGCCGGGCGTTCACGCTTTAAGCTTTCCACCTTACCGGCCGAAGACTTCCCGACCATCGACCTGACGCAATCGGATCTTTCTTTCGCTCTCTCGCAACATCAACTGAAACACCTGATTCAACATTCCAGCTTCGCAATGGCCAGTCAGGATGTGCGTTTTTACCTGAACGGCATGCTGTTTGACATCAGCAACCATGCGTTGCGTGTGGTCGCCACCGATGGGCACCGTCTGTCAACCTGTGCTACCGAACTGGCGATCGAGGGCTTGAAGCCAACTCAGGCAATTCTGCCACGAAAAGGGGTTCTGGAATTATCCAAGCTGATCGGGGATGATGACAATCTGATTGAATTCGCTCTGGCGAAAAACTATCTGACTGTACAATTCGAAGAAACTGTCTTTACCTGTAAGCTGGTCGACGGACGTTTTCCCGATTACCGCCGCGTCATTCCACAACACAACGACCAAACCATTCAGACCGACCGCGAAATGCTCCGCAGTCTGTTACAGCGCGCTTCGATTTTATCGAACGACAAATTTAAAGGCATCCGACTGGTTCTCAGCAATAACCTGCTGGCGGTTGACGCTTCCAACAGTGAGCAGGACGAATCCCACGAAGACATGGCAATCGAATATCAGGGCGCTGAAATGGAAATCGGCTTCAACGTCAATTATCTGCTCGATATTCTCAACTCCATGAGCGAAGACTGCGTCACCCTGCAACTGAAAGATGCCAACAGTAGCTGTCTGGTGTCAGCCAGCAATGAAAGCTGTCAGTGTCAGCATGTTGTTATGCCGATGCGCTTATAGTTCCGAAGAGGGCTTGCCTCCGAAATGAACAAACGGTTACTGGTCAGAGCGGCGACCTATGCATCCATAGGCATCGCCGTTTTTTTACTTATCCTGAAATTAACCGCCTGGTTAAGGACGGATTCTGTCAGCATTTTGGCTTCCCTGCTGGATTCGGCACTGGATATCGCCGCGTCAGTAATGATTGCCGTAGCGGTACACATCGCTCAAACGCCACCAGACAAAGAGCATCGTTTTGGCCACGGTAAGGCGGAACCTTTAGCGGCTCTGGCGCAAAGCGTGTTTATCGCGGGTTCTGCCGCTTATCTGATTATTTATTCCATCGACCGCATTTTACAACCCGAGACACTGCAGCATGCCGATGTCGCCATCTGGTATATGCTGACGTCTCTGTTGTTGACTCTGTGCCTGATCGCTTTCCAGCAATACGTCATTGCCAAAACCGACTCCACCGCGATCGAAGCCGACTCCATGCACTATATCAGCGATGTTATGGCCAATCTGCTGATCATCGTCAGCTTGCTGTTTACCCAGTGGTTATGGCTCGATCCCGCACTGGCACTGTTGATCGGTCTATGGATTCTGCGCAGTGCAGTTAAAATCGGCAAAAAAGCCGCCAACCAACTGCTGGATCACGAACTGCCGGATGAGATGCGACAAACCATTCAGGAAATCATTCTCCGCACTCCCAAGGTCCGGGGTTACAACGATTTGAGAAGCTACCAATCGGGACCGAACCGTTTCGTTCAGCTCGACCTTGAACTGGATGACCACCTCAGCCTGATTGAAGCGCACGCCATCGCAGAAAATGTCACCAAAGCTCTGCAATCCCGATTCGAAAATCTGGATGTCCTTATCCATCAGGAACCGGTCAGTCTGAAACACGATCCTGAACATCACACCTGGGGCAAAGAGTAAGCTCTTCCATGACCCAGATTGCCCGGTTGTCTTTACAGCACTTTCGAAACTGCCGCCAGATCGACCTTGATCTCGGACCGCAGCTTAACCTGATCGTCGGCGACAACGCCGCCGGCAAAACATCGTTGATCGAAGCACTGTGGCTCTTGGCAACCGGGCGCTCTTTTCGCACTCAGAAAGTTCAGCACCTGATTGAACACGAACAGGAACAGTGTACCGTGTTCGCCCGACTGCGCTCAGGCGGTGATCCGCCGATTGAACATCGTCTCGGTTTAACCAAACAGCTGCAAAATACCCAACTCAGACTCAATGGCGAAAGCATTTCTTCACAATCAGAAATCGCTCAACGCCTGCCGGTACAGCTTCTGACGCCTGAAAGCCATAAACTGCTGGAAGAAGGACCTAAAGCCAGACGCCGGTTTATGGATTGGGGCTGCTTTTACCAATTCCGCGAGTTTCACCCTTTATGGCGTCACTATAAGCGCGGCTTGACGCAACGAAACCACGCCCTCAAACAAAAGTTACCGCAAGCCCAAATTCAGTTATGGGACGACATTCTGGTTTCGCAAGCCTTGCAGATTGATCGATATCGACAGGATTATCTGCAACAGCTGACACCTTACTTAAACACCTTCTGCGAAGCTTTAATGCCAGAGCTTCAACAGGAAGTCGAGTGCCAGTACCGAGCCGGCTGGCCGAAAAACACCGACGATTTAAAACAGCTGTTTCAGCAGAACTTCTACAAAGATCGCCAGGTCGGTCATACTCAATACGGCGCCCATCGCGCCGATATCCGTTTTCGGATCGGCCCTCAGGAAGCCATTCACACTCTTTCCCGTGGGCAACAGAAACTGTTTGTCTGCGCTTTGCTGCTGGCACAAGCTTGTCTGCATGAAAAAATCAGCCATGAACCGGTGATCATGCTCATCGACGATCTGCCGGCAGAACTGGATGAAAAACACCGGCGCAAGCTCCTTGAATTACTCGATATGCTGAATATTCAACATCTGATTACGACCACCTCTCACAAACTGATTCCGATTTTAAAACCTGATCTGGCCCGTATCTGGCAGATCGAATCGGGACAGATTCACAAGCTGTAACGAAAATCCTAGCCAACCGAGGTTATAATCGAATTTTCATCAGGAGAACTGAAAATGAACAAGCAATCCACGACCCTGCCCACCCTGGCCTATGCCTCATTTCTTGTTGGCCTTTTTGCTCCTTTCGTCTGGCTGGCAGGACTGATCATCGCCTATTACAACCGCGGTTCCGCAGACGGTATTTTCATAAGCCACTACCAGTTCATTATTCGCACTTTCTGGATCGGATTACTCTACCTGATCATCGGCGTCGCTTTAAGCCTGATCATGGTCGGCTATCTGATCATCGCCTTCGGATACCTTTTGATGATCGTTCGTTGTGTAAAAGGCTTGCTCGCTCTCAATAAAAACGAACCGATCGAAAACCCGACCAGTTGGCTATTCGGGTAAAAAAATACCGCTCTTCACTCCTGAAAAACCCGATTTTCGGGGAAAAACTCTCCCGGTGCGGCCGCTTTCCGATGGCGCTGTTTTCAGCCCCGAAATGTGGTAAAATTATGCGGATATTTTTGTATTCGAATAATTATAAAAAAGCGCTGATACCATGACTGAAGAAACACAATACGACTCCTCCTCGATTAAGGTATTAAAAGGGCTGGATGCCGTTCGAAAACGTCCCGGAATGTATATCGGTGACACCGACGACGGCACCGGTCTGCACCCACATGGTTTTCGAGGTCGTCGATAATGGAATCGACGAGGCTCTGGCCGGATATTGTGATAAAGTCGTCGTCACCATCCATACCGACGGAATCGGTATCGGTCAGCGATAACGGCCGCGGGATTCCAGTCGGTATTCACCCGGAAGAAGGGGTTTCCGCCGCAGAAGTCATTATGACCGTCCTGCATGCCGGTGGTAAATTCGATGATAACTCCTATAAAGTTTCCGGCGGTCTGCACGGAGTTGGTGTTTCGGTAGTTAACGCACTTTCTTCAGAACTGCACCTGACCATCAAGCGTGAAGGACATGTCTGGAAACAGTCCTATACTCACGGCGTGCCGAACGCACCTCTGGAAGTCGTCGGCGATACCGACGAAACCGGAACCGAGATCCGTTTTCTGCCCAGCACAGACACTTTTTCCAATACCGAGTTCAGTTTCGACTATTTACTAAAACGCCTCAGAGAACTGTCTTTCCTGAATTCCGGCGTACATATCGAACTGGTCGACAAACGCGACGATCGTCACGAAGTCTTTGAATTCGACGGTGGTATCCGTGCATTTGTCGACTACATCAATACCAACAAAACCCCGATTCACGAAAAAGCGTTCTATTTCTCAACGGTTAAGGACGATATCACGGTCGAAGTCGCCATGCAGTGGTCGGAAGCCTATAAAGAATCGATTTTCTGTTTTACCAACAATATTCCACAGCGGCGACGGCGGAACCCACTTATCCGGATTCAGGGCCGCTTTGACACGTACCTTGAACAGCTATGCCGAATCCGAAGGTCTGACCAAAAAATACAAAATCAACGTTTCCGGAGACGATGCCCGCGAAGGCCTGGCTGCCGTTATTTCCGTCAAGGTTCCGGATCCGAAATTTTCTTCGCAAACCAAAGACAAACTGGTTTCTTCAGAAGTGAAAAGCGCGGTTGAAACCGCCATGAACGAAAAATTCGCCGAATTCCTTCTGGAAAATCCGAAAGATGCCCAATCGGTTTTCGCCAAGATCGTCGATGCCGCACGCGCTCGAGAAGCGGCACGCAAAGCACGCGAGATGACCCGCCGTAAAGGCGCTCTGGACATTGCCGGACTGCCGGGGAAACTGGCCGACTGCCAGGAAAAAGACCCGGCTTTGTCCGAACTGTATCTGGTGGAGGGTGATTCCGCCGGCGGTTCCGCAAAACAAGGGCGTGATCGCCGCACTCAAGCCATCCTGCCGCTGAAAGGTAAAATTCTCAATGTGGAGAAAGCCCGTTTCGACAAGATGCTTTCTTCCGCTGAAGTCGGTACCTTGATTACCGCTCTTGGCTGCGGAATCGGTGTGGAAGACTACAATATCGAAAAGCTCCGCTATCACCGAATCATCATTATGACCGATGCCGATGTTGATGGTTCGCACATCCGTACTCTGCTGCTGACCTTTTTCTACCGCCAATATCCCGAACTGGTCGAAAAAGGCTATATCTACATTGCACAGCCGCCCTTGTACAAGGTAAAAAAAGGCAAACAGGAAAACTACCTGAAAGATGACCTGGAACTGGAAAATTACCTGCTGCAAAGTGCTATCGACAATGCCGAGCTGGTGACGGAAGCCAATGCACCTGCAATCAACGGTGTCGGACTTGAAACCCTCTCTAAAAACTACTTCAAAACCGATCACGTTATCCGACGCCTGAGCCGCCGCTTCAATCCGGTCTTCCTGAGAATGCTGGTCGATCAGCCTGCGATTACTTTGGAAAGCCTGAATCATTTCGACGTTATGGATGAATGGGTCAAAACCCTGTTACCACAACTCAAGGCCAATGGCGAACTGAATAAGGTCGACTATCAGCTGCAAGTCGAACCGGCCGGAGACATTGGAGGAGATGCCAAATTCCAGTTACGCCTGACACAGCGTGAACACGGTACTCTAAGTACGCAGATCTTCGACGCCGATTTCTTTATGTCAAAAGATTATGCGCAAATCGTGGCGCTGGGCGAACAACTGCAAGGTCTGATCGGTGACAACGCCTATATCAAGCGTGGCGAAAAACAACAATCGGTCGACAGTTTCAAAGACGCCATTGACTGGTTATTCAATGAAGCCAAACGCGGACAGAACATTCAGCGATACAAAGGTCTTGGGGAAATGAATCCGGAGCAACTGTGGGAAACCACCATGAATCCGGAAGCAAGACGTTTGATGCAGGTGACCATCCGCGATGCCATGATCGCCGATCAGGTCTTTACCACCCTCATGGGGGACGAAGTCGAGCCGAGACGTCAATTTATCGAAAGCAATGCATTGCAAGTGGAAAACCTCGATATCTAAGAACGTCGGCCGTCGCAGCGGAATATGATTTTTTTATGACGTTTATGCAGGATAAGTTGTTCAAAAAGCAATTATTTTTGAAAATATTCTGCATTTAGTTTCTAATATCCCGCATTGGTCTAAAGCTATTAAGAAAGTAAAAAACTGATTCATTACCGGTCGGTAATGATTTTTTAATTAGGAGACAGTCTATGTCAGTAGAACATCCAATTGTAACCGTAACCGGTTCATCTGGAGCTGGTACGTCTTTCGTCAAGCGTGCCGTAGAAAAAATCTTTGCTCGTGAAAACCTGAATGTCGCCATCGTTGAAGGTGACAGCTACCACAAATACAGCCGCGTTGAAATGCGTGAAAAAGTAGCCGAATCAAAAGCCAACGGTGGTCCGGTTTTGACGCACTTTTCAGAACAGGCAAACCTTTTCAACGAACTGGAAGCACTGTTCAAGGAATATAAAGAAGGCGCAACCGGTAAACGTCGTTATTATATCCACAGCGAAGAAGAAGCAACGGAACACAATGCCCGCTTGGGAACGAATCTTTCTCCGGGTGAATTCACTCCATGGGAACCGATTCCTGAAGGAACCGATGTTCTATTCTACGAAGGTCTTCACGGCATGGTAAAACGTATGGATCACGGTCCTGAAGAAGGCATGCACAATGTTGCGCAATACGTTGACCTTGGTATTGGGGTTGCTCCTTCGATCAACATCGAATGGATGCAGAAAATCTACCGTGATACATCCGAACGCCCATATTCAGTTCAACAGGTTCGCGAAGTAATTCTGGAACGTATGCCCGACTATATTGAGACTCTGGTGCCTCAATTCCACCGTACGCATATCAATTTCCACCGCGTTCCTCTAATCGATACTTCAGATCCGTTTTCAACCATGTCTGACGACGCTCCTATGGGACCGGCACCGGAAGATTCACTGATCATCTGCCATGTTCGTCATCAGGACATTAATCTGGAAGAAATCAAAGAACAGATTCCTGATGCTTTCCTGCAAAACGATGAAACTTTGGTCTGTAACGGTTCCTACATGGTTCAGGCAATGGATCTGATGATGACTCCGATCATCCAGAACCTGATTGCTAAAAAGCGTTCTGCGATTGCCGCACAAACTGCTTAATTCTTTGTAGAAGAACAAAAAACCCCGTTAAAACGGGGTTTTTTTATAGCTGACGGCTGAGAAAAGCTTAAGCAACAATCTTATGCATCAATCAGAATCGGTAGGTGACACCGGCTTGAACAATCGGAATAAAGTCATACTCGGACAGATCCGATTCCACCTTGGCCTGCTCTTCATCGATCGCATCCTGGATATCCTGACTATCGTTGACGTCGGTTCCGTTAATTTCGCCGGTTCCTTTAAAGACGACCGTTGGCGAATTCAGTAATACCGCGCCGATTTCAAACATGAATCCCCAGCCTCTTTCAGGCCCGTAAGCCCAGCCCATACTGAACATGGTTCCCTCTTTACGCCAATCAACCTGACCAACCGCATTCAGATCGTCCGTGGCGGTTGCATTCACACTGATCAAATCAAGTCCCAGCAAAGAGAAGGTTTCGATATTTTTCGAATAGCCTTCCGGTTTAGAAGAGTTGCCGCTTACTTTAAAGTTATGCCGGACGTAACCGACCGAAAAAAACAATCCGTTTGAAAAAGGGTGGTAATCCAGAGCAAGACGGTTAATACGGCCGCTGGATTCCAGAAAGTATTCGAATTCATCGGCATTGTTTTTTTGCTTAAGCTCCATCCCGGTCGAAAATGAACCGCGGAAACTCAAAGTACGGTCAAAGGAATAAACCACTTCGAATGTCGGCCCGGCAAAAGTACCGTATCCGGCACCGATGGCAAACGGTGTACCTCTGTCACCTGCCTGCGCATTAACCGCGATCAGAGTCATCACTATGGCAAATAAAAGGTTTTTCATCGTTTTCTATATGGTTCTTAAAAACTTCCAAGAGCTAAATCGTAACAGACTTTATCGACTGCACCTAATCACAATAGCGTCTAGTTTATTAAAATTTATTGATGGCAGCTATTGTCCAAAAGGGCAGGATTGTAAAAAAACAAAACCCGGAACAATGTCCGGGTTTCAAATATGGATAAGCTGTTCTGGAAGGTGAAAACGCTTAAAAGCGGTAATTCAACCCCAGTTGTACAATCGGAAAGACATCAACCGAAGAAACATCGTCCTGAATTTTCTTCTCTTCCTCTCTTAGAGCCTGCAATGCCGTCGGGTCAGACGCTAAATTGTAGTCGGTGCCATTTTTACTGATCTCGCCAGTACCGCTCAGATTCACCTTGGTGGCACCGGTGAAAATCGCTCCGAACTCAACCATACCACCCCAGCCTTTCGCCGGAGAATGACCCCAGCCCAATGTTAAGGTTGCACCATTATCCCACTCAGCTTTACCGTTCAGGTTAGCATTCTTGGTAACAAAATCCTCATTCCCCAGAGTAACCGTTTCTCCGTTGGAAAATGCATTCATGTCAAATTTAACGTTGTTCTGGGCATAACCGGCAGAAACGAAGAAATTACCGGCAAACGGGTGATAATCAAACGCAATGCGGTTGATTCCGCCATCCTGATCCACCTTATAATCGATATTGTCTTCTTTTTGATGCCCGGACATTCCCATACCACTCGAAAACGAACCGCGAACCTGTAACATAGGGCTGATAACGTAATTGATTTCCAAAGTCGGCCCGGACAACAGACCGTAATTAACTCCGACTCCAACATTGCTGTCTTCAAGTGCCTGCACCTGCATGGAAGAGAGACCGACAAATACGGCCGCAATGATCCCTTTTTTCATTTTCATCACTCCTGAAAAAACCAATTTAAAATTTAAATGCGTCTATTTTGCGGCGATCCCGTTTTGTAGGCCGCCCGCTTCCCTTGTCTCTGTAACCGATTACAGCATTTTCAGCTGACGGTTTGTTCTGATTTAGAATTTCGTTATTTATGCTGTAGAGCTGCTGTGCGGTTTGCGCATTACCGCGTTTATCGCTTAACTGGACGACTTCAATATCAATCAAACGGTGCGGTTGGGTAATTTTCAGCTTGTCTCCAATCGACACCGTTTTACTCGGTTTGGGTTTAATGCCGTTTAGTTCGACCTTTCCGCCTTTTACCGCATCCAGAGCAACGCCGCGAGTCTTAAAAAAACGCGCCGCCCATAGCCATTTGTCTATGCGAATTTTTTCCATAATAGCACTAATTACCCTTTTTCTTTGTGACGTTTTCGCCACACTCCTTGATCAAACTCAACTTCAAATGCCGCCCAGGAAGCAAACTCGGCGCGGGTCACACAATCGGTCTGTTTTTTCTGCGATCCGGCAACCTGGCGAAAGATGACAAAATCCTTCCCGGGGTCCGCATCCGGGGATTCGTCAACAATCTGCCGCAGGCTCCAATCCTTTCCCATAGAACCGTTGGAGTAGATCCCTCCGAGACGGACATCTGCATTTTCCATTCCCGGAAGCGTTTTGTGCATGCCTGCCAGTTCGAAAATTCTCAATAGATCGTTTTCATTAATATCAACAAACGCATCGATCTGACCAAGAACCTGAATAAAGTCCTGATGAGAGAAATGCTTGCTTGAGTCTGATGTCTCGGCGACAGGCGGAATATTCGGATAGGCTCTCCATTCGAACAAACGGTTAAAAACCACGGCTACAACCAGCAGAATGGCGACATCCAGTGCCACCGGCGTCAGTACAAATTGATAACTGAGGGAATGACTTGCTTCAAAACCAAGAACCGCACTCAATGCCGTTGCGCCTCCCGGCGGGTGCAGACAACGAGCGTAATACATCCATGCAATCGATAACGCCACCGCCGCCGAAGCAGCCACAATCGGATCATCAATGTACAAGGCACATGTGACTCCGACGAAAGCCGAACCGATCTGACCGCCGATCAGAGACCAGGGTTGAGATAAAGGACCTTTGGGCAGAGCAAACAACAATACCGCCGAAGCCCCCATCGAAGCGATAATGCCAACATTCAACGGCATGGCCAGCAACAGATGATTTACCAGAAGAATCAGAAAAATTGCCAGAAACCCGCCAATAGTCGAGATCAACTTCTCATCATGCCCGGCACCAATCGGATGAATTGCCAGAAAACGCCATAGCTTCTTAAACAAAAGCTGCATGCAAAAACCTTCCGATAATTTACAACCAATCTCTCGGCTTCAGATAATCGTAAATTTGTGCTTCTTCACTGCCGGCTTCCGGTTGATAAGCATACGTCCAACGCACCTCCGGAGGCATGGACATCAGAATCGATTCGGTCCGTCCGCCGGTTTGCAGCCCAAAAATCGTACCGCGGTCAAACGCCAAGTTAAATTCCGCATAGCGCCCGCGACGATAGAGCTGGAAGTCTTTCTGACGTTCACCGTAATCCAGATCTTTGCGACGCGCAACAATCGGACGATAGGCTTTAATATAGTGATCCCCGACCGACTGCATAAAGGCAAAACAACCCTCAAAATCCCATCCATAGGTTTCCTGATTCAAATCATCGTAAAACAAACCTCCGACTCCACGGGTTTCATTACGATGTTTCAAAAAGAAATAGTCGTCACACCAGGCCTTGTATTTCGGATAGAGATCTTCACCGAATGGAGCACAGGCATTTTTTGCTTCCTGGTGCCAATGAACGATATCTTCCTCAAACGGATAATAAGGCGTCAGATCAAAGCCACCGCCAAACCACCAGACCGGCGCTTCGCCTTCTTTTTCGGCAACAAACAATCGAATATTGGCGTGTGAAGTCGGAACATAAGGATTTCGCGGATGAATCACCAATGAAACACCAAGTGCCTGAAAAGAACGTCCGGCCAGTTCCGGGCGGTGCGCGGTTGCCGAAGGCGGAAGGCGTTTGCCTTTAACATGAGAAAAGTTGACTCCGCCCTTTTCAATCACATCTCCGCCTTCCATTACCCGGGTCCGCCCGCCGCCGGTCAGCCCCATCGACCCTTCATCGCCTTCACGTTCCCACTCATCGACAATGAAATCCATCGAACCTTCTTCCTGAGCCAATTGAGTGCAAATATCATCCTGCAAACCTAAAAGATAGTTTTTAACCGCTGCAATGTTCACTTCATTACTTGCCATGCTTATCCTTGTTTTTCATACGAATCTTTTGAATTTTATCGGCCTATTCTATCAATTACTCTCTCAAACCCCGGAAATATTTGACGCATGGAAGAATGCAACAAGCCGGTTCGGCTTTGATACACTATTAGCCATTATTTCCGGATATCCAGAGGACGGAATTCAAAATGACCTTTAAACAACAATTTTTAAAATTCACTGTCGCATGTTTCGCGGTCATCGTCAGCCTTTCAGCCAATGCCAGCTGGTGGGAAAAAGGCCTTGAAGCCTACAACACCTATAAAGAAGAGCAGAAAAGCAGCGAATCCGGCACGGACTATAGTAGCGCCTTCTCCAATGAAGAACTCCAGAAAGCCTTCAAACAAGCGCTTTCTATCGGCTCCGAAGAAGTTGTAAAACAACTCAGCACCTTAGATGCCTTTAATAAAGATCCGCAAATCCATATCGACCTGCCTTCCGGCCTGAAACCTGTTAAATCCATTCTGGAAAAGTATGGTCAGGGCGGATTGCTTGACGATGTCGAACTGAAAATCAACCGTGCCGCAGAGCTGGCGGCTCCTAAGGCAAAAGACCTCTTTATCGGCGCCATTCAGAATCTCAGTTTCGACGACGTTCAACGTATTTATCAGGGGAGCAACGACTCGGCAACCCAATATCTGAAAAGTAAAACCATCGATAAACTGCGCAGTGAGTTTACTCCAATTATTGAACAATCACTGTCCAAAGTCGGCGCTTTACAAGCTTATGACCGTTTGATCGCTAATTACAAAAACCAACCTTTCGTTCCGGATATTCATGCCGATCTGCAGCAACATGTCGTTGGCGAAAGCATCGACGGATTGTTTTACTATCTGGCGAAAACCGAGGCGGAAATCCGCAAAGACCCGATGAAACAATCCACTGAACTTCTAAAAAAAGTGTTTAGCTCGTCGAAAGGATAAGCAAAATGAAAAAGTCGCTTTTAATTTTTCTGATTTTCTCCACTTTCTCTCTAGGTGCCTGCACCACAACCAGTACCAAGCAAGGAACCGTCGGTATTAAACGGCAACAACTGTTGCTGGTTTCCGAACAGCAGATGGTCGAAGGCGGTGCCAAGGCTTACGCCCAGGTCATTGGCGAAGCCAAAGAGAAGCATCAATTGAATGTTGATGTCGCCATGACTAACCGTGTGCGTCGTATTGCCAATCGAATCATTCCGCAAACCGCCGTATTCCGTAGCGACGCACCGAAATGGAAATGGGAAGTGAATGTCCTCAAATCGGATCAGATGAACGCCTGGTGCATGCCTGGCGGCAAAATTGCTTTTTATACCGGGATCATCAACAAATTAAGCCTGACTGACGATGAAATCGCCGCCATTATGGGACATGAAATTGCTCATGCTTTACGTGAACACGGGCGTGAAAGGGCATCTGAGCAGGCACTGACACAAACCGGTCTTTCAGTGCTGGGAGCGGTGACCGGCATGGGCAAAGTCGGGATGGATTTGAGTTCGATGGCGTTGAAGGTGACCTTAACCTTACCGAACAGCCGCACCCACGAAACCGAAGCCGATCGAATGGGTGTCGAGCTGGCGGCCCGCGCGGGCTACAATCCTTACGCCGCGATCTCTCTATGGCAGAAAATGGATAAGGCGACTCAGGGCGGCAGTACGCCGGAACTTCTCAGTACTCACCCTTCGCACAGCACACGTATCAAAGATTTACAGAAATACGCCAAAAAAGTCGAACCGTTGTATTTGGCAGCCAGACGTTAAAAACTTCTAGCGCAAAACCGTTCCACTTTGCGCATCGATAATCCGGGTCGGTTTGGATAAATTGCCAAGCTCGCCCGGCACACAAAAAACCTGATCCTCGAAAACCTGTACAATCTCATCGCATGATTTCGCCGGTGGTTGCGAAGTCAGATTAGCACTGGTAGAAACAATTGGCTTACCGAATTGCGAACATAACTCTTGAACCATAGGATGCGCCGACACACGGATTGCCAATGTCTTCCTTCCGCCACTAATCCACTCAGGAATCCCCTCCTTCACCGGAAGAACCCAGGTTACCGGACCGGGCCAGCTCGCCAGAACATCTTTCTCCCAGGACATTCCCTGTAATTCGACATAATCGAAAATCTGTTCGACCGACGCCGCTACCAGAATCAACCCTTTATCGATCGGCCGCCGTTTCACGTGAAACACTTTCTCAACCGCTGAAAAATTGAACGGATCGCAACCTAATCCGTACACCGCTTCGGTCGGATAAGCAATCACCTCGCCTTCACGTAAACGCTTTACTGCCAACTCTATGGAATTCAGGTATGGGTTTTGAGCTTGGGTCAAGTTTGCCGCCGGAGAGAATTCTTAGCTGCGATGAATTTGCAAAATGCGTTCAAACACCGCCGGATCCTTAATTTGCGTCATCTCCCCTTCGCGAGGCAAATATTTATCCTTGGAACGGGACATGAAAAAGCGCAATGCCGCTAAACGCAAAGCGGCATTCCAGGCGGGTTGTTCTAAGTCATTAAGCGGTCTGACCGATTGATAAGCTTCCATCATCGCCGCCACTTTTTGCTGATCGAATTCAATGTCCTGCGGATCGGGTGTATTAATTCGACACCAATCATTGACCATTACCGCCAAGTCATAGAGAAGAACTGAATTACAGGCATAGTAAAGATCGATAATCCCCGACAATTCATCACCGGAAAACAACGCATTATCACAGAAAAGATCGGCATGAATCACGCCCTGCGGTAACGCATGCCAGTCGATTTTCGACTGTAACGCAAACTCTTCTTTAACCATTTGTTTCTGCTCGGCATCAAAAAAGTCATTTATCAGAGCCAGCGTTGTTTTCATCCAATCGAGTCCGCGATCGTTCTGGCGAAAACCGCTAAAATCCTGACCGGCCAGATGGAATCTCGCCAGTTGCTCCCCCATTACCTCACACTGCTTTAACGATGGCTGCTCCACACCTCCGCCTTTCAAACGCTCGACCAATGCTGCCGGCTTACCTTTCAATTCTTTCAAATAACCATTCGACAGTGTTTGAATCGGATGCGCTGTCGGGATTTTATGTTCCGCCATAAACGCCATGATATTCAGAAAATATGGCAACTCGTCGAACGTATGGTGTTCAAAAATCGTCAAAACAAATTGTTGCTGATTACCATCGCGCTCGGTATTCACAAAGTAGTTGGTGTTCTCGATTCCGGCACTGATGCCTTCGAATGAATGCAAAGTTCCGACATCGTAATCATTTAGAAATTCAACCAATTCGCTCTGCGAAACGACGGTATAGACAGACATAGAGTATATTCTCTTTATTCGGTAAAATAATTCGGCAAATTTTACCACAACCGAGCCTTGTAATGACTGATTCCAATACGCAAATCGACTTCAACCCGAACAGCCCCTTCATCCTTGTAGACGGCTCTTCGTACCTGTTTAGAGCTTTCCACGCCATGCCTCCGCTGTCCAACTCCAAGGGCCAGGCGACCGGAGCGATTTTCGGGGTCATCAATATGCTCGGTAAATTACTGGAGCAATATCAGCCTGAAAAAATGGCCGTCATTTTTGACGCCAAAGGTAAAACTTTCCGCCATGATATGTATGCCGAATACAAATCCCATCGGCCACCAATGCCCGAAGAACTGAGTTCGCAGATTGAACCGATCCATGAAATCGTCAAGGCGCTCGGTTTACCGTTGCTGGTCATCGACGGTGTCGAAGCGGATGACGTAATGGGAACACTTGCTCATCAGGCCACTCTTTGTCAGCACGATACTCTGATCTCTACCGGCGATAAAGATATGGCGCAGCTGGTCAATGAACACGTTACCTTGATCAATACCATGAACGACACCTTGTCGACACCGGATCAGGTTATGGAAAAATTCGGCGTACGCCCCGATCAGATCATCGATTATCTGGCTCTGGTCGGCGATACCGCAGACAATATTCCAGGTATTCCAAAATGCGGGCCGAAAACCGCGGTGAAATGGTTGCAGGCCTTCGGCAATATCGATAACCTGGTTGAAAATGCTTCAATGATTACCGGAAAAATCGGCGAAAATCTGCGCAACAATCTTGATCAACTCAAGTTGTCCCGCGAATTGACGACCATCAAACTCGACTGTGATCTGCCGATCGGCCTCGAAGACATCAACCGCCATCCGGCAGATATGGAAAAACTTCGTGAACTTTTTACAGAATATGAACTGCGTAGCTGGCTTGGGCAGATCATGAAAGGCGAAGTTCCCTTTTCCAAATCCAACGGCGCCAGAGCCCACAGTCAGACGGTTCAGAAAAAAAACGGCAACACAGTCTCCGCCCCCGCACCGACAGTACCTGCAAACGGACAATCCACCGAATACGAAACCGTACTTGACGAAACCGCTCTGCAAAACTGGCTGAAACTCGTCGCAGACAGCAAACTGTTTGCCATCGATACGGAAACCACTTCTCTGAATCATTTCGAAGCCCGGGTCGTTGGTTTGTGCCTGGCTGTCAGAGACAACGACAAACAGCAAAACCTCGCCTGCTACATCCCACTGGCACACGATTACGAAGGAGCGCCAGCGCAACTCGACCGCGATCGCGTATTGCAGCTTTTCAAACCGATTCTGGAAGATCCGAACCAAGCCAAATGCGGACAAAACCTGAAATACGACTGGCACGTCTTGAAAAATCACAATATCGACATGCAAGGTATGCAGTTTGATACCATGCTCGAATCTTACTGCCTGAACAGTGTCGCAACCCGGCACAATATGGATGATCTGGCATTAAAATATCTCAATTACCGCACCACTCATTTCGAAGAAATCGCCGGTAAAGGTAAAAAACAGCTCACTTTTAATCAGATTGAACTGGAAAACGCCGCCCATTACGCCGCGGAAGACGCCGATATTACCTTGCAGTTACATCAGACTCTCTGGCCACAACTGCAGCAAGAAGAACCGCTTCAGGAAGTGTTTGAAAACATTGAGATGCCACTGATGCCGGTTTTAGCAAAAATGGAACGCAACGGCGTTTTGATCGACAGCGATATGCTTGCCGGACAAAGCAAAGAAATTCAGCAAAAACTTACCGAACTGGAAGCTTTGGCTCACGAACTGGCCGGAGAAGTTTTTAATCTTAACTCCTCCAAGCAGTTACAAGTCATCCTCTTCGAAAACCTTGGGTTGCCGATCATTAAAAAAACACCAAAAGGCCAGCCATCCACTGCCGAGCCGGTATTGGTTGAACTTGCCGAACGCGGTCACGAAATGCCAAACCTTATTTTGCAATATCGCAGCCTGGCCAAACTGAAATCAACCTATACGGACTCTCTGCCTAAACAGATAGAAGACTCGACCGGTCGAATTCACACCTCATACCAGCAGGCCGTTGCTTCAACCGGACGCCTGTCCTCAACCGACCCGAACCTGCAGAATATTCCAATCCGTTCCACAGAAGGCCGTCGTATTCGTCAGGCATTTATCCCAAATCCAGGTTATAAATTACTTGCCGCCGACTATTCGCAAATCGAATTGCGGATTATGGCGCACCTGTCTGACGACGAAGGTTTACTGAACGCTTTTGCACAGGGAAAAGATATTCATAAGGCGACTGCGGCAGAGATTTTTGACGTTGATCTACAAGCGGTTACTGCGGAACAAAGACGCAGTGCCAAAGCGGTTAATTTCGGACTCATCTACGGCATGTCAGCCTTCGGTCTCGCCAACCAGTTGAATGTTTCGCGACCCATCGCACAAGAGTACATTAATCTCTATTTTGCCCGTTATCCCGGCGTTCTGCGTTATATGGAAGAAACCAAACAGCTTGCCAAGGAAAAAGGCTATGTCCAGACATTGAAAGGACGTCGTCTTTACCTTCCCGATATCAACGCCAAAAACGGTCAACTGCGTCAATATGCCGAACGAACCGCCATCAATGCCCCGATGCAGGGAACCGCCGCAGACATTATTAAAACGGCAATGATCCGCATCGATCAATGGCTTCAATCGACCGATCTGGACATTAAAATGATTATGCAGGTTCACGATGAACTGGTGTTTGAAGTGGCCGAGCAGGATGTTCAAGCCGCACGAGAAAAAATCAAGCCTTTGATGGAACAGGCTCTGGAATTAAAAGTTCCATTGATTGTCGAAATCGGCGAAGGCATGAATTGGGACGAAGCCCACTAAAAAGAATATCGATGAGTGTTGTTTAATCGCAACGAAATAAAATTTGATCCGCCTATTCAGGGATTTAACTTACTGTTTACATAAATATTTCATACAATATGCACAAATTTAAATTCTTTTCCTGTGTCTTAAACATGGGTTTATATCCGTGGGGCTACTTATGAAACCGCTTACAAATCGTTTAAACATCGCTTTGATTGCCGGGTTATTGACCGTCAGTTTTCAAGCTAAAGCCGACAATAACATCGATACCATTAACCTGGTCACTCAGGAGCAATTTAAAGATTTCTCCGAAAACCTGACTGGCATCTTCGGCCACAGAACGACTTTACCTGCCGAACCGTTAGGCGTACTTGGTTTTGATATCGGCGTTTCCGCAACCCGTGCCCAAACCAACTACAAGCTGTCTAACCAAAACAAGCAGAAAGATGATCTTTACCTGTACAGCATTCATGCAACCAAAGGTCTGCCTTACGGTATGGATATCGGCATTGAATACACTCAACTTGACGACAGCGACGCTTCGAGCCTGACAGGTGAACTGCGTTACGCGCTCGTTGAAGGCGGCGCACTTTATCCCGCTATTTCCCTTAGTGCAAACTACACTCAAACCAGCGGAATGGATGCGATTGATTATCACGGAGCAGGTGTTGATCTTGGCATTTCCAAAGGCTTTGCCAATCTGACACCGTTTGCCAGTGTCGGTATGGTTTACTCAAACGTCGATCCAAAAAATACCGCTACCCTGAAAGACGAAGATGTCAGCCTGACAAAATTCTCTGCCGGTGCCAACTTGAATCTGATGGTAATGGATCTTTCAGTTTCGGCTAACCGAATCGGCGATCAAAACAGCTACAGCCTGAAAGCCGGCTTCCGTTTCTGATTCATTTTCATATTTGAATGTTTTTTAAAGGCCCTTAACAGGGCCTTTTTACTTTCCCCCCTGTTCAGGGGATACCGAACAATTCCCTCCGAGCCTATTCTAAAGCCGTACATTCAACGAATGTTTTTCTAAGCGAAAAAAACAAAATACCTCGCTTAAAAACCAATAATCAGGCAGGAAAATCACATGAAACAGATACTGAATTTATTCATGCTGGGAATACTGACGCTTAGCCTTACGGCCTGCAACGATTCCTCAAGTTCGAACAGTGGCGGCGGTGTAAGCGTTCCGGCATCGTTACAAAATCAATATACTCTTAAGTATTCCGGCGAAAACGTCGATGGTTTGAGCGATGGAACCTTCTACACCGTAATTATCGGCAGTGACAGTTCTCTAACCATCGATTCAAATACACCGCTCACCAATCCAACAAACGAAGACTATAATCAAAGTAACGAAATCACATGGAAAAACGGTGATTACGCCTACGTTCTATCAGCAAAATCCGACGGCTCATTCAATGAAATCAATGTATCGGATACTAAAAACCTGACCAATCAGGTTCCAACTTTCAAAGGTCAGTTTGCAGAAGACAGCAACGTTGGAGGAACCGCAGCCATCGGTAAAGCAATCAGTGGCGCACAAGTCACCGCAAAATGTGCTAACGGCTCCGGTTTCGAATATTCGGTAACAACCAGAAATAACGGTTCCTGGTCCGGAAAAATCCCCAGCGCGAGTTTTCCATGCGCCTTCAGCATCACCAGCGGAAACATGACTCTTACCAGCTTCAGCTCGCTTGAGGGTACCGTGAACATTACTCCTCTGACTCAATTAATGATTGCCAAAGCAACTGCACAAAATCCAAATCAATGGTTTAACGGCAGCGATATAAATATTGCCCAAAATGCGCTTGATACAGCAATCGACGATCTTAAAACCGCACTGACTTCGGCAGGCTTCACCTTACCTGACGGAAACTTCCTGAGCGGTAAATTCTCAATTGGCGACCTGTGGGATAAAGTGCTTGACGATCTTGCAGCTTCGATAGAAGCCAGCAGTCAATACGCTTCATTTGACGAACTGGTCACCGCTTTTAAAAACGGTAACGATACGATTCCGGATTATACCGAAAGCAATAACTCCGGCGGTTCATCCGGTATTTACGACTTGACCATTACTACCAGTTTCAGTGGCAGCCAAAATACCATAACCATCGAAAACATCCCTAAACCGGCTTCTCGTGACGAATTTTGTTCGGTAGAAAACTACGACTATTTCCAACAGGGACAAAACAGCAATGAATATTCGTGGCAGGTTAACAGCTGTTCATTCAGCGGTAACGAAGGAAATATCAGCGCCACAATGAATTACAATTCGCAAGGCACGTCCTATTCTTACAGTTACGATATCAACTATCTATACACTCAAAGATAAACGGCATAAACTAAAACCCGTTCACGCCCCGCTGAATACTCCTTACCCCAACTCAGCGGGGCTTTTTTATTCTGCAGATTCCAAAACCACTGTTTCATCAAACCTTCGCAAAACAAATTCCATATACATCCTTCTGCCCGCTTTACTTCAATCAAAAGAGAATCGAAACGCTTGCGAATGGAATTTTTCGGTCGGAATGGGATATATTAGAAAAAACTGTTAATCTAACTGCAGTGAGTGGATTAAAACACTCTCTTCCGACAACCTTAAATCCGAATCCCGAAAAAACGGATTCAAAAAATTACTCGGCGAATCGAGGACATCGGGACAATGCGAATTGAATCATCACTGTTTGACGCATAAACCGAAATAAATCCTTTAAATTTAATCACCATCCATTCGCTATACTCGATTTTCCAAAAATTCTTCTTAAACTCAAAAAGTAGAAGTGCCGTTTACCGATTCAAAAAACCTTATTCAGGAGTCCTTCGTGCATTGGTTTCAACAGGAAAGTTCTCAAGTATTGCAAACACTTGCCAGCGATCTTCAGTCCGGTCTTAGCGCAAGCGAAGCCGAAGCGCGTCTGGAAAAGCATGGTGAAAACCGGCTTCACGATAACCAGCAGACCTCCATTCGAACCTTACTCCTGAATCAGTTGAAAAACCCGCTTATCTGGGTTCTGTCAGTTGGAGTCCTGTTGTCTCTCTACAGTGGGCATCTCAGCGACGCCATCGCCATCCTTATTATTATTTTCATTAACACGGGAATCAGCTTTTTTCAGGAATATAAAGCGCAAAAATCGATCGATGCTTTACGAAAAATGTCTTCGCCGCAGGCTTTGGTTCTCCGCGACCAACAGTGGTCTTATATTCCGGCCAGCAAACTGGTCGGCGGCGACATCGTAAAATTGACACACGGCAGTCTGGTGCCGGCCGATTTACGTCTGATTGAGAGTCATCAGTTGCAGATTGACGAAGCTCCGTTGACCGGTGAATCCGAGCCGGCCTATAAACACAGCGATAAACTGGAAAACCCGAATCTGACGCTCGGCGACCAGAATAATATGGCATTTATGGGAACACATATTGTTAATGGACATGGTATCGGTATTGTCTGCGAAACCGGGATGCAGACACAGGTCGGAAAAATCGCCCATTTGATGCAAACCACCGAAACCCTCCTGACGCCCCTGCAACAGCGGATTCATAAACTATCCAAAGTACTGATCGGTGCCGCCCTGTTTGTCGTGGTTCTCGTTGTCGGTATCGGTATTCTCGAAGGCATGGAATTTACCGATATGATTTCTACGGGAATCTCACTGGCTGTCGCTGCCATTCCTGAAGGCATGCTGACGATTTTGACCATTGTCTTAACCCTTGGCGCCAAACAGATGTACCAAAACAGAGGTCTGGTTCGCCAGCTGGCTTCGGTGGAAACTCTCGGCTCAACTTCGGTAATCTGTTCCGATAAAACCGGAACCCTGACGCAAAATTTAATGCAGGTTACCCGCTTCTGGCTTAATGATCAGGTTTATACCGTTGAAGGAGAAGGCTATTCGACCAATGGGGATATTTATGATTCGGAAGGTCAAATCCCGCAAGCCTCTAAAGATTTACACCTTGAACATCTTCTGACAATTTCCGCTTTGTGCAACGATGCTCATCTGGTGCATCACCCAGACCACACCGAACTTCAGGGCACCCCAACGGAAGGCGCCCTGCTGGCGTTCTCGGAAAAATCCGACATACATTTTCCGAATGCGGATTTAACGGTTATTAAGCGCTTTCCATTCGATTCCAAACGCAAAATGATGAGCGTGATCGTCAAAGACCAAAAAGGAGACTGCTGGTTATTCAGCAAAGGCGCTCCCGATGTTTTTCTGAAACAGGCCGATCACTTGCAACTCAAAAACGAACGGCTCGCCCTTCCTCAAGCAAACAATAAAGTAGAAGAAGCCATTTCCAATTTCGCGGACGACGCCTTGAGAACCCTTGCTGTCGGATATCGAAAGCTGCAGACTTCCGAAATCGACCAACCGCACGAATCTTTGGAAAAAAACTTCATTTTTCTCGGCTTGCTGGGCATTATGGATCCTCCGAGACCGGAAGCCATCAAAGCGATCAGTGAATGCCATAAAGCTGGAATTAAAGTCAAGATGATCACCGGGGATCACGCTAATACCGCTCAGGCAATTGCCTGGCAAATGGGAATTATCGACTCGAAAGATCCCGATTCGGTTTTGAGCGGTCAGCAACTTTCAATGATGGATGACGAAACTCTAAAAGAAAAAGTCACGTCGGTTCATGTATTTGCACGGGTAACACCGGAACATAAGCTGCGCATCGTCAAAGCCCTTCAGGCAAACCATGAAGTCGTCGCCATGACCGGTGACGGCGTTAATGATGCACCGGCACTTCGAGCCGCCGATATGGGAGTGGCTATGGGAATAACCGGAACCGAAGTCGCCAAAGAATCCGCCGATCTGATCCTGCTGGACGATAACTTTGCCACCATTGTTCATTCGGTTCGCGAAGGACGGCGAATTTACGATAATATCCGCAAATTTATCCGTCAGGATTTGACTACCAACGTCAGTGAAGTGTCAGCAATACTGTTCGCTTTTCTGGTTATGGCCGAAGAACCATTGCTGACACTGGCACCGATGATGATTCTATGGATTAATCTGGTCAGCGATGGACTTCCTTCGCTTGCGCTGGGATTTGACGGCGAAGAAAAAAATGTTATGCAGCGCCTGCCGAGAGACCGCAACGAACATTTCTTTTCCGATTCACTCGGCCAGAAAATCCTGATCCGTGGTCTGGTCATGGGGGCGGTAACTTATTTCATGTTCTGGTATGGAATGCAGGAAGGCGACAGTCAGGCCTATGCCCAAACACTTGCCTTCAGCACTCTGGTTCTGGGACAGCTGGTTCTGGTATTCGACAGCAGAACTTTCTCCAGCCTCTATAGACGATCACCTTTGGGCAATCTCTGGTTGATTGGCGCAGTATTACTTGCCGGAACGGCTTCAATGCTGATGGTATTCAGCTCATTTGGTAATGCTGTGCTCGGAACGGTGCCGCTGTCAATCGAACATCTTGCAATGGCCGCTCTGGTAGGCGCTTTGCCGACATTTATTTTGTCGGCAATCAAAGAAGGGCTCAAACTTAAGTGGCTGTAGTCTTTTCTTCAACGGCTTCTTGCTTAACGGGCTTTTGATACTCCATCCATTCGTCGAGTTTATTCCAGACTTCAATCAGGCCGTCACGCTTCAAAGAGGAAAAGAGTTGCGCACTTGCATGCGGATATTGCTCTTTTAATAACTTCCGCAATTTCAAAAGACCGGCTTTTGCCGGCCCCTTTTTCAATTTATCGGATTTAGTCAATAAAATATGTACCGGTAAATTCAATTCCAGCGTCCAGTCGAGCATCATTAAATCGATTTCCGTCGGCGGCATTCTTGAGTCGACTAACAGAATGACTCCCTTCAGAGCCGCACTCTTTTCGATGTATTCACTTAAGCCTGCTTCCCAGGCCCGTTTGATGTTGACATTTACTTTGGCAAAACCGTAACCCGGTAAATCCACCAAAGCCCGATGATCATCCAGAGTAAAAAAATTGATCAACTGTGTTCGACCCGGTGTTTTACTGGTTCTTGCCAAGGTTTTTTGCGAGGTGATGACATTCAAAGCGCTGGATTTACCAGCATTCGATCGCCCGGCAAAAGCCACTTCGTGAGTTAAATTATCCGGACAAAGAGCCAGATTCGGCACACTTTTCAGATAAGTCGCCTTTTGATATAAGGGATGCTGCATAAGGGAACTTTAATACTTTATCAATGATGTACATAAGTATATACTCTATCCTATTTTTTAACGAATTCATCCCGCTAAAAACCCGAATAAAATAAAGGTTTACCGAGGTTTCCAAGCCGGATTTGCGGGCAAAAGAACATACTTTTATGACACAGACACAACACTCTCAACCTAAGCGACCGAGCCAGTTCTGGAATTTTCTCGGTTCGATGAATCTGGCCGTTACCCTACTGGTGATGTTATCGATTGCGTCGGTGATCGGTACCGTATTGCAACAGAACCAGACTTATCAGGATTACATCATCAAGTTCGGACCTTTCTGGTCGCAAGTCTTTAACAGTCTGGGATTATTCCACGTTTACGGTTCTGCCTGGTTTGTGCTGGTTTTATTGTTTCTCTTGCTTTCGACCAGTGTTTGTGTGGTTCGAAACGGGCCCGGTT
Organism: Thiomicrorhabdus sp.; assembly: GCF_963677875.1. Lineage (NCBI taxonomy): Bacteria > Pseudomonadati > Pseudomonadota > Gammaproteobacteria > Thiotrichales > Piscirickettsiaceae > Thiomicrorhabdus > Thiomicrorhabdus sp. Next base: position 343,364 of record NZ_OY782565.1, on the reverse strand, counting down.
TTCTCAAAGATATGCAACAATTCAGCGAGAATCTGTCGCTGAATGCCATTAAACACCAGCCAAATCAACAAACCATCACTTCTCAGCTTGATATCGAAGCCCATCGGCAAAATAGTGTTGCCCTGCTTCAGCACCATGGCTATAAAACCAAATTGCGTCAGTACGAAGACGGCAGTCTGACCATCGCTTCCATGAAAGGTAGCTGGAATCGACTCGGTTATTTCTTTACCCATATTTCAATTATCATCATCTGTGTCGGCGCCCTTTTGGATAGTAATCTGTTGCTGAAATACCGTGAAATGACCGGTCAGCTAAAACCAGAAACCCGCTCCGTCAGCCTGGATCAGGTTGCCGCAGAATCCTGGCTGGGAACAGATAACCTATCGTTCCGCGGTACCGTTAATATTCCCGAAGACCAGAAAAGCGATGTTCTGTTCCTACCCTATGAAAACGGTTATCTGGTACAAAAACTACCATTTACCATTGAAAACAAGAATTTCCGCATCGAATATTACGATACCGGTATGCCGAAATCTTTCGAAAGTGACCTGATCCTGACGTCACCGGAGCTGGACGAACCGATTGTTAAAACCATCGCGGTCAACCACCCGCTTTACTATAAAAACTATGCCATTTATCAGTCTTCGTTCGGTGACGGAGGAACCAAACTAAACTTGAAAGTCTATCCTTTACTTTCCCCAATCGTAAATCCGTTGACTCTGGATACCGCAATCAATAAAACCGAACCACTGAAAACGCCGGTAGGTAAATTCCGGGTTGAACTCAACGATTTCAAAATGCATAACATCGTTCCGGCGACAGAAGAAGAGCAGAAAGCCACCGGAAAAAAAATGCATAACAACGGGCCGACCATCATCTTTAAGGTTCGTAACGATCAAGGTAAGGCCTGGGAATACGAAAATTATATGATTCCAAGCAAACAGGACGATCGCTGGTTCTTTATGACCGGTATGCGCACCAGCAATGCCGAACCATTCCGTTATCTGTTTATTCCTGCGGATGCAGAGCGTAAAAAAGACCGCTTCTTTACCTTCCTGGCACTTCTGAACAATCCTTTAGAATCGGCCAAAATTTTTAACGAAAAATTCCCGAAAACCGATCCGATGTCGGAAAAAACCTATCAGTTGCAACAAAAACTGCTGCAACAGCTTTTAACACTGTTCCGTCAGAAAGGGTTTAACGGCATCAATGATTTTGTACAGCAAAATGTTCCGGAAGAAGAACGCAAAAAGGTAGCCGACTACTATTTCGGGCAAACCAGCTTTGCTTTGCAGACCTTGTATCTAAGCGTTCTCGAACAGGAAGGAAGAGTTAAATCCGATAACGATGAGATTCCTCAATCCGATAAAATCTGGTTTGAGGATGCCTTAAACGTTATTGCCAATTTATCGCAATACGGACCTCCGATGTACTTCTCGATCGAAAGCTTTAAAGAAATTCAGGCAACCGGACTGCAGATTACCAAATCGCCTGGTAAGGATATTGTTTACCTGGGAAGCGCCCTCTTGATTATCGGCGTCTTCTTCCTGTTCTATGTCCGCCAGAGACGCGTCTGGATTCACCTACGCAAAACGGACGGTGACACGACTGAATTGACCATTGCCGCCAAAGACAACAAAAATCTGCCAGAAACAAAGCGGGAACTTGACGGTCTGTTAGAACAAATTAAACACTTTGATAATAAAAAGTAATGATCACCCCCCTGGCGAAGGTTTAAAATCGCTAGATATTTTAAGGGACGAACATAGGGCAATTGATATGCAAACAGATACCTATATGGATAACCTCCAAGAGGAGAAAAAATCGTTCTCTTTGAGAGACATTGCATGGTTTATTTTTGTCATTCTGGGCAGTTTTTATGCCTGGATGCAATATGGCCAATTAATGGATGTATACGAAGTCGGGATTCTGATCGGATCGGCCGCCGGTTTAATCTGGCTGGGTCGTTTCTGGCCGAGTCTGCAGCCTTTGACTCTCTGGGTGACCGGGCTGACTCTGCTGGCACTTTGGACTTATCAGAATCACGGCAACCTCATTACCGCCAATGAACAGGCTTTCTTCCTGAAGTTTCTGGTATCCAGTCAATCCGCTTTCATGTGGATGAGCGCTCTGTTCGTTCTGGCTACCGTAACCTACTTCTTTGCCCTGTACAATAAATCTGAATTTACCGGTAGAACGGCTACGACTTTCGTCTGGGCCGGGGTCATGTTCGGCCTGGTCGGCATGATGGTTCGCTGGCGCGAATCCTATATCATCAATTTCGATTACGGTCACATTCCGGTCAGCAGCCTGTATGAAGTCTTTATTCTCTTCATCGTATTGACCGGTTTGATCTACCTGTTTTACGAGCAAAAATACAAAACCCGATCACTGGGCGGATTCGTTATGCTGGTTATCAGTGCTGCCGTCGCCTTCCTGTTGTGGTACACCTTTGATCGCGGAGCGCACGTTATTCAGCCTCTGGTACCGGCATTGAAGAGTTACTGGATGAAGATCCACGTTCCGGCCAACTTCATCGGTTACGGCGCCTTCTCAATTGCCGCCATGATCGGGGTGGCTTATCTGATTACTCATAAATCACTGCAGAAAAATCCGCAAAGTGCTTTTGCATCCAAAATGCCGTCTCTGGAAACCATGGACGACCTGATGTATAAAACCATCTCCCTAGGATTTGCTTTCTTTACCATTGCCACCGTTTTGGGTGCCATGTGGGCCGCTGAAGCCTGGGGCGGCTACTGGTCCTGGGATCCAAAAGAGACCTGGGCATTGATCGTTTGGCTAAACTACGCTGCCTGGTTGCATATTCGTATGTCGAAAGGCTGGCGCGGAACACCGATGGCGTGGTGGGCATTCATCGGTCTGCTGATCACTACCTTCGCTTTCCTTGGGGTCAATATGTTCTTGTCCGGCCTGCACTCTTACGGCGAACTTTAATTAAGGCTCATCAGTATGAAACGACGTTCCTTTATTCAACAGGCGGCAATTCTCGGTTCAAGTTTAGCCCTGGCTCCTCAAGTCTGGGCTCAGGAACCGATTATCTTAACCCCCGGCGTAAATTTTAAACCGGTCAATAATCCACAATCGATCGCACCTTATTCCAAAAAGGCAGTCGAAGTTTTCGGTTACAGCTGCCCGCACTGCTATCACCTTGAAGACAGTCTCAACGATTGGCTCAAAAAAAAGTCGGATGATATCTATTTCGAACGTATGCCGGTTGTTTTCAATAACCCCGTATGGATTTTCATGGCTCGAGTTTTTTACGCTGCCCAAGAACTTAAAGTACTGGATCAATCACACGGCGCCTTCTTCACTGCAATTCACCGCGATCATCTGCGTATCACTTCGGTCGAAGACGTGGCAGTATTTTTTGAGCGTTTCGGAGTCAAAAAAGCGGACTTTATCGATACCTTCAAAGGTTTCAAAGTCGAACAGCTGGTTCGCAAGGCTGCCAAACTGACTCAGGACTATGGAATCGAAGGCGTACCGGCCGTGGTTGTAAACGGTAAGTACGTTACCGACGTTCCCATGACCGGCAGTCGCAAAAAACTCTGGCAAACTGTCGAGTTGCTGACACGCCGCTGATTTTCAATCCGCCAAATCCAAGGTTTTCGGCTTAAAAACCCGAAAACCGATCCCCTCCTCCAGCCCATTTTTTCTATTTTGTAACTTCGGCTAGTCATTTGGCACAGCAGCCTGCATAATTAAAACTTTAGAACCTCGAATTCTAAAACTCTCGAATAGCCATTTAAATTCGTGAACACAACGAATCTTTCAAACAGACGGGACACTTATGAAAGCCGCTAAATTATTTGTTCAATGTATAGAAAACGAAGACGTGGAATACATTTTCGGTATTCCAGGCGAAGAAAATCTGGAGCTGATGGATGCACTGCTTGATTCCGATATTCGCTTTGTCACTACCCGACACGAACAAGGAGCGGCTTTTATGGCGGACGTCTACGGCCGACTCACCGGAAAACCCGGCGTCTGCTTATCGACACTCGGGCCGGGAGCAACCAATCTGGTAACCGGCGTCGCCGATGCCAATATGGATAATGCTCCTCTGGTTGCCATTGCCGGTCAGGCGGCAACAACCCGAATGCATAAAGAATCCCATCAGGTGGTCGATCTGGTCAGCATGTTCAAACCGATCACCAAGTACGCCACACAAGTACTGGAACCGGAAACAATTCCGGAAGTGGTACGCAAGGCTTTCAAACTTGCACAGGCGGAAAAACCGGGGGCAACCTTTATTGATTTGCCGGAAAACATTGTCGAGATGGATACCATCGAAACTCCGCCGCTTTCCGACAGCGCCAATCGTCTGACCTTTGCCGACCGCTCCTTGATCAAACAGGCTGCGAAACTGGTCGAAAAATCCGTCAACCCGCTTATTCTGGTTGGAAACGGTGCCGTTCGTGCCCATGCAGGCAAACACATTTTAAAATTCCTTGAACGCCACAAAATTCCGGTCGTAAATACCTTTATGGCCAAAGGCGTTATCCCCTTTTACAACGAGATGGCGATCGGAACCGCCGGTCTGCAGAAGGGAGATTACGAAAACGGCGGCTTCAAAAATGCAGATCTGGTTATCTGTGTCGGTTTCGATATGGTGGAATACCATCCCCATCTTTGGAATCCAAACCGTAAACATACCATTATTCATATCGATACCAAAAAATCAGAAGTCGATACCAGCTATATTCCGAGCGTCGAGCTGATCGGAAATATCGGTAAAAATCTCGAAGCGCTTGGTGAAGCCATTGCTTCCCCGATTAAATCGGCACAAACCGAATTCCATCTGCGCGAAGCCATGATCAACGAAATGAACCGCTGCCGCAAAAGCGATGCCTGGCCGATGTTGCCGCAAAAAATCATTTGGGACTTGCGCACCGCCATGGACTCGTCGGATATCGCCATCAGTGATGTCGGAGCCCATAAAATGTGGATGGCCCGCATGTTCCGCTGCGACGAACCGAATACCTGTATTATCTCCAACGGTTTTGCCGGTATGGGAATCGCCGTGCCCGGCGCGGTTGCCGCCAAACTCGCCTTCCCGGAAAAAGCGGTTGTCGCCGTTACCGGAGACGCCGGCTTTATGATGAACTCACAGGAAATCGAAACCGCCCTGCGGGTTCAGGCACCAATTGTCGTACTCATCTGGAACGACAGTCAATATGGACTCATCGAATGGAAACAACAAAGACGTTTCGGACGTTCCGCCTACATCGATTTCAAGAACCCTAATTTTGTCGACTACGCTAAATCTTTCGGTGCCCGGGGCATTCGTATTGAATCCGCGAAAGACCTTCTACCGACGCTGAGAGAAGCTCTGAAAACTCCAACGGTAACCGTTATCGATTGTCCGGTCGATTATTCGGAAAACGATCGTTTAACGGCATTAATGGGTAATGTTTTATCGGAATTGGACGATTAACTACCAAGGGCTGCACTCCCCCTCACGTAACGTAACGATTTTTAGGAAAGAGAAATGGTTTATATTGAACGCAACGCCGAAGGCAATATCGAACGAATTGAATTCGACCCTTCCGAAAACCGGGAAGAAATCAGCTTTTACGATCCGGAACTGAGACAATTTCTGGAAACCATGCCCAACCGGGAAGAAACAATCAAAAAAATTCTCGACAAACTTGATCTGGACATGGTTCGCGTCATTGAAGATTTGATCGAAATCCTGATCGATAAAAACCTGATGCTGTTTACCGACCTTCCAGAACCGGTCCAGAACAAACTGATGTTCAAGAAGGCCTTACGGAGCCTGAACCGCCCTACTAGAATGATTTACGAAGAAACCGACGAAATTCAGATTTAATCGGTAAAAACTGTCACCTCATCAACCGGTTTACGCTTCACCTGTTGATTTGGACAGCAGTTTTCATCAATTTTCCCCATATACAAGGCTCCGATCAATTCGCATTCATCCGGGTCGATTCCCAGTACATCATAGGTTCTCGGGTCTTTTAAAATCGGCCCGGTACTCCATTGCACGCCGATTTGCTGATACCAGGCCGCTAATTGAAAATTCTGAATCGCACAGGAACAGGCGGCATAATCTTCTTTGGCGACAACAGGATCTTTTGCCAAAATCTGACCAACTATAACGATTTTCGGAATTCGGTTAAACTTCTCGATCGCCTTTTCATAAGCACAGCCATAAAGACCCGGATCACTCTGTGACTGTTTGCGCGCACGGTTTTCCGCATAAATTCCGGCAATGCGTTTTTTTCTTTCCGTCCCCAATACCCAAAAACGCCACGGTTGAGTCAATTTATGATTTGGTGCCCAGATAGCCGATTGCAGACAAATTTTCAGCTCTTCATCCGGTAACGGATGCGAAGCAGAATCGAGAAATTGATAACTGGTTCTACGTTTGCGAATCAGTTCTAATATCGAAGTTTCGTTCATAAATATCATGCCATTCGAAAATTCATTAAAATAACGCCTTTTCCGGATAAAACCCTTTGGATAAAATGTGTCATTTTGTGGATAAAACGGTATTTTATACCAGACTGAAAATTTATCCACAAAACACCCACATTTACCCACAGGACTTATAACAAGGATTGCTCACACCATAACCACAATTTAAGTAAATGAATTTAAATTGAAATCCGTTTTTATCTACAGAATTCCGATTCCTAAGTAAAATAACAAAAAAGTATAAATAAGAAATCTATATACTTTATAAACATTGAGCAATTACCCACAGTAATCTTATTTTTAAAGGTTTCTTTATGACTCTAAACGAACTCAAATACATTGTTGCTGTCGCTAAGGAGAAACATTTCCGTAAAGCATCGGAAACCTGTTTCGTCAGTCAGCCGACACTCAGCGTAGCAATCAAAAAACTCGAAGAAGAGTTGGGAGTCATTATTTTTGAAAGACGCAAACAGGATGTACTCATCACACCTATAGGCGAAAAAATCATTAAAATCGCCGAAGAGATTCTGGAACGCAGTCAAATGATTAAAGAAATCGCTCAGGAATCTCAGGAAGATATGACTGCCGAACTTAAAATCGGCGCGATTTATACGGTTGCACCTTATCTTTTGCCTAAGCTGATTCCCGAGTTTCACAAAATCGCTCCGAATGTTCCCTTGATCATCGAAGAAAATTACACTCACGTTCTGGCTAATAAATTGCAATCCGGCGAATTAGACGTAGTGATTCTTTCTCTGCCGTTTGATGAACCTAATATTGAAACCATGCCTCTGTACAGAGAACCTTTCAAAGCAATTATTCCCAATACTTATCCGATGGCCCGGACCGAAGGGAAAATTTCGTTGAAGAAAATGGAAAGCGAAACAGTACTGCTTCTGGGAGCTGGTCACTGTTTCCGGGAACAGGTAATCGAAATTTATCCGAATTTGTTGATGAATTACCATCACGACCATCTGCAGAAGACTCTGGAAGGCAGTTCGTTGGAAACAATCCGTTATATGGTTGCCTCCGGTGCTGGGATTTCTATTTTTCCGTGTACTTCGCTCTCAGATCGCGATCAGGGGCTTTTTACAATAAAAGACCTGTCAGGACAGGGAGCCGAGCGAATCGTTGCTCTGGCATGGCGTAAAAGCTTTCCTAGAATGAAAATCCTGCAACGTTTCAAAGAAGCAATCGACCAAATCAATCTTTCCTGCACTCAACCAATCGATTAATTCCTGAGTTTTAATTTTATGAAATACGTTAAAGCCTGCACTTTAAGTGCCCTGTTTTTATTAAATTCTCCGGCTTTTGCCGAAAGTGGTGACCCGACGGAGCAGACAAGCACCCAACCACCACTTGAAGTCATTAACTCTCAGGATCCATATGAATCTTTCAATCGAGATATGTTCGAGTTCAATATGTCGTTTAATGAAAACGTCGGACAACCGGTTGCTCAAGCTTACAACTTTTATGTTCCGGCTCCAGTCAGAGGAGGCGTAGACAATTTTTTCAATAATCTGGCGGTTCCGCTTTCTTCACTAAACAGCTTTCTGCAAGGAAATTTCGAAGACGGTTTTTCCGGGATTATGCGTTTTGTCATCAATTCGACGTTCGGACTCTTCGGGATTCTGGACATTGCCACTCCGGCCGGACTTGAGGATAAAAAAGAAGATTTCGGGCAAACCATGGCCAAATGGGGAGTTTGGCAGCAGTCGAATTACCTGGTTTTACCAGTGATCGGTCCCTATACCACACGGGAGTTGGTTGGCGGTAGCGTCGACAGTTTGTACAACCCGGTGTATCCGTATTTAATCGAGACGGACGATGTCGGTAAATTGCTGATTTTTGCGGTTGATAAATTTATCGATTATGCCGCGGTTTCAAAGTTGTTCGACGAGTTGAAAACTCAACCGGATCCTTATATATTCGCTCGTGAAAGCTACATCCAGTATCGTACGAATCTGATTTATGACGGCCATCCACCGCAGCCAAGCCTGGACGACTTTAATTTCGATTGAGGTATTTAATTTCAGAGCATAAAAAAATCCCCGGTTTACCGGGGATTTTTATTGCTTGTTTAAGATATTTCGCAAAGACAGGAAAAATCAGGCGTTTGTTTGACCTGGAGTGCCCTTGGCAACATATCTCAACCAGACATAGCCGAAGACTCCGGCAATTAACGAAGCGATCAGAATACCGGTTTTTGCTTCCAGAAGCATACTGTTACCTGGCTCCCATGCCAGATCGGCAATGAAGATCGACATGGTAAATCCGATCCCTCCCAGAAAAGATACGCCGAATAGCTGGCTCATACTGGAACCGGTCGGTAATTTGGCCAGTTTTAATTTAATCGCCAGCCATGAAATGCCGGCAATGCCGATCACTTTTCCGAATACCAGACCGAACATGACTCCCAGTGTCACCGGCTGTACCAGAAGGTCGCCCATTTGTCCCCAGTTCAGAGCAATACCGGCGTTGGCCAGGGCAAACAAAGGAATAATGATTAAAGCAACCGGAAGGTGAAGATTATGCTCCAGACGGTTAAGAGGCGCCTGAACACGATGTACGCCACTTTCCATTTGATGAAGAATCGATTTCTGTTCATCGGATAGCTGATAGTTCGGGTGGTTGCGATCCGCACGATGATAATCCTGAACCAGTTTATCAATGTGTTCATGGAAGAACTTAGGATCAAATTTTGGGCGTGCCGGAATGGTCAAAGCGGTCAAAATACCGGCGATGGTGGCATGAACGCCGGATTCCAGCATTGCTGCCCACATAAAGCCCCCGATAATGAAATAAGGAAGCGGTTTATGAATACCGACACGGTTGAAGACGATTAAAAGTCCGAAGAAAGCAAAGGCGGTCAGCAGGTAGTTCAGATGAATCTGGTCGGTATAGAACAGGGCGATGACCGTTACCGCTCCAAGATCGTCTACAATTGCCAGAGCGACCAGAAAGGTGACCAGCGCGGTTGGAACGCGCTTACCGAGAATAACCAAAGCACTGATCGCAAAAGCGATATCGGTTGCCATCGGGATTCCCCAACCGGTTTCAGCAGGCGTTCCCTGAGTGATTGAATAGAAAATCAGTGCCGGAAATACCATTCCGCCGATGGCGGCAATGATTGGCAATGCTGCGTTTTTCGGATCGGAAAGTTCACCGACCAGCACTTCGCGTTTGATCTCCAGACCGACCAGAAAGAAGAATATTGCCATTAAGCCGTCATTAATCCAGTGGTGAATGGAATGATCGATGCCGATGTTTCCGAATTCGATTGAAAAATGGGTATGGAAAAAATGTTCGTAAGGTTCGGCAAGCGGGCTGTTGGCGAAAATCAGAGCAACGATTGTCATCAACAGCAAAATTAAACCGGTGGTGGTTTGATTGTGTATGAAGTTTTCAAACGGAGTAACAACCTTATCGAAGGTTTTCTCCCACGGGGCGAAAATTTCGTACTCTTTTCTAAGCAATTTAACTTTCATAAAGCTGGCCTTAAATTTTTGTGCAACATAGTTTTAATTTGAGGTTTTTGCGTGCGTTTGGCATCCTGAGTAAAAGTAAGTAACTCTTGACGGATTTTTACAGAAAGTTCGCTAATAAATGGCTATCAGCGGCATTTTCGCTCAATCAGGAAAAGGAAATGCTCTTTCTTTTAAATCCTGTTCACGCAAAACTCTCAATATAAATTCAAATTCGTTATGATGAAACCAAAGTCGGCTTTATCAAAGGGTTTTGAATTTAAAGTGACTGAATTTTATATAAAATAAGTTATTACTGATATTAATTGTATCGATTTTATTACTTGGGATTAAGAGATGTTTGGACTGCGAAAGTTTATTACAGGTGGGTTGTTGATGCTTTTGCCTTTATGGGCATGGGCTTCGGAAGGCGCTGGAGATTATGATTTCACTACACATTGGGCCGGATTTTTAAGTCTGGGAATTTTTATTGTCGCCTATTTTCTGGTAATGACCGAAGAATTTACCCATTTACGAAAATCCAAACCGGTTATTCTGGCTGCCGGTTTGATCTGGGCGATCATTGCCATTACCATGCAGCAGCATGGAATGGACGGTGTAGCCGAAGCGGCAGTTCGACATAATATCCTTGAATTTGCAGAACTTTTCCTGTTCCTGTTGGCGGCAATGACCTATATCAATGCGATGGAAGAGCGTCGTGTTTTCGATACTTTACGCGGCTGGCTGGTTTCGAAGGGATTCAGCTATAGACAGTTGTTCTGGATCACCGGTTTTCTGGCCTTCTTTATTTCTCCGGTTGCCGACAACCTGACGACAGCATTATTGATGGGGGCGGTGATCTTGGCGGTCGGGGCTTCATCACCGGTCTTTGTCAGTCTTGGTTTTATTAATGTTGTGGTTGCCGCCAATGCTGGTGGTGCCTTCAGTCCTTTCGGGGATATTACTACCTTGATGGTTTGGCAGAAAGGGTTGCTTGAGTTCCACGAATTCTTTGATCTGTTTATTCCGTCAATGGTGAATTTTGTTGTTCCGGCCTTGATTATGACTTTCTTCCTGCCGAAAGAAAAACCGCAGTCTTTGGATGAAAAAGTTTCGATGCGCCGTGGGGCGAAGCGAATTCTCTTTTTGTTTGTATTAACCATCGCAACAGCCGTTTCCATGCATAACTTCCTGCATATGCCGCCGGTATTAGGGATGATGATGGGCTTGGCTTATCTGCAATTCTTTGCTTATTATCTGAAGAAAACCGGCGAAGTTTCTTATGAAATCGGTAATCAGGGAGAAGGGGCGACTCATCTTGATGGAAAACCGATTACATTTGATATTTTTAACAAAATCGCCCGTGCAGAGTGGGATACGCTGCTGTTCTTCTTCGGGGTTATTCTAGCTGTAGGCGGCTTGGGAACGCTTGGGTATCTGGCGGTTGCTTCGGATGTAATGTACAACAGCTGGGGGGCGACCGAAGCCAACATTTCCGTGGGAATTTTATCGGCGATTGTTGATAATATTCCGGTCATGTTTGCAGTTTTAACCATGAATCCTGATATGTCGCATGGTCAATGGTTACTGGTGACTTTAACCGCCGGAGTAGGGGGGTCGCTCTTGTCGATCGGTTCGGCTGCCGGGGTAGCCTTGATGGGGCAGTCAAAAGGGTTGTATACCTTCTTTAATCACCTGAAATGGACACCGGCGATTGCATTGGGTTATGTTGCCAGTATCTGGGTGCATATGCAGATAAATGCCTCTTTGTTTTAAAGTGGTTTTCGCAAATAAAAAAGGCGCTTTTCAGCGCCTTTTTTATTACCTGCTGAAGTGGGGAAATCAGTGACTTCCTGCAGCTTCGGCTTCTTTTTTTAAACGTTCTTCATTTTTACGGCGAATCTCATCCCAGTCAATGTTGCCGCAAGCTTCACATGGTTCGTCAAGAACTTTCAACATGACCAGTAGAGAGTGAATTTTGCATCCGACGCAGAAGCCGAGTACGGTTTCCATCCACATGAATCCTAGACAGATCCATACCAGAATCAGTGGAATCCAGTAAGGCATGTAATTGAAGGTCGTCGGCAAACTGGTTCCGAACAGGGAATTGATCCACTCTGCAAGCACTTCCGGATTGAAGAACACCAGACACACGACAATAAAGCTTGATCCCAAGGTCCAGGCAAAACGTTTCGGAACCAGAGGTTTCCATTTTGGTTCTTGCTTGCTGGCCAGGATCGAAGCGATCAGGATCGTTGGTGAAAAACGAGAAGTGAATACGAACATTCCGGCGATCATTTCAAACAGCGCATACCACAAAACCCAAGTTTGGACGCTGTAGTCGTAAGCGCGTTTAATTGCTTCGACGGTATAGATAATGTTTCCGTCCCAGTCGGTGTCGTAGGAATCGACAGCGGTATTTCCATCAACAACCCAGTGAGTACCGAATACCGCATCGTAAAGGGTAAAACTCATATAGATCGGGATAAAAAGCAGCAAACCGGCGCGGATTCGAACTGCGATATCATTGATGAAAATATCTTTTTCTCTGGGGTTTCTAAACCATAAATTTTTGAATGTTTCCAACATAAGATTTTCCCTCGGTTAATCAAGCCCAATGGGCAGATTAGCACAGAGAAAACAAATAAGGAAAACATGATATTTTATCTTGGTATCAGAAATTAATATAAATAACTGCTTATACGACCGTATGAAAAAGTATTTTCAAATCATATAGATATATAATTTTTTTAGATTTATATAAAAATAGTTTTTGATTAAATCGGTATTCTTCCGCTATCAATGACTTTTCTTAAAACAAAGCTGGTATGGACTCCACTGACCCCGGAGATTTGAGTGATGTGATTCAGCAGCAGATCCTGATAGGCATCCAGATCCTTAACAATGACTTTAAGCTGATAATCGGCACTCTGTCCGGTCAGGAGAAGGCATTCGATGATATTCGGGAGTTTGCCCACTTCGGTTTCAAATACGCTAAAACGTTCTTTGGTGTGTTTGTCCATTGAGATATGAACCAGTGCCATTAAGTCCAGCCCGAGTTTCTTCGCGTCCAGCTGAACCCGGTAGCCTTGAATGATTCCGCTGGTTTCCAATGCCTTGAATCGGCGTAGACACGCAGATGGAGACAGGCCGATCTGATCGGCCAGTTCCTGATTGCTCAAACGTCCGTTTTTCTGCAATGCAATCAAAATTTCTCGATCAAATTTATCCAGTTGCATGGCTTCTCCAATAAACTTTTTGTCAGACAGTTTAAATGAAAAATGCTTATTTAAAATAAAATTCTATTTTTTATTTTGATATTGAAATTTTATTCTAAAAATAACCCAATCAATTGATGTTTTGCAATTTAATATACCTGATCTATTGATAAAATTTTCTCAGAGTCAGACACACTACTCGATGAACTTCAATTGGCTTATTTTTACGAGAAAAACAGATGAATACTATGAATTTCCATAAATACCGCCCAACGGTGACGCCCGATTTACCCAATCGTCAGTGGCCGAACGTTCGCCTTACAAAGGCGCCGATTTGGGTAAGTGTCGATCTAAGAGATGGCAACCAGGCTTTAGCGAAACCCATGACCGTGGAGCAGAAGCTTAAATTATGGGATAAATTGGTATCGATCGGCTTTAAAACCATTGAAATCGGTTTTCCTTCCGCCAGCCAGTTGGAGTTCGATTTTACCCGTCGTTTGATCGAAGAAAACCGAATACCGGACGATGTGACGGTACAGGTTTTGGTTCAAGCGCGTGAGCATCTGATTCAACGGACTTACGAAGCCCTTGAAGGGGTGAAGAAGGCGGTAATTCACGTTTATAACACTACTTCAAAGGTACAAAGAGATAAGGTTTTCTGTAAAAACAGACAGGAAGTCAAGCAAATTGCCGTAGATGGGGCGACTTGGGTTCGGGATTATGCCGAGCGGTATCCGCAAACCGAATGGGTATTTCAATATTCACCGGAAAGCTTTTCTCAGACCGAAACGGATTTCGCTGTTGAAGTTTGTCAGGCGGTAATGGATGTCTGGCAGCCGACGCCACAAAATAAATGCATTCTTAACCTCCCGGCGACAGTGGAAAGCACTTCGCCCAACCGTTTTGCCGATCAGATCGAGTATTTTATTATTCATTTACAGAATCGGGAATCGGTGATCATTTCGGTTCATACCCATAATGATCGCGGCTGTGCTGTGGCTGCAGCGGAGCTGGCTATGCTGGCCGGTGCCGAGCGTGTCGAAGGAACACTTCTGGGCAATGGTGAACGAACCGGAAATATGGACATTGTTACTTTGGCAATGAATCTGTACAGCGAAGGAATCGATCCCGAATTGAATCTGGCCGATCCGGATGATTGGATAGAGGTTGTCGAAGAAGTGACGCAAATTCCAACTCATATTCGTCATCCTTGGGTCGGACAAGCCGTTTACACTGCTTATTCCGGTTCGCACCAGGATGCCATTCGAAAATGTTTGCTGACGCAAAAAGACGAACAACCATGGAATGTCGCTTATCTGCCAATAGATCCAAAAGATATCGGCCGTGATTACGAAGCGATTATTCGTGTCAACAGTCAGTCTGGTAAAGCCGGTTCGGCTTTTGTACTGGCGCAGGAATACGGTTTGAATCTTCCAAAGTGGCTACAGGTAGATTTTGCGCCGATTGCTCAGAAACTGGCGGAAGATAAAGGTGGTGTTGTCAGTCATCTGGATCTGTATGAAACCTTTTGCAGACATTACGGTTTGAATGATGACTCTCTGGAATTGCAGAATTATCAAATGGATCGCCAGTCAGATGTAGAGTTTTTGAAAGTTCAGTTGAACGGCCAAACCTGGCAAGGTATGGGCCAGGGGACTTTAAGTGCGGTTTGTGACGCTTACCAGAAACAATCCGGGCAATCGATTGATATTATCGATTATTCCGAACATGCATTGCACGATCCGATTCCGAATCTTCAAGGAAATCTGGGCAAGGATGCCATGGCGATTGCGTATGTTTATCTAAAAACGGATCAGGATAAAAAAGTTGGAGTAGCGGTTGCGCAGGATACGGTTTCCGCAATGATTCTGGCTTTTTTCAATGCTTCCGATTGACTTTCCTGGTTTGGTGTCCGAGCATGAAAATGCTATCGAACCGGGAAAGTTTTTTTGGTTCTTTTATAAAAATCCCCATGGTTTTATTTATTAAGCATATTTTTTGCTTTTTATATTTCAAGCACCAATCGGGTTAATTATATAAATTCGTGCAGTGTGGTAAATAATGGTCTTTTCAGGTAAAAACTCCGCATTAAGCGGGTAAATCAATCCGTTTTTTCTTACTTCCGTGGTTTATTGATTTATTTCGAGTTGCACTGTTTTAGAGCATTTAATGGATTTTTTAGATGTTCAGCATGGACAGTAGGAAAAATTTTATTCATCCTTTTTTCAATGAAACAAAACTGCCTGAAAAGACTTTATTTCAAGTAAGATTTATTAAAACTTTAATAGTAGCGAACAGCTATATAATGCTGAATGGATCAGGGTTGATCGAAGAATTTCACTCATCCGGTAACGTTTGAGTTTTTAGGAGATGTTATGGCAGCAGACAAGGCTGATATCGGTTTAATTGGTTTAGCCGTAATGGGGCAGAATTTGGTTTTAAACATGACTGATCATGGTTTTAAAGTAGCGGTTTACAACCGATCCCGACAAAAAACCGATGAATTTATCGCTGCCGAACCGAATAATGAAAAACTCTTTCCCTATTTTGATTTGGAATCTTTTGTAGCGGGTTTAAGTGTTCCAAGAAAAGTTATGTTGATGGTCAAAGCCGGTGAAGTGGTGGATCTGTTTATTGATCAGTTGCTTCCTTTATTAGAGCCCGGTGACATTATTATCGACGGAGGGAATTCTCTCTATACCGATTCAAACCGTCGAACCGCCGAGTTGCAAGAAAAAGGCATCCTTTTTATTGGTAGCGGTGTTTCTGGCGGTGAGGAAGGAGCCCGTCACGGCCCGTCAATTATGCCCGGTGGAAACCCTCAGGCTTGGGAAGCGGTAAAACCGATTTTTCAATCCATTTCCGCCAAGGCCGACGACCAGCCCTGTTGTGATTGGGTTGGCGAAGGGGGAGCCGGCCACTACGTTAAAATGGTGCATAACGGTATCGAATATGGCGATATGCAGTTAATTGCCGAATCTTATCATCTGATGCGTTACGGTATGGGATTGAGTGCTGATGAATGCCAGGCGGTATTTGCTGAGTGGAATCAAGGTGTTCTTGATAGTTATCTAATTGAAATTACAGCCGAAATTCTTAAGTTTAAAGATGAGGATGGTCAGCCGTTGGTCGATAAAATTCTCGATGCGGCTGGGCAGAAAGGAACCGGGAAATGGACCGGAATCAGTTCTTTGGAATTGGGTATGCCGGTTACTCTGATTACCGAATCGGTTTATTCCCGCTGTTTGTCGGCACTCAAGGATGAACGTATTCGTGCCGAAGCGCATTTCGGCAAACCGGCAATCTCTCAACCTTTAAGCGAAGATGAAAAATCGGCGATGCTCAGTGCTATTCACGATGCGTTATATGCTTCGAAAATCATCTCTTATGCTCAGGGATATATGCTGATGACCGAAGCGGCAAACGAGTTTGGATGGCGTTTGAATTACGGTGCAATTGCATTGATGTGGCGCGGGGGGTGTATTATCCGCAGCACTTTCTTGGGCGAAATCAAAGCTGCTTATGAGAAAGATCCTCAGCTGACCAATCTTTTGATGGCAGATTTCTTTACTTCGGCATTGAAAAATGCCGATGAAAATTGGCGCAAAGCCGTGATTTTTGCTATCCAGAGACAAATTCCGACACCGGCTCTCAGCTCGGCACTGGCATTTTTTGATGGTTATAAAACTGCCAAACTTCCTGCCAATATGCTGCAGGCGCAACGAGATTATTTTGGCGCTCATACTTATGAGCGTATCGATGCTCCACGTGGAACCTTTTTCCATACCGACTGGATTCAGTCCGGAGGTCGGATCAGCTCAACCACATACGAGGTTTAATCATGCCGCAACCCTGTACTTATGTTGTTTTTGGCGCAACTGGAAACCTGTCAATGACCAAATTAATGCCGGCGTTTTATCACCTTGATGAACACGGTAGACTGGAAAGTAACGTTAAAATTCTTGCGATCGGCCGACGTAACTGGAACCGGGAACAGTGGATAGAAACGGTGAAAGAAGCTGTGGTTCCCAAGGCTCGCGGCGGGATTAAGGACGAAGTTTGCGAGCGTTTCTGCAGTCGTCTGGATTATTTCAAAATGGATGTACTTGACGAACTTTGTTACGCACGTCTGAAGGAACATATCCACGAGAATAACTGGCCGACCAATATCGCTTTTTATTTGTCTCTCGGTCCCGATCAGTTTGCACCGGCGGTGGAACGACTTGGGCGTAACGGGCTCTTAAACGAATCCGACGGCTGGAAACGGGTGGTTCTGGAAAAACCGTTCGGTTACGACATGGAGAGCGCCAAGCAGCTTCAAAAACGTCTGAATCATTTTCTTAAGGAGGAACAGACTTACCGTATCGACCATTATCTCGGTAAGGGAATGGTGCAGAATATTATGGTATTCCGTTTTGCCAATTTGATGATGGAGCCGCTTTGGAACCGCAATTACATTGATCATATTCAGATCACCCATGCTGAAGATCGTCCGATTGGAACCCGCGCAGGTTATTACGATACCAGTGGCGCCATGCGTGATATGATTCAATCGCATCTGTTGCAGCTCTTGGCATTGGTAGCAATGGAACCGCCGGCTTCAATGGATGCTGAGGATTTGCGCAATGAAAAAGTTAAGTTGTTGAAATCAGTAAGAAAAATTTCTAAGAAGCAGGTCAATGCGCAAGCTTATCGTGCTCAGTATTCGGAAGGGAAGGTCAAGGGAAATTCCGTTCCGGCTTACCTGGACGAACCGGGAGTGGCCGAAGACAGTGTGACCGAAACTTATGCGGCAATGAAACTGTATATCGATAACTGGCGTTGGGCCGGCGTACCGTTTTACATCCAAACCGGCAAAAATATGCCGAGAAATCGAACCATCGTTGCGATCTGTTTTAAACACCCGCCGAAACAGTTCTTCCGCGAATCTCAAGTGAAGAAAATGGATCCGAACTGGATTGTATTCGGTATTCAACCGGAAGAATCGATTCGGGTGGAAATGACTGCCAAACAGCCGGGGCTGGAAATTCAGACTGAGCAAATTAGTCTGGATGCGGCACTGAAAGCCGACGATGAACAAAGTTACGATGCTTATGAGGAACTGCTTCTGGATGTCATCAAGGGCGATCGTTCTTTGTTCCTGCGTTACGACGAGGTGAAAGCGGCTTGGGATGTGGTTGATCCGGTAATCCAGGCCTGGGCTTCGGAGAGTTCCTATATTGATACTTATCAATCCGGGACTTGGGGGCCGCAGGGAGCTTCGAAATTATTTGATTCGCCCGAACAGACCTGGCGCTACCATTTTGAGCCGGAAATACACGGCTGACAATAAATCAGGAATTGAGAATGCCATTACCCGAAGATTGGCGCTGTTTCGATGACGCCGAACGGCTTGCACAAACCGCAAAAAATTATATCTGTGCCTTGGCGGACGAAGCGATTCGCGAAAGGGGGGAATTTCATCTGGTAACAGCCGGAGGAACAACTCCAAATCGCATTTATCAACTGCTTGGCGAGACGGCGCGCAGCGATTGGCGCTACTGGCATGTTTATATGGGCGACGAACGCTGTCTCCCTTTGGATGATCCGGAACGCAATCGTACTCCTCTAAAAGAATACTGGCTGGACAAGTGCGATATACCGGAAAATCAGATTCATTATATGGCGACTGAACTTGGAGCCGAAGCGGCTTTGCAAGATTATCAAACTCGTTTAAATCCTGAGCTTTTATTTGACCTGGTTATGTTGGGAATGGGTGAAGACGGTCATACCGCCAGCCTGTTTCCCGGTCACATTTATGCCGAGGGTTGTGATTTGCTGATTGAGCGGAATTCACCAAAACCGCCGCCTCTGAGGCTGACCTTGTCCGCTTCGAGACTTTCAGCAAGTCGTGAAGTGATGAAACTGATTACTGGAACAGGAAAGCGTAAAGCGCTTAAGGCCTGGTTATCCGGAGAAAGTTTACCTATTTCCTGGATTTCCGCTGTGGAAGACCATCAAGTCTGGATCGATCAGGCCGCAAAGCCCGATTTTTAAAAGATTCCGGTTTCTTTCGAACCCGCCTAAAAATCCCATTTTGGCGGGTTTTGTTTTTTCTCGGCCGCTTAAAAGCGGTATGATGAAATTTCATCGCTTGATCGAGACTGAACTATGCAACGGTTAATCCGGCTCTTTTCTCCTGTTTTTTCTCTACTGCTTCTGTTTTATATTCCCGCCGTTTCGGCTCAAAGCGAGCTGAACACTCAGTTAGATTGGTTCGAGATGCTGGTCTGGCTCAGTGGCGGTCTGGCATTATTTCTGTTCGGTCTGAAATTGATGCTTAAAGGCATTATGAATGCCGCGGGACATCAGATTAAAGGGGTACTTAAGAGTTTTACCAGAAACAGGGTAGTCGGTGCTTTGACTGGTGCCGGTATCACTTCTTTGATTCAATCTTCGTCGATCACAACCGTGTTAACCGTTGGTTTTGTTTCTGCAGGTCTTTTAAATCTGTCGCAGGCTGCCGGCATTATCATGGGGGCAAATCTCGGTACCACGGTAACCGCCCAGATTGTGGCTTTTAAAATCGATAACATTGCCCTGTTGATGATTGCCGTCGGTTTTACGTTGCGCTTCGGTGCCGAACTCAACAGAACCCGTTCGATCGGGCGGATGCTGATGGGGTTGGGATTGCTGTTTTTCGGCATGAATGTCATGAGTCAGGGAATGGCGCCTCTGAGAAGTTATGAGCCGTTTTTAGGTTTAATGTCCGAATTGCAGAATCCTTTGCTGGGTATTTTGCTTGGTTTTGTTTTTACTGCACTGGTGCAGTCTTCATCGGCGACCATCGGGATTGTCATCGCTATGGCCAGTAACGGCTTGCTAACTTTGCCGCTGGGAATTGCGCTTATTATGGGCGCTAATGTGGGTACAACCGTTACAGCGATGCTGGCGACAATCGGTAAATCCCGCGATGGTTTGCGTGCCGGTTTGATTCACCTGCTTTTTAATCTGGTTGCTGTACTGGTATGGATTCCATTTATTCCCGAACTGGTGCATTTTTCGACGCTGCTTTCCAGCCATGAGTTGACCCAAGGCAGTCAGGATTTAGCGCTACTGGCGCAAAATACGCCGCGGGAAATTGCCAATGCCAACACCATTCTGAATTTTGTCAGTCTGATACTTTTCCTGCCGGCGATTCCTTTGTTTGTCTGGGTAGTGAACCGCCTGGTTCCGGTTTTGGATGAAGAAAAATCCGGCAATGAAATCAAACCCGAATCATTGGATCCGGGGTTTGTGTCCACGCCTTCGGTCGCTTTGGAAGCGGTTGTTCTTGAACTTGGGCATTATGATAAACATCAGGATTTGTTTTATAAAAGAATGGTCGCGTTAATTTCCGATCCCAAATTGGAAAAATTGCGCAAAGAAACGGAAAAAATCCAGAAATTTCGGGCTTATCAACGTGAAATGGTCAGTTATCTGGGAACAATCGGCAAGGATTCTTTAACGGAAAAAGAGCAGCAGCAGCAAATTCGGCTGATGATGGTCATTCATAGCCTGGGTTCAATGATGGATGCGGTCGAACATAATATTTTTCATGTTATTCATCGGCTGATTCAGCACAATATCAAGCCAAGCGAGACGATGTTGAATCTGGTTGGCCAACTGACCAACGAAGTCGGTAAGGCAATGACCAAATCCATTCACAGCGTGATTGATAATGATCCAGATGCGGCGATTGAAGTTATTGCCGCGGAAGTAACGATTGATCATCTTATTCAAGAAGCGCTGAATCATCAGTTGCGGCATTTTCAACCTACTGAACAGCGTTTGGGGATTTTCCGCTATGAAATGGAACTGGTTGAAGGGTTTAAACAGCTTTACAGTCTCGCCAAGCGTATTGCCCGTTTGCATCAGGAGAGCGGGATGAATGTGCCCGGCCCGGAATTACCGGAGCTTTCCTAAAAATAGTATTGGTATTGCAAATAAAGCTGTTGAGGATAGGCGCTGACCTTATTACTTAAAGAAGATAATTGAAGGCCGCCAAATTCAGTGCCACTTTCGCCACAAGCATATTGCCAGCCGCCGAGTAGCTGGCTTTGATCGGAAAGGGAATATTGCCCGTTCAGGTTCCATAAACTGCTGCCATCCTGCAGGTTGAAAATCGCACTGGCGCTTAAATTGAACAGTGGAGTCAGTTCGGCATTCAAGGTCAAATCCGCATAATGGCGGTTCAGGGTAAACAGCTGTCCGGAATTCAATTTCTCGAGTAGGACTTTATCCAGAGACTGCAGATAAGGCCGGCTTTGATGACTGCCGTAGCCGTTGTAGAAATATTCGATTGCATAGGTGAAATTTCGGTTGAACCAGCTGAACGCACTTTGGTAATTGGCTACCGAACTGAGGGTCCAATCTTTGCTCTCGTGATCAAATCCGGCCATCCAGTCAAGATTCCAAACACCGTCCAGCCAGTTGCCGGTCAGCTGCAGTGCGGTGAGAGTTTCGTTTCGATCCTGACTTAAAATCCATTGGCTGTCCACGGTTTCGCCGTAGTGATACAGTTTGAAACCAAGGCCGCTTGAAGAAGCGTCTATCTCCCCGTTCAGATTTCGCCGCGGAATAACGACTCCGCTCAACTCGTCTCCATCGATCAGCAATTTTTGCCAACTAAGCATATCAATGCCCGGTTTGTATTCGCGGTCATACTGATTCGGTGCAAATGGATTAAACCGATCCAGAGGGTTGAACAGAACACCATTGCCCCAGGTGATTGCCTGACGACCGGCTTTGATTGCATAATCGGCGGTGCGGTAAGTTGCATTGAGGCGATCCAGTCTTTGATAGACGAATTTGTCGTCTTCGTTGACGAGATTATCGGTCAGATTAAAAAGTTGTGTCTGATCGAGGTCGAAGGCATTGTACTCGGAAACCAAACTGCGTTTGGCCAGCAGAGTCTGACTTTTGACTCCCTGAAGTTGGTAATCGATATCGAAATGCCAGGCCTGAAAATCTTTCTGCCATTTCAGGCGAACGTCCGCCATCAGCAAATCGGTTTGGTCACTGCCAGGGTCGGGATAAGTATTTTCCGGCCAAAGCTGCCAAAAACCGGCTCCTTTAAAGTGTCCTTGAAGCGTCGATCCCAAAGCGGATAAGGGGTAAGCCAGGCTAAGAATGAAACCGAGCTTCACAGCCTGTTTAATTGCGTTTGATCGGGTTTTAATCGGAAACGATTTCATCAGAGACAATTTTTCCGTCTTTTAAATGAATTTTTCGTGGTGCGGCTTCGATCACTTGTGGATCGTGACTGGAAATCACAAATGTCATTTTATGTGTCTGATTGAGGTGTTTCATCAGATCGATCAGCTCTTGGGAGTTTTGCGAATCCAGATTGGCGGTCGGTTCATCGGCCAGAACGATTTTCGGTTTGGAAACAATGGCACGCGCGACGGCGACTCTCTGTTGCTGTCCGCCGGACAATTCTGCCGGGCGTCGGTTTTCCATATTTTCCAATCCAACCTGGTGTAGCATTTCGCGACTCTGTTTTATGGCCTGTTCTTTGTCCACCCCCTGCATCTGCAAAATAAAGGCGACATTTTCCAAAGCGCTGAAAACTGGAATCAGGTTATAGGACTGGAAAATAAAGCCGATTTCCATCAGTCGTAAATCGGTTAACTGCGCCTCGTTCATATCGTTTAAATTGTATTCGCCAATGCGCAGCTTGCCTGAAGAGGGGCGATCAAGGCCGCCGATCAGATTCAACAGGGTGGTTTTTCCGGAACCGGACGGGCCGTAAAGTGTAATGAATTCGCCAGGATGAATCTGCAAATCAAGATGATTGACGGCGTAAATTGTTCGGTTGCCGTCCTCAAAGGTTTTTGTCACATCCTGCAACAACATTAGGGTTTCAGATAAGTCGCTCATATTTCATCCTACGCGATTCTGTTGGAAGGTTTCAGTTGCGCCACACGGGTTGAACGCCAGATCGGAAAAGCGGCGCTCAGGAGCAGTGTCACGCTCATTATCAGACTGACGTTTAACCAATCCCGCCATTCGATTTTCAGATAAAGCACGCGATCGACGCCAAACCAGGCAGCGCCTTCGGATAGAAAACCAAGATCAATGCCATTGCTGACCGATGCAAGCAAAGCGATCATCGCTCCCCAGGAAACAATCAGGGCGATGGCAAGAATCCAGATCAGCTCCAGTAGCAGCATCCAGCGTAACGCCGAAGATTTTAAGCCGATGGTGTATAGAGTAATGAATTCGCGACGTCGTTCGTAAAGTGACATCAGCAAGGTGTTAATCATGCCGAACAGCATCAGAATCAGGATCATTGCAATCCATACCCAGTTGAAACTGTCCATCATTTTAATGGTGGCGTTGGCGAAAGGTTGCAGGCTTTGCCAGGTCTGGACGTCAAGTTCGGGGAACTGCCGTTGCAAGTCGGTTTTTAAACGGTTTAACGGGCTGTTTGGAGTATCGTTGAGAATTTGCTGAATATCCAGTGGTTGCGAGCTGTTAAGGGTGATTTCGCTGTATTTATCATGGATATCAAGCCAGCTTTGCACGGTTTTCAGATCGGCAAACACCATCGCCGCTTCGGCGTTTGGATCACTGTGGCGATAAAGACCGACAATGGTCAAACCGATCTCTTTCAATTTACCGTCGTTCCCTTGCGACATTAATACGACCTTGCGGTCTAAACCGGTGTTCAAGCGTTTGGCGAGCTTGGCTCCGATAATGATCTGATAAGTGGAATCTTGATTGAGAAATTGACCCTGATGTACGGTTTTGCGAATAAAATCCAGCGGGCGTTCGGTTTGCGGTTCGACGCCGAGCAGTTGCACCGGATAGGTTTCGTATTCGCTCTTGATCATCGCTGGTAATTTGAGGTGTGCGCTGAAATCGCGAATCGGCAGAGATTTCAGTTGAACAAGCTGTCCGGAAGTCAGCAACATACTGTGTTCGACATCCGGATTATCCAGATAATGGGGGGCGTGCAGTTGCACTTCTCCGCTCAGACTGTTCAGGGTGTGGTCGAGCATGCTCTTTGCCCAGGCCTGCATCAGGCTGTAGAAAAACAGGCTCGACATCAGGCCGAGAACCGTTACCAATATCAAAATCAGAGTGCGTTTCGGATTGCGCCATAAATTACGCCAGGCGAAACGGTTAATCAGTAAAAGATTGCCGCTGTTGCGCTTTTTCGTTTCCCTGCGAGTTTGCTTCATAACTGTCTTCCTGTCAGCGGTTTGAGATTGCGCATTTTAAACAGTACCATCGCACACAGCAGTAGCAGACCGAAACCGAAAACCGCCGGAGCGAAACCGACGCTTAACCAGCTAAGACTTGGATAGAGAAGACCGGACAGACCAAATTGTTCGAATACGCCTTCGGCTCCCGGCAGGCTGATGCCGTGAATAATGAAATATTCGCTGATCGCCATACCGAGTAAAACCCCGCTGACCAAGCCTAAGAGTGTGGTAAAGACGATTTCCAGAATCAGCATTTGGCTGATCTGCATCGGTTGCACGCCGAGAGCGTTCAATAAAGCAAATTCGTTTTGCCGTTCCAGAATCGACATGTAAAGCGTGTTCAGCAGAATCAGAATAACGATCAGTAACAGGGCGGCATACCAGAGAATGGCACTGCTTAAATCCAGTTGAATCGCTTGGTCTAATGCCGGTTGCAAGGCTTTCCAATCACGAAAAAGGAGGTTTGAATCGGTCAGGGGTTGAAGTTGCGGCATAACTAACGGTTGTAAATTGGTAGCCTGATCAATTTGAGCCGTCATCAGTACCAGTTGCTGCGCTCTGTTCGGCATGGCAAACAGGGTTTGAAAATCGTTTAAGGTCATTTGTGCCAGCTGGCGATTTAGTTCGGGGATATGGGTGTCGGCAATACCGACGATTTCATACAGGTCAATTGCCAGACTACCGTCGTGGTCTTCGCCCAACAATTGCACTTGATCGCCGACTTTACTGCGCAATTGCGTTGCCAGCTGTTTACCGAGAATAATTTTATGATCGTCGTCCGGTTGCAGATAACGGCCGCTAATGATCTTTTTTGCCAGCGACGAAAGTTGCGGTTCTTTATCCGGTTGTACGCCCATGATTAGCGCACCGCGATTCTGGGTGTCGGCATCGTTGCTGAGAATGACATAGGTCTGGGCTCGAAGACCATAAGCACTCAATGAGTCGATTTTATCCAGAATCGATAACCATTGATCGGAATAGACAAAGCTGTGTTCCAGATTAGGCTGTTCCAGAAAATCTTCCTGCTGAATCTGTGCATAGCCATCCATCAGTCTGAGATTCTGCTCTTTCATGGTGTCGTAAACGCCGAACTGGAACGACAGCATAAATACCAGCATCAAGGTGGTCAGGCTGACCGCGGCGACGGTAATCCAGGTGCGTTTCCGGTGCCGCCAGAGATTTCGCCAGGCAAGAGAGATGAGCATATCGACTCCGTCTATTCAATCAGGGTTTTGGCGCCGACCACGGACGCGGTGTTTTCAGGTTCGACTGGGTAAACAGATAACTCGGCAGTTGTAAATCGAACCACACCGCATTCGTGACCACCTGAGTCCATTGATCGGGTTTATCGGAACGTGTCATGCGCATCACTTTCGGATAAGGGCGGTCGTTCACCTGCATAATCTGCAGAGTCTGCATGCTTTTTACCGCTTTGCCGGTCTGATCGAAAAAAGTTTCATTCAGCAGTAATCCGTCAGCACGGATAATCAAGGTTTCTTTGCCCCAGACAACCGGGGCATTCTGATGCGGAATCAGTGTCAGATGATAAAGCGTATTGCCGCTCTCGTCGCTTTCGGTTTTATCGATTGAGGCGTCGTAATATTTCAGAATCTGGTCGGTTTTCGACAGGTCGTTGTAAGAGAAGTCCGATCCCATCCACGATTGGCTCATCATGCTGGTCGGCAGTTTGGTAATGCGTTGCAGTTTCGGCGTGAACAGCCACATCTCTTCGTCGAGTTTCAGGGTGGCATTTCCGGCATCTTTCGGCGGATAGGTAAAACGGATCAGCGAGCGATCCAAACCTTCGGTCCAGCCGATCATCGACATTTTACGCGTCCATTCCGGACGGTGGATTTGCATGCTTATTTCACTGTAGGAGCTTTTGCCGCGCCATAGTTCCAGGGCTTGCTGAATCAGCGCTTTAGCCGTCGGCTGTGCGGCTTTATTTTCAACCGGGTTAGTGGAGGATTCAGCAGCGTATGCATAGTGTGGAGTCGCGAGAAACGCTACAATAAGCGTCGAAAAAATCATCCGGAGCAAGCGAAGCATAGCGACCTCGTAGTTTGATTATTGTGAGTTTCTACTATAACGCCTGTAATGACGTTGAAGGTGAAACAAATCAATTTTTATTGTGAAAATGCTAGAAGAAAAGGGATTTCAGTTCTATGTGCGGCGGTGTTGAATACGAGTGGGAAGGCGAAGAACTGCGGGTCTATTTTCCCTATCCGAATGCCAAATTACCGGTGGTTCGTCGCGACGGAGCAATTGAGCTGGTTACCTGGGGGCGACGCAATGAAGAAAACGATCCGGAAGCTTCCATGTTCCCGGTTAACGGCTGGGTGCGCGAAGACAGTTATGCTCGTGGTGATTCGATGTGGAATCGTTACCGTAATAAGCCGGTGCGGATTGCCGTCGATGCCTTTATGGAGAAAGACGACAGCGGCAAATCACACTGGTTTGCCATGCCGAAAGGCGAGTGTCTGCAAGGGCTGTTACTGGTAGTCGACGGCAAATGGCGCGTCTATGTGATGACGACCACTCCA
Source organism: Thiomicrorhabdus sp. (assembly GCF_963677875.1). NCBI lineage: Bacteria > Pseudomonadati > Pseudomonadota > Gammaproteobacteria > Thiotrichales > Piscirickettsiaceae > Thiomicrorhabdus > Thiomicrorhabdus sp. The sequence goes on along the minus strand of NZ_OY782565.1, from coordinate 316,446 downwards.
CCGGAAAATGCGATTCCGAAAATCGACAGTGAAAATCACGACCTGTTCGGCGCTATTGAAACCGAACCGGTGCAGATTCATCAACGCTGGCCGATGCACAGGTCACTTTGATTTCCCCCAACGATTCTCTTATTCTCCGTTCAAGGTCACGATCAGCGTTCGGCTGCCGCCGTGATCGCGATGCTCGCACAGATAAATTCCCTGCCAGGTGCCGAGATTTAATCTGCCGTCGGTAATCGGAATATTCAAACTGAACCCCAACAGACTGCCTTTGAGATGCGCCGGCATATCGTCCGGCCCTTCGTAAGTATGGGTATAGTAAGACTCGTTTTCCGGCACCGTATGATTGAAAAAGCTTTCAAAATCGGTACGCACCGACGGGTCGGCATTTTCGTTAATGGTCAAAGACGCCGAGGTGTGTTGAATAAAGACATTCATCATTCCGACTTTAATTTCGCTTAACTCCGGTATCTGACGCAACAGATCGTTGGTAATCAGATGGAAGCCGCGGCAGCGCGGTGCGAGATGAATTTTATACTGGTTCCACATAATTCAATTCCTTTTGTGTGTTACCTTGAATTGTAAAGCAGTGAGTCAATTTATCCACTACAGGAAGTCTGGAACCGTTTAGAAATGGTTTTAAAGTGCGCTTTTCAATAGAATAAGCGTTTGGTGTTTAAATTTTCTTTGGAAGTTGAAGTGGCGCAAACCGGAACCTGGGAATATGAATTACAGAAGAGTCCGCAGAGAAGTCTGTGCGTCTGCTACGACGTGCCGAAAATCGATATTATGCAGGCGATTGAAAACGGCGCCGATTCGATTGCCGGGGTAACGGCAAAAACCTACGGCTGTCAGGGCAGTCAATGCTGCGAACGTCAGGTTCAGCGTTTGATCGATATGTATGGCAAAGACAAAGATTGCGATTAAAAACCGTTTTTTCCCCTTTAAAATCCACCAGGTCGTCCGCATAATTCTTAAATAATCGACAAAACATTCTCGAAATATCCCAATCATCGACTAATTCTATTCGCGAGTTAAATTTATATGAGCAACCCTTTATTTGATCTGAGCGGGCTACCGCAATTCGAAAAGTTTCACGTGGAACATATCCGTCCGGCCGTGGAAACCCTGCTGGCGGAAAACCGTGCCGAAATTCAGCGTCTGGTCGAGATGGAAGAGGAGCCGACTTGGGAAAACTTTATCGAACCTCTGGAGAAAATCGACAACCGCTTCGAACGCGTTTGGGGGCCGATCGGGCATTTGGATGCAGTGAAAAACTCCGATGAATGGCATCAGGCTTATACCGATTGTCTGGCGGATATCAGTGCCTATCACTCCGAGATCGGGCAAAATGCCGGGCTCTATAAAAAATTCAATGCCTTGGCGCAGAGTGAAGAATATGAACACTTCAATCTGGCACAGAAGAAAGTAATCGAAAATGCCTTGCGTAATTTCCGTTTAAGCGGTATCGCCCTGCCGGAAGCGGAGCAGAAGATTTATCGCGAGTATGCGCAGGAACTTTCACAACTCAGCTCGCAGTTCGGCAATAACGTTTTGAAATCCACTCAGTCATGGTTTAAGGCCATCGAAGACGAAAGTGAACTAAAAGGTCTGCCGGAATCGGCAATGGGATTATTGCAGCAGCTGGCGCAGCAGAAAGAGGTAAAAGGCTGGTGCGTGACTTTGGACTTTCCGTCTTATCTGGCGGTTATGACACATGCCGATAACCGTTCCTTGCGGGAAGAGGTGTATCGCGCTTTCAGTACCCGTGCCTCCGACCAGTTTGAACAGCTTGAATTCGATAACAGCGATATTATCGAGAAGATTCGCGAATTACGTCATAAAAAGGCGCAGTTGCTTGGTTTTGATAATTACGCTGAATTGTCTCTGGCGACCAAAATGGCCGAGAGTACCGAACAGGTGCTGGGCTTTCTGCGCGATTTGGCGAAAAAATCCAAACCGCAGGCCCAGCAGGAATTGGCCGAATTACAGGCCTTTGCCAAACAGGAACTCGGTCTGGACGATCTGCAACCCTGGGATATCAGTTATGCATCCGAGAGATTGAAATCGGCGCGTCTATCCTTATCGCAGGAAGCCTTGCGTCCGTATTTCCCGGTGGAAACCGTTTTACAAGGCTTGTTTACCATCACCGAGCGTCTGTTCGGCGTCCGTTTGCAGGAAAAACTCGGTGTTTCGGTATGGCATAAGGATGTACGCTTTTTCGAGCTGTTCAATGCCGATAATCAGGTGATCGGCCAGTTCTATCTGGATCTGTATGCACGCGAAAACAAACGCGGCGGAGCCTGGATGGATTCCGCGGTCAGCCGCTGGCGCAGCAGTGCAACCGAACTGCAAAAACCGGTTGCTTATCTGGTGTGCAATTTCACGCCTCCGGTCGGCGATAAACCGGCTTGTTTGACACATGATGAAGTCACTACACTGTTCCATGAATTCGGTCACGGCATCCATCATTTGTTTACCGAAATGGAACATCTGGATATTTCCGGTATCAGCGGCGTTCCTTGGGATGCGGTCGAATTGCCGTCGCAGTTTATGGAAAACTTCTGCTGGGAGCGTGAAGGCATTGATCTGATGTCCGGGCATATCGACAGTGGCGAACCACTGCCGGAAAGTTTGTTTGCTTCCTTGCAGCAGAGTCGCGGTTTCCAATCGGCGATGATGATGTTACGCCAGATCGAATTTTCTTTGACTGATTTCGAACTGCACGCTTTTTATCAACCGGACGAAGTCGAATCTTTAGGCGATTTGAGTCAGCGCATTCGTCAGGAAGTGTCGGTGATTTTCCCTCCGGCCTATAACCGTTTCATGCATAGCTTCAGCCATATTTTCGCCGGCGGTTATGCGGCGGGTTACTTCAGCTATAAATGGGCCGAAGTTTTGTCTTCAGATGCTTTCAGCCTGTTCGAAGAGCAGGGGATTTTGAATGCCGATATCGGTGCCAAATTCAAAAACACCATTCTGGCTGCCGGTGGTTCGATTGATCCGATGACGCTGTTTAAAGCTTTCCGCGGTCGCGAACCGCAAATCGATGCACTGTTGCGTCACAGCGGGATCGCCGCTTAATTCGCTTTATATAGGCTTCATCAGTAAGCAGAGTGCATGACAGACCCCGGTTAACCCGGGGTTTTTTATGTGCGGAATTTTCTGCATCCAAAGCGGCGTTTGCGACGTAGTGATTTATAAGAAGTGAAACAAAAGCCCCTTAATCCGGTCTTGGTTATGGAAACCGTGAGCCGGTTAAGCATGTTTCCATTATCGCGTATGGGGCTTTACTGGTAGCATAAAGTCCATGACGACCCTCTGAGGCACGGGAGAGATTCAATGAAGCACAACCGATCAACCTTTTTTGACGAATTTCAGTTGAGCCGACGACGTTTACTGCAATTGGCCGCAACCATTCCGCTGGCGAAAATTTCTCTGGCTCAAGCCGAAGGATCGGCACTATCGGCCATGACGAAGCAGGAAGCCGTATTTTTAAACAATCCGGCGTGGCAGACGGTGCAGGCAGTGCAGAACCATCTGTTTCCGTCGATGGACGGTTTTCCCGGCGCCGAAGAGTTGCACGCCTTAAGTTATCTGCAAAGTAAATTTCAGCGTCCTCTGGCGGATAAGGATTCCGAAAATTTCATTTATCAGGGCGTCGGCTGGTTGAACGATCTGGCCAAATCCGATTACAAGCAAAAGTTTACTGCGCTTACGTTCGAGCAGAAAGAGGCTTTGCTGAGAAAGGTATCCAAAAGTCGAGCCGGACAGAACTGGTTGTCGATGATGCTCAATAATCTGCTGGAAGCCCTGTTGACCGACCCGGTTTATGGCGGTAACCCCAACGGTAAGGGCTGGAAAGCGGCTGGGCAGATTCCAGGCTATCCGCTTCCTGCACCTGGAAAACGTTACTTTGAAATCGGCTATGAAAAACGCAAAGTGAACACTTACCGGAGAACCAAAGCATGAGTCGCGATTACGATGTGTGTGTGATCGGTAGCGGAGCAGGCGGCGGTCCGGTGGCTTTGACTCTGGCGCAGGCTGGTTATTCGGTGTTGGTGCTTGAAAAGGGGCCGTGGCTGACCGAAAAGGATTTTTATAAGGACGAACTCAGCTGTTGCCGTTATCCGGTCTATACGCCGGATTTAGCGGATGAAAAGCATGTTTTGCAGCAGCAGAACGATTTCGGTGACTGGGTCGGTGAATCGACCGAAGCGTCCGGCTGGGATTTCTGGAACGGTAATCTGGTCGGAGGTTCGTCCAATCTGATGAGCGGTTTTTTCCACCGTCTCAAACCGCAGGATTTTCGACTGCTGTCGGAATTCGGCCCGATTGAAGGAGCGAATATTGCCGACTGGCCGATTCAATACCAGGATCTCGAACCCTATTACAGCAAAGTCGAAACCGAAGTCGGCGTTTCCGGGCGGATTGTAAAACACCGTTTTCTGGAACCGCGCTCCACCGCAGATTTCCCAATGCCGCCGACGCAGGAACATCCGATCGTCAAACATATCGATCAAGCCTGTAGCGATCTGGGCTATCAGGCTTTGCCGACGCCGCGTGCAATTCTGTCGCAGCCGAAAAACGGCCGTCGCAGTTGCGAATACTCCGGTTTCTGCGGCAGTTACGGCTGTTCGTCCGGCGCAAAAGGCAGTTCGCGTGCCGCTTTGCTGGATCGGGCGCTTCAAACCGGTAATTGTCATATTCAAGCCGACAGCAAGGTCAATCGTTTAATCAGCGATGCCAAAGGAAAAGTGATCGAGGCGGAATATGTCGATGTTGAGGGTAAGGTGAAAAGGGTCTTGGCCAAAATTTTTGTAGTGGCTTGTCAGGCGGTGGAAACCAGTCGCTTGTTGCTGGCGTCGACCGGGCCGAAACATCCGAACGGTCTGGCGAACAATCACGCTCAGGTCGGTAAAAACCTGCTGTTCTCGGCCGGTGGAGCCGGTAGCGGTGATTTCATCTATTCGGAAATGGATAAGCTCAGTGCCACGGAATTGAACAAACGCGGGCCTTTCGTTAATCGTAATCTGCAAGAGTGGTATTTTATCGATGATAAGGAATTCGGCGGCAAAGCCAAGGGTGGCACCATCGACTTCCTGTTACGTCATCCGAATGCCTTGCCACAGGCGTTTCCGCAGAAGTGGGATGATAACGGCGATCTGGTTTGGGGCGAGCGGCTGCAAAAACGTCTGAAATCGGCGTTTTCCGATAAGCAGACATTGAATTTCGAGGTTTTTAACGACTGGTTGCCGACCGATAACTGTTTTGTTTCCCTCGACAATTCGGTCAAGGATCGCTGGCAGCAGCCGGTGGCCAGTATTCGTCTCGGTTATCATCCGCACGATCTCAAAGTCGGGCGTTATTTGAGCGATAAGGCCGAGGATGTATTGCGGCAGATGGGAGCGAAAAACGTCAGCTCATTGGTCAGCGGATCGCCTGCGCAGAACCTGATGGCGGGTGGTTGCCGTTTCGGTAACGACATTAAAACGTCGGTGCTGGATGCGGATTGCCGCGCGCATGATGTCGAAAATCTGTATGTTACCGACGGCAGTTTCATGCCAACCGGCGGCAGTGTCACCTATACCTGGACGATTTACGCCAACGCCTTTCGAGTGGCCGATAAAATTCTCACCGCGCTTTAAGGCGGCGAACCTAAATCATCGAGCATAAAAAAGGGCCTTTCGGCCCTTTTTAATTGACTTCATTTTCATCGACTGAATCGATCGGTTGCGATCAGCGAAGGATATGCAGAAAATGCATATGCTTGTGATAGTTATCGATCAAATCATTGATAACAGCCAGTTTTGACCAGCCCATGACATCGTAATCCTGGCCGCCTTCACGGAGATGGATTTCGGCGCGATAGTAATGTGCGCTTTCATCAAGCTCATCTTCCGGAATTTCCGTTTGAGTATATTCCGGACGTAAATGCGCGCGGCTGCGAACTTCATATACGAAATCGACTTCGTCGCCATGCTGTACCACCAACGTCACGCGATCGCGTTCCTTATCGTTATTGACGCTGACCTGCAAGTCTTGTGCAGACAACTCTTCGGCGACTTCTTTACAGGCTGGCCAGACGATGTTCTGGATGTAACGGCTGACGACTTTTCGGCTTGGATAATCGACAATGTTGTGCAAACGGGAGCGCCAGTTATCGTCACCGTTACCGGTACTGACCGAAGCCAGATGTGTTTGCAGTGTTTCCCGTTTGGTGATATCCACTCTCAGAGCCATAATCAAGCCGTAGGTCGCCATCAGCAGAACCACGGAGAAAGGCATGGCGCTGGCAATGGTCATGGTCTGCAAAGCGCCAAGACCTCCGGCAAGCAGCAGAATTACCGCGATCAAACCGACACCGACAACCCAGTAAAGGCGTTGCCAGAGCGGAGTATCGTCACGTCCGTTGGAACAGAGCATATTGACCACCAGCGCACCCGAATCGGCTGAGGTGACGAAAAAAATAACGACCATGATAATGGCAATAAACGACAGGATGGAGCCGAATGGAAATTGATCCAGAAAGGCAAACAGCGCCGTGGCGACATCATTGGAAACAGCTTCTCCAAGCTGGTTCAGGCCTTGGTTGAGTATCATGTCGATGGCGGAATTTCCAAAGAAGGTAAACCACATCATACTGAAACCGACCGGGACAAACAGAACGCCCATCGCAAATTCACGGATGCTGCGTCCGCGCGACACCCGGGCGATGAACAGCCCGACAAACGGTGCCCAAGCCAGCCACCATGCCCAGTAGAAAATTGTCCATCCTCCGATCCAGTCGGTTTTTTCATATGCATAGAGATTGAAGGTGATGCGCACTATATCCGACAGATAGGCTCCGATATTCTGGATCAGAGCCTGCAGGAGAAACACCGTCGACCCAAGAATCAGTACCAGCAGCATCAATAATACCGCCAGACTCATATTCAACTCCGACAGACGGCGAATACCTTTGTCCAGACCGGTTGCAACCGAAACGGCCGCCAGCGCAGTGACGGCGGCAATCAAGAGAATCTGCACCGTCACGCTGACTGGAATGGAATCAAACAGATAATTCAGTCCCGAATTCATCTGCAAAACACCGTAGCCCAGTGAGGTCGCAATCCCGAAAATGGTGCCGATGACGGCAAAAATATCCACGACATGGCCGATCGGCCCGTAGATTCGTTCGCCGATTAACGGATAGAGCGCGGAGCGTAGTGTTAGAGGCAGGTTATGCCGATAGCTGAAAAATGCCAGTATCAGCGCGACAATAGCGTAAATTGCCCAGGCATGCAGTCCCCAGTGAAAAAACGTGATTTTCATGGCGTTGCGGGCGGCTTCGATCGTGGCGGGTTCGGCATCCGGTGGTGACAGGAAATGCATTACCGGCTCGGCCACGCCGAAGAACATCAGACCGATTCCCATACCGGCGGAAAACAACATCGAGAACCAGGTGATTTTCGAATAATCCGGGGTTGCATGATCCGGCCCGAGCTTGATGTCGCCGTAGCGGGATAAGCCGAGAAAAGTGATGGTGATTAAAATGATCGCGACCGTCAGAATATAGAACCAGCCGCCATTATCGACGAGGGCTGCCTGAAGGCCGTTAAAAGCGTTTTCTGCATGTTTGGGCCAAAAGGCCGCGTAGGTCAGCAAAAGGACGACCAGAGCGGTGGCGCTGTAGAATACCGGTGGATTCAGCCGGGCGGGAGAATCGGTTTCGGGTAAGTTCATGGCTTTCTTCCTGTGAGGTTAAGCGGGCTATTTGGTTTCCGAGAAATACCAGTCGATGGAGAGGTACAGAGCGTTGAATTCATAATCTGAATCGACGATGTCGCCGAAACGATCGATGTAACCGTTCTGTGTCAGGTATTCCGCATAAATCCAGCCGGGGCCATAGTTGTAGCGAATTCCCGGTGCATAGGCTGAAATGGTGCCCTGGTGATTGTTTTCGGTTTGTGATTCGGCCCAGGTCGCATCCAGATAATAAGTCCAGTTACCTCTGTTGCGACCGATTTCCAGTGCATAGCGGCTGGTTTCACGGTCACGAATCAGGCCATCCTGTTGCGCCAGATCGGAAGGCAGCGTCCGGTAGGTTTTTATCGCTTCCGCATTGACAAAACTTTTGCCGAAAGTGGCCTGATAGTAAATGACAGCGGCGCTTTGGTGGCCGTCGGTTTCTTGGTCGTTATCGATTTTCAGGCCGGAGGTGCGTGCCGGAGTCAGATCTTCCAATCCGCCTGTTTGCAGAGAAATGCCCAATGTCTGCTGAGGGAACAGCTCGAGATGAACATCGCCGACCAGCGTATTGCGTTTGCGGTAACTGTCGGAAGAGCCCCAGTGGCGGTTATCGTCGGTGGTATCGGTACTGGTACTCGACCAGTCGTCGCTGAGATAATAAGCCAGATTGTAGCCAACGCGGTTGTTTGTGCCCTGTAACTTAATACCGACGTCCATCTGGTCGCCGTATCCGGCTTGATACATGTCTCCAGGCCAGAAATTGGATGTTTTCCAGCCGAACGGCACCTGGCTTTTTCCTATCACCAGTTTGTTCTGTTCATCGATGTTCAGTCCGAGCCAGGCTTTGTGCAAGGAAAACTCATGGCCAGTTCCGTTATTTTTGGTATCGGAAAAGCTTCCGGGCCCGGTTCGCAATTCGGCCGAATAAGACCAGATTCCCTGATTTGGCTCGGCTTGTCCATCCATATAAAAAATAACGGCTCCATCGCCGAATTCGCCGTTTTTGGTATAGGTATTCGTCGGCAGATTGTCGTTCTCATTGGCATAGTTATACCAGGCGCCAAGGGTAAATGTGTGGCTCGCTTGCGCGTTGAAGGGGATTGTGAGAATCAGACCGGTATACAGAAAGCCCGGTAAAGCAGAGGGGAGAGCAGGTCGAAATTTTTTTGGGTTATCAGAATTATCGGGGTTATTAGCGTGAGGGTTTGATTGGTCCATAATCAAGTGTTGGGGTTTGATAATTTTCTCCAGAAAGCAGTGAAAAACAAGTAAAAACGATTGCGGCGACAAGCGCCTTTTTTATGCTAACAAACATCGGGGGTGGGCTTCAAACCGGATTGGCTTTCAGGTAGGGGCATTGTCGATCACCGATCCGAAACCGGGACGGCTGATTGATGCATCTATGCGGGATTTATGGAACGTTTTGAACCTATTAGCCGGTAAAAGCCTGAGGCGAGTTGAGGTAAGCGATTTCGGCCGGTGTGCTTTCGCGGCCGAGAATCGCATTGCGGTGAGGAAAACGGCCATATTGGCGAACGATTTCTCGGTGATGATGGGCAAATTTAATATTGTTTTCCAGCTGGGAAGCCTCGAAAAGACGCACCGACTCATCCTGATCAGCCAGATGTTCGCTATGCATTAACGGCATGTACAAGAAAGTCCGGCGCTCCAAAGGCAGTTGTTGATCCAAGCCTTTTTCAACTGCATGCTTACATATGGAAACAGCCTTCTGTTCGGTGGAAAAACTCTTTACCTCGCCGCGAAACATATTCAATGGAAACTGATCCAGAACAATACACAATGCCAGGCAACCCTCTGCGGTTTCTTTCCAAGCATCCAATTCACCCTTAGCAGCCTTTTCCCATACCGACTCAAATTTCTCGCGAATCTCCGCATCGATTTCCGGTGTCGAGCGAAACCAATGCTCCGACATCGGCGGCGTGTACCAGAAATTTAAAATCTCTAAAGCGTTCATTCCTCTCTCCCATCCATGACAGTGATTGAAACTTAATCATACAGAATTTAATCAATTTACAAATCCCCGCATTTGTTTAAAAGTCAATCAAATGGCCGAGAAAGAACATCAATCATTACATGCTCCAGAACTTAAAAATCTTAGAGATAACAAACTTGAACACCCCAGCCTGCGCGCTTTAACTCAGAAAAACCGATTAGCGGGATTTATAAAACAGCATTTATGCCGTATAAAAATGAAAAGATTAATTAAAAGTATAAAAAAATCAAATTGTTAAAGATTATATATCCACTAAATTTCTATATAAAACGGCAATAAAAACAGTGATTGACATACGCAATATCAAGCATTTAGGATGTCTAATAATAGTTATACAAAACAAGGAGCAATTGATGCCGCTTCAAATGGAAAGCGAACTTAAATTTCCCATGGGTTCAACGACATCGCTCAGTGAACAGTCTGTAAATGATTTTGTGTCATTGATTAAAAGAGTATCGGGAGCGATGGATCGACAGCGTATAATTGAAGTATTTAAACAGCATTTTTGTAAAGTGTCTGGCGATTATTATGCCCGCAGTTCTTCGCTGAGTTGGGCTGAGTCTGATATGTGTAGTCAGGCACAGAACGCAGCCAAGGACGCTCCGAATTTTATTGCTGCTGTATACGAGGCTTTAGAGGAGCTAGAGCATAGTGGCGCTACTGTGCCTACAGTACAGCATATCAATCAGATTCTTCAAAACAACCAAGATCATTATCAAATTATTGACGATCAGTTAATTCAAACAGTGGGTGGTGTTACTGCGCCAGAGATTAGTGAATCTATTTCCAATTCGGTTATGAGGGCTTTGGGTGATGCGAAGACTTTAATCGGCACCATGGATTCCTCAAGCGCGATTGATCGGGCGCATACTGCTCTCCACGGATATTTGGTACAACTTTGTGCTGATAATCAAATAGATCTTCCTAACGACCCCACAGCTTCAAAAGCTTTCAAGCAACTTCGGCAGTTTCATCCAGCATTACAAGCCACGGGCCATAGAGCTGAAGAAGTTACGAGAGTCCTTAATTCATTTGCTGCTTCGATTGACGCTTTTTCTACGCTGAGAAATAAGGCGAGTCTCGCACACGTAAATGACCTGCTAGATGTCCCCGAAGCTACTGCCATAGTTAACGCAATGTATACTGTTTTTAGGTACATTCAAGACTGTATGCGGAGAGGGTAGTAGAGATTTTGTATAACAAATGCAAGCACGCGGATCAATTTTCCGCTACGCTCCAAATTGCCCGGTGTTGCGAGCGTTATGCACAGCAAAGAGTAGAGAATGGAAGAGATTTTCGAACAAATATCTAAGCCAGGCTGGTGGTTTTCAGCAGTTTTTGCTGGGATTCTTATTAATCTTATCTCCAGCTATTTGAAGACCTTCATCGAGTCTAGATTTTCATCGCTATCAAAATCATTAGCAGAGAAAAATGAGAAGAAGAAATCTGCAAGAGCAAATCGAGTTCTGGCTCTCTCGTCATCTGATAGTGAATTATATATTGCATTACTAAACTTGAACCACATGAAGCTTGAGTGCATCTTCGAATATCTGCTCTCGGCTGTATTGCTGTTGTTTGGTATAGCCCTCCAAGATAACAACCCACTGATACACACAGTTGCTGTTATTGGTGCAATGTTGGCAGCTTATACTGGCTTGAGAGCAACCATTCGTCATGGAATCGAATCACTGATAATTGCCGATGCTAGGCTGGAGCGGAGTAAGAATGCATAACCAGTGAGTGAAGCTGACCGGTACTACGCTGCGCTGCGCACCGGTTACTGCTGTCGTTAGGCTTATAGGAGGTAAGTTTGGAATATTTGTATGAAATTGAGTTACCTCTAGCATTAAAAGAAATGACAGCAATTTACGTTCTGGTTGATCCTCGAACTAACGCGCCAAAATATGTGGGAAAATCGAATAACCCACCAGCGAGGTTTGCACAACATTTTGAGAGAAAATTCGTTGACCACGAACGCTTAATTCCTAAAGAGGTTTGGATTAAGGAACTTTTCTCAGAGGGCCTATTTCCTAAAATGGTCATAGTAAAAGAAGTTCCAGAAGAAGAAGGTGAAGTTTGGGAGCAGAAGTTTATATCAGAATATAAATCAATGGGGCATGTCTTATTTAATTCTGCCAATCCGACGACGCCATCCAAACCCAAAAAGAAGGCCTATAAGCGCATACCGGGTTTGCCTGGTTCAATGTATGAGTAACAAGCTTAACAATCACATCAAATTCGCTCCCTTTGGTCGCCGGACACTCCTGACGTCGCGCCGTTTATGTGGGCGTTAGGGCAAATACAATAAGGAAACACTTATGGCAATCGTGCGGAAGCTGGAACCAATCACCCTGGAACGTGATTCAAAACATACCGAGGTTAATGCAACCTACACGGTAATCCATGACCCAGAAGGCGATTTCCTTCAAATCGATACTTACGGCTCGGTAGACAGGCAGGAAATCGGTAAGAAAAGCCAATCAATCCGGCTTTCTCCAACTGCTCTGATTCAACTCGAAAGTTTGTTGAAAAAACTCAAATTTAGAGGTTGAAGCATGGAAGAAGCTATTGCTCTGCTAAAGGAAGTAGAAATCAACAGAGGCATCGCACTCTTGGCAGTCCTGGGGTTCGGCGTCTTTGCAATGCTGCAAGTGTTCAAGCACATGAAAAATGGATTTGGTGTATTCAATGTGCGGATTACGGGCATCGTCATCGTGGCCACCCTTGCCAGCATCATCGCAGTCTTAAACCCAAGCGCCGAAAGTGCCGCAATCGGGATTCTCGGCGCGATCGTTGGGTATCTCTTTGGGTACGGAGCACCAGCAGATGCACCGAAATCTGGAAACGGTAGTGAAAGCCAACAACAAAATGGCCCTAACAATTAGCTCCAACGGACACCAAACACTGCGTGGCTTTTTGCGCCTGCTTTCGGCATTGTTGCGCAAACACCGCTCCGCGTTTGGGTCCGCTGAGCATTGGCGTTATATGTAAGATAGAGTAAATTAAAGGGAATTGGTTGTAGAATTCGAAGAGTGTGATAGGATGCGTGTCAAATGAGTTATCAGAGGCAACTGATAACTCGTTTTTCAAAAAGTGTATGTAAGAATTAGTTTGGTGTTGAGCGGTAATGCTCTTTTACTTTTTTCTTTTTGCCGCCCACATTTCTAGTGTGTTCTGGCACATGCACTTTTTTCTTTCCTTCTTTAGTTTTAGCCATATATAGCCTCCGCTTTTATTAAATTAAAAAAATGTCTCAAAGTAGACGAACACTATATATGGGTACATGTATAGTTGTTCAACCCCAATATTGAATTTTTTTTGTTATTTTTAAAAAAATGCAATGCTACATATAACAATGCGCTCAAGTCGACATAAACGTTATATTTTAAGGACAGTTCATGCGAATACTTAAATACGCAATATTTATAAGTATCTGTATACCGTTTACGGCATTCGGCCAAAACACAGATGCTTGCCTTGAAAAAGCAATGACGCAAAGTGAGATGAACCGCTGTGAAGGAGTAAACTTCGAAAGGGCGGATGCGGAACTTAACCGAGTATATAAACTATTGCAGAAAGTATACAAAGATAATAAATATTTCTTATCTAAGCTAAAAATCTCACAACGCACGTGGGTAAAGCTACGTAATTCCGATCTAGAAATGAGCTTTCCAAAACAGAACAAACAAACGGAATACGGAAGTGTGTATCCCATGTGTTATTCAAGCATCAGCACCACGTTGACATTGCAGAGAGTGGAATATCTTAAAAAATGGCTTGAAGGCATCGAAGAGGGTGATGTATGTAGTGGTTCTATAAAACGTCCAGACGAAATACATCATGCTATTAATAAAATATAACAATGGGCTTGTGCGGGACCTCCGCTTCGCTCCGGCCCCACAGCTTAGGCGTTAAGCCGCTCGCAGTAGGAACAGGATGGGGAAGGAAACGGGCATGCTTCTTATCCGCAGCCCGTTAGATATTGATAGAACCTCTCTTCTCCAGAGCAGTCTAAGCTAAAACGCTAGATACGGGACAAGTTTGGTTAAGCTGACCTTAGAGAGATCACTTCTTTGCCATTACTGTGGCAACAGCAAATCATCGTTATTAATTGACTCCAGCACCCTGCCGACCAGGGAGAGAACAGAAAACTCACCTGATTTTATGAAGTGCGGCATGATTGTCTTCATTGTCAGAGTTCTGTTGTTGGTCCAAACACTTCGTAGTGCAGTTGTTCGTCTTCCATGCCAATACTGTTTAATAAGCTTTTCAGCTCTTTCATAAAGGGCAACGGGCCACAAAAGTAAACATGTGCCGACTTGTTGGTAAGCCATTCGTTGAGTACGTCACGAGTAAGCCTTCCACTGAAGTCACCACCGGAACCATATTCAAATGCTTGTTTGAGTTGCACAAGAGAGTTTTTTGATAATTCTGTCAGCTCTTCTTTAAATATTTGATGCTCGGCACCTCGACAACATTCTATGAATTGCAGTTGTTCGCTAGACCCTCCTGAAGCAATGGCTTGTTTCAGCATAGAGAAGAGTGGTGTGATTCCAACCCCGCCGGATATAAAAACATGCGCGTCTGCATCGGCATTGAGAGTGAATTCACCAAAAGGTGGACTGAGCAATAATTCATCGCCGCGAGACAGAGTGTGAACGCTTGGTGACACTTCGCCTTTGGTTTCTCTTTTGACGGTAATACGGTAGTCGTCGCCCCAATCAGATAACGAATACTGGCGTATGGCATCGCGTCCATTGTCCTGTGCAGGAATCTTGACGCTCACATACTGACCGCCAGAGAAGCTTTTTACGGCTTTTCCATCTTTAGGTTCTAATCGCAGGCTTTTTACGTCGGGGGTTTCTTGGCGAACTTCTTTAATCACAAATGGGCGATACCCTTTCCAGCCACCGTCGACTCGATTGCTCGCATCATATAACTCTGACTCGGTATTAATGAAAATATCGGCTAAAACACCATATGCTTCGCCCCACGCTTTTAGTGCTGGATGCTCTGCTGGTAAATCAAGTACTTGCTGAATGGCGGCAAGCAAACTAGCGCCAACCAGTGGGTAGTGATCTGCCTGAATGCCAATACTTGCATGTTTGTTCGCAATGCGTGCTACGGCGGGCAATAGCACTTCTAAGTTGTCGATGTTAGATGCGTAAGCTAGTACCGCATCTGCAAGGGAGCGTGATTGTGATGTGTCATGTTGATTTGCCTGATTAAAAATGTTTTGCAGCTGAGGGTTTTCCTCAAACAGCAGTTTGTAAAATACAGAGGTAATTTCTAACCCGTTTTCTTCAAGTAATGGAACAGTGCTTTTTACGGTGGATATGGTCTGTGGAGATAGCATGGGGTATTCCTTTCATTAGAAGCATTCATAAATTAAAACATTCATTTTACATGAATGTTTTAATTTACCCAGTTAGTTAGCTATAGTCAATATAATTGGAGCAACATAATTGGAGGTGCAACATTGCAACTGACCCGACATACCGATTACGCGTTTCGCGCGCTTATTTATTTGGCCTCGATGCCCAATTCCACGGCCACTATTGGCACCATATCTGAAACTTTTGGCATCCCTAAAAGTCATTTAATGAAGGTAATAAGCTCACTTTCCGCTCATGGTTATGTCATTTCTACTCGGGGTAAAAGCGGGGGCATATCCCTCTTAAAATCGGCTGAGGAAATAACGCTACGAGAGATTGTGATGCTTATGGAAAAGACTTTGGTACCCTTTGATTGCATAGGACAAAACTGCTTGATTCTAAATTCTTGCCGCTTAAATCGCGCTTTCTTAGAAGCGCAAAAAAAGTATTTGGAATCTCTTGAGAGCTATACCATCGCTGATATGTTAAACAATGAAACGATCATCACAATCCATGGAAAGGCCAGTGTCTAACAAGCCGTTGTAGCGAATTAAAAACCTGCGGCCGTTAGTGTTTAGGGCACAATGGTTTAAATGGGGGGAGCGTTGTTTACCCCTTTTCACTCAATGTTTGGCGCCATTAACCGAGGAGGGGATTTATGAATAACCCATTTGAAGATCAAGGTCTTTTCAGCTGGTCTGAATTGATGACAACGGATTTCGATAGCTCGTTTAAATTCTATAAGGAGCTATTTGGGTGGAAACTTAAGGAGGTTCCTGGCCGAGAAGATTCCCGTTATGCATTAGTTGATTAATGAAAATGCATCTGAGCCTTTTGCTGGAATTTTAGCCATGCCAAGGGTTCAATCAGAGCGAGGGGTTCCGAGCCACTGGCAAACATACGTGACGGTTGATACTAAGTGAAATGGCATGATTGTAGAAATTGAAATCGCCAAAACGCAAAAGCAGTTTGCGGCAGGTTCTCGGCTGTTTCGAGCCTATGCGGCTTATTTGGGTCTCGATCTTGAATTTCAGGGGTTTTCGGCAGAATTGGCGTCGCTGCCGCAGATGTATGGCGAACCGAAAGGCGCGCTGTTTCTTGCGAAAGTTGAAGAGACCTATATTGGAGCGGTAGGCCTTAGAGAATTTGAACCGGGCATTGCTGAAATGAAGCGGATGCATGTTCTCTCGGACTATCAGGGAAAAGGTGTCGCCAGAGCTTTGACTGAGGCGTTTCTGCAACAGGCCAGACAAATGGGGTATCGATCGATACGTTTAGACAGTATCAGGGCGCTTGAACGGGCTTTGCAGCTATACAAATCTTTTG
>NZ_OY782564.1:300000-414317 GCF_963677875.1 Thiomicrorhabdus sp. | reverse complement strand
CAGCCGTTTCAAGATTCACGTCTTGGCCATTTTGATCCGTTAAACGAATTTGTGCGAAGCTGGTTGAGACCAGTTGATAGCTCTGAGGTTCTCCGGCTGCCGGGGTGCCCCAGGTAAGTTCAGAGTCAACGCCATCGGTCAAACCCTCTGGATCGCCGATACCGTTAAATCCGCCAGGGAAGGATTGAGAATCCGCCGGGTCGCTCGGGTCAAAGCCGCGAATCCCTGCAGTAATTGCGCTGACATCGTCGCCGATTCGGTTGACCGGAATCTGTACACCAACCTGAACATCAGTGTCCTCATCAGCCATGGCTTGAGCAGCGGCTTCACCACCGAGAACCTGTAACCCTTGAGTCGTTTTAACCAAGGCAAAAGTCAGAGCGGGTGCGCCGGTTCTAATGGATGCTGCTTGCGCGGATCCCAAATCGACCTGACCTGCTCCGACGGCAAAGGTTTGCACCGCTTCAGGTAAAAGAGTGATTGCGGCAGAAACGGCGTCGCCGTTTGCAATGCCTCGAATGAGTTTTTCCTGATTGACGAAACCATCTTTTTGAATGCTGGCGATCAGATCAATGCTGGTGGTTCCCTCATAGTTCGGTAGCTCAATCAATGCTTGTCCATGATCGTCGGTTTCGACGTAGACTGGTGTCGTCCCTTCGATCGGGCTGCTGTCGCCGCCAGGTAAGCTTGCGTTTACGGTAATCGCCGCATTTTGGACCGGAGAGCCATCAGATCCGACCAAGCTGATTTCCAATCGGGCATTGGCAACATAGTCGATATTAAGTTGCGGAGTAATTCCTGCAAACAGGGTTGGCAATCCCGTTTCGATATGAATCGGGGCACTGGCGTTTTTGATTGCGTTGGCCATCTGTGCGATAACGCCATTATTGCCGCTGAGAATGTCTTCAGCACTGGTGGTTGGCGATAGATGGTTTTGCAGCTGATCAGCAATCTGCTGGGCGATTTGCTGGGCGAACAGGAATGTCGGATCAGTTGGATTATCAAGAGCGTAAATCTCTTTCAGATCGGTTGCTGCGTCCAGACCAAGCTGAGTTTTCAATTCATCTTCAGTAATAAACCCGCTATAAATCAGGGTGGTGAATGGCGAGATTACCAAGCCGCTGATGTCGGTAGCCGTTGAATTAATTAATCTGGAAAGAATGAGTGTTTTGCCGGTATCGTTGCCGCTGATAGAGCTGCCGGCTTTGAGTAAAAGCGTTTTTCCGTATGGCGAACTGCTCAAGCCCGTAAACTGATAAGCACCGCTGGTGTCGGTGATCGCGCTTGGTTCGCCCGTATCGCACGCCATGTTGCTGTTTTCATCGATGCAGACGGTTACGCCGCTGAGTAATCCATCAACTGCCGTACCGGAGACACTATAAGTCGTTGGCGATGATGAACTGCCACCGCCGCCACAACCACTCATTCCTAGAGCGGTAAACATAGCGATCAATAGGGCTTTTTTGCGTTGAAGATGCATGGCAACTCCTCCTCTCTGATTATTTTTTGGAATTGAATTTTCCTGTGCCGACAAACAATATACGCTGGAGTTTTAAGCCTAGACAAGCGCGAAAAAAACCTATCGCGGCGAAACTTGTTTCGAATCAAGTGTGAAGGAAATCTGTAGGAAGTTTAATCAAAGATTCTTATATTAGAATAAACTTGGAGTTAATGACTGAGATCAATTTTCAGTGAGGAAATTGTGCTGTTTTTCAGGGTAGCAGGGGCGTGTTTTTGAGGAGCAAGTTCGATGAGCGGCGCTTTAATGTAGTCATGGATGTCCGCCGCGTAATTTTTACCCGGGGTGATTTGATTAACGACGATGGCTGCCAGTTCAAGGTCTCGGTTGAGAATGGCTTCTTGGCTGAGAAGGATTTGGTTGATACAGCCAAGACGGTTTTCCGCAACCAGAATGACCGGCAGTTGCAGTGCGCAAGCCAGATCGGCGTTCAATCCATCGGAGCTTAAAGGAGAGTACCAGCCGCCGGCGCCTTCCACTAGTTGAATGTGATCAGCGGGTGCCAAACAGCTCTGGGCTAGATCTTGAGTGTTGATTGTTTTACCTGCGAGTAACAGAGCCTGATGCGGTGAAACGGGGGGCTCGAAGCAGTGTGGACAGATGCGTTCAAGAGGTTCGATATTGCCGCTGGCGGATTGTAGTTGCAGAGCATCTTCGCTTAATAAAGAACCGTCGTTTTGGGGGATGCAGCCGGAAGCGATCGGTTTGCGCGGAGCAACGGAATAACCCGCTTGCGTGAGTGTGTGTGCCAGGCTGGCGGTGAAAAATGTTTTGCCGACGTCGGTGTCGGTTCCGGTGATGAAAAAGCCGGTCATAAAAAAATGTGTCCGAAAGGTAAATGCCTGTTAAGGGTTCTGTGCAAGCCTCTGGTTTGTTCGTGTTGAAAGTCCGTTTCCAGGTATTCTGTCTCGCTTGCCGACCACTCGAATGTGGTCGGTTGTTTGGGGTACAGTATTGCTTCAGCCAAGTCTTTTCAGTCAAGTCATTTGCAAATAAATCGGAAGCTTACAGGTTCTCTGTCAGGCGTGCCTGAGCTTCTTGGTATTTCTCCAGCGTTTTGGCTACGATTTCATCGGGTAGTTCAGGCCCGGTTTGCGGGTTTTTGTCCCATTCCAGTGTTTCGAGGTAGTCGCGGATGTATTGTTTATCGAAGCTGGGAGGGTTGCTGCCGACTTTGTAACTGGTTGCCGGCCAGAAGCGTGAGCTATCAGGAGTTAAGGCTTCATCGATCAGGTAGATGGTGCCGTTTTCGTCTTCACCGAATTCAAACTTGGTGTCGGCGATAATGATGCCGCGTTCCAAGGCGAAATCGGCAGCGAACTGATACAGTTTCAGTGCGAGTTCTTTCACTTTGTGAGATTTTTCTTCGCCCATGATTTCGATCAGACGCTCGAAGCTGATGTTCTCATCGTGATCGCCCTGTTCGGCTTTGGTCGACGGAGTGAAGAGCGGTTCCGGCAGCTTTTCCGCTTTCTTCAAACCTTTCGGTAATTTGATGCCGCAGACGGTGCGGTTCTTTTTGTACTCTTTCCAGCCTGAACCGACCAGATAACCACGAACAATGGCTTCGACAGGGAGCGGTTTTAATTTGCGGACGATCATGCCGCGTCCTTCCAGCTGCTTTAACTCTTCCGGTGTCAGGTAGTCGGCCAGGCTGATGTCGGTTACCAGTTGGTTCGGGACGATGTCGGCGGTTTTCTTCATCCAGAACTGCGCTGTTTCGGTCAGAATACGCCCCTTTTCCCGGGATCGGGGTTGGCAAAATGGCGTCAAATGCCGAGATGCGATCGGTGGTGACAATCAGCATATAATCGTCGTTGATGTCGTAGATGTCGCGAACTTTCCCTTTTGCGATCAGTGGAAGGCTGGTAAGTTGGGATTCATAAAGCGGCTGCATAAGATATCCTGTCCTTTAAATGTTTAATCGTCTTTTTGCTTGTTTGCGTAAGGGTATTTGAGGCTCCCGAACCGCAAAATCAGCGTTGATATGGTAATCAGAGTAATGGTTGCGGCGATGGCCAGCATTTGCCATTCGCTCAGTGACTTCATGTCGAGAATCAGATAACGGGCCAGAGCGACGATGGCGATATAAAGCGGCAGGCGAATCGGCAGCTTTCCGGAATCCAGATAGATGGCAACCATTGCCAGCACTTCGAGATATAAAAAGAGTAAAAGCAGGTCGCCCAGCGTGACGGTGTGGTTGAGAATCATGCGATAGGCTTCGTGTCCGCCGGCATAGATTGTGGCAAGGGCGATGATGACCAGACCGATGAACTCGAAAAAGTGAATCAGTTTTTTAAAGCTTTTTTCCGGTTTGGTGGGGGGGCGATTGCGACGTGTCGGCAACAGATCAGACTCGTTTGACATCAAAAAACTCCCTATCGCTAAAGCGAGCATTATAGCGGCTATTTATGAATAAATAATGACAGAAACGCCATTCCCGGCGGGGCGCCATTTTTTTGCCCATTTTATAAGTATGCTGTTAAAATGCACGCATTATTTTTTTATATTTATTTATTAAGGTGTTATAAAGATGGCAAAACAAGAAAACTGGATTGCGCCTTCGATTCTGTCGGCCGATTTTGCACAATTGGGTAAGGATGTTAAGGATGTAATCGCAGCCGGAGCGGATGTGGTTCACTTCGATGTAATGGATAACCACTATGTTCCTAACCTGACAATCGGGCCTTTGGTTTGCGAATCCCTGAAGAAGTTCATGGATGCAGAAGGGGTTAAGGCTCCGATCGATGTTCACCTTATGGTTAAACCGGTAGATCGCATCATCCCTGACTTTATCAACGCCGGTGCTGACTATGTCACTTTCCACCCGGAAGCTTCTGATCACATCGACCGTTCTCTGGCGATGATCAAAGACATGGGCGCTAAGGCCGGTCTGGTTTTCAACCCGCATACTTCTTTAAGCTACCTGGAGCATGTGATGGATAAAATCGATATGATTCTGATCATGTCGGTCAATCCGGGCTTTGGAGGACAATCGTTCATTCCGCAGGCCTTGGAAAAATTGAAAGCTGCTCGTCAGCTGATCGATGCATCCGGGCGCGACATCCGTTTGGAAATTGATGGCGGAGTCAAGGTTGAAAATATCCGTGAAGTCGCCGCTGCCGGTTGTGACACTTTTGTTTCTGGTTCCGGAATCTTCGGCAAAGCGAATGCCGGCGATGCAAACCGTTACGATACGGTGATCCAGCAGATGCGTGACGAGCTTGCAAAAGCGTAATTTCGGCACGCAATCCCGCTAAACCGTAAACGCCGGTGTTGATCTCCATAAATGCAGGATGGAGCGCCGGCGTTTTGTTGTTTTGGAGATGCCGTTTCGGCGGTGTCTTTGAAAAACCGAAGAAGAGATGAAACATGATGGAAAAATTCAAACCGGGCTTTGTATTAATTGATCTGGACGGAACTCTGATCGACAGTGTGCCTGATCTGGCTTACTGCGTCGATGAGATGATGAAACAACTGGATATGCCGGTACGTGGTGAAGATGCCGTGCGTAACTGGGTAGGAAACGGTGTGCAGCGTTTGACAGAACGCGCTTTGATCAACTCGGTTGAGGGTATGCCGGATCAGGAGCTGATGGATAAAGCCTATCCGATCTTCCTGGAATTGTATAAGCACAACACTTCTCAGCGCAGTCGCGTTTACGATGGCGTTGTTGAAGGAATCGAATGGATGAAGGAACAGGGGTATCGTGTTGCCTGTGTAACCAACAAAGCAGAAGCTTTCACGATTCCTCTGTTGAAAGACAAGGGGCTTTTCGATTACTTCGAAGTGGTCGTGTCCGGAGACACCTGCGCCGAGAAAAAACCGCACCCGATGCCGTTGCTGTTTGCGGCGGAGCAATTGGGTGTCAAACCGGAAAACGCGTTAATGATCGGTGATTCCAAATCGGATGTTAAAGCGGCCAGAGCGGCAGGGTTCCATATTTTCTGCATGACTTACGGCTATAATCACGGAGAAGATATTCGTGATTACGAACCGGATGTGGTGATGGATTCATTTACGGAACTGCAAAAATATCTGGAAGCGAAGTAATTCGTCGCGGGGGCGCCCGTCTCAGCCCCCGTTTTCTTCGATTATCTGATACATTTATATAGTTGAGACAACTTAATGAAAAACGATTCCACTTCTTTATCTTTTTTCTCTTTCGCGAGAGTGTTATTCCTTCAGTTGTTTCGCCCTGTGACATGTTCTGTCAGCGGAATCTACCGTTATTGGCAATTCCGCCGATGGCTTCGCCAGCAGGCGAAGAATCGTTAAGAACCTCTGTAACCCGTTTATTTTTTTAATATTTTCTGATTTCACAATCAAGGCAGATTTTTCATGGACGCAGCCGTTTTTGCTACCCTTGCTCAACAAGGCTACCGTCGTGTCCCTGTGATGCGCACGGTCTTGTCGGACTTCGATACGCCCCTAAGTGTTTACCACAAACTTGCCAAAGGGGCTTATTCCTATCTTTTAGAATCGGTACAGGGCGGAGAGAAGTGGGGACGCTATTCGATTATCGGCCTGCCGTGTCAAAGACGTATCGAGGTACATGGCAAACAGATTCGTGAGTATCTCGGTGAGGAATTGATTCAGCAGCAGGTCAGTGAAGACCCTTTGGCGTGGATCGAAGCGTATCAGCAGCAATTCAAAGTTTTACACAAGCCCGATATGCCGGCTTTCAGCGGCGGTCTGGTTGGCTATTTCGGCTATGATACGGTGCGTTATATTGAGCCGAGATTACAGCAGAGCATGCCCCAGCAGGACGATATCGGTGCGGCGGATATACTGCTGATGGTTTCCGAAGAGCTGGTGGTTTTTGATAATCTCAGCGGTCAGGTTCATGTCATTGTGCATGCTGATTTGAACGCCGAAAATGCCTATGACGCCGCGCTGAAACGGATTGACGAGCTTTGTGCCGGTCTGTCCGAGCCACTGGCGGTGCCGCGTGATCTGCCGAGCGAATCAAAAATTGACGAGAGTGATTTTCAATCCAGTTTTGGGGAGGAAGAATTCAAGGCTGCGGTTGAAAAGATTCAAGAGTACATTCTGGCCGGTGACGCGATGCAGGTGGTTATCTCCCAGCAGATGTCGGTCGACTTCTCGGAATCGCCAATGGATTTATATCGCGCCCTGCGGCACTTGAACCCGTCGCCGTACATGTACTACTTGAATCTGGATGATACGCATGTTGTCGGTTCGTCACCGGAAATCCTGGTGCGCCTGGAAAATGGCGAAGTCACTGTGCGCCCGATTGCCGGCACTCGCCGTCGTGGTGTAACGATCGAAAAAGACGTGGCGTTGGAAGAAGAACTTTTGCAAGATCCGAAAGAGATTGCCGAGCATCTGATGCTGATTGATTTGGGGCGGAATGATGTTGGACGCATTGCACAGATTGGCTCGGTCGAGTTGACCGAAAAAATGGTTGTGGAACGGTATTCGCACGTGATGCACATTGTTTCCAATGTAATCGGACAAATCAAGCCGGGGATGACGGCTATGGATGTGCTGCGGGCGGCGTTTCCGGCCGGTACGGTTTCTGGGGCGCCGAAAATTCGCGCAATGGAAATTATCGATGAGCTTGAACCGGTCAAGCGTGGTATTTATGCAGGAGCCGTCGGTTATCTTGGCTGGCAGGGCAATATGGATACGGCAATTGCGATACGTACAGCCGTCATCAGGGATAATAAATTGTTTGTTCAGGCCGGTGCGGGGATCGTTGCCGACTCTGTTCCACAGTCTGAGTGGGATGAAACCATGAATAAGGGGCGGGCGGTTTTCCGCGCTGCCCAGTTCGTCACCGAAGGGCTGCAAACGCAGAATCCGCAACCAGGCCACAAATAGGAAGCTATATTATGTTGTTAATGATTGATAACTACGACTCTTTTACCTATAACCTGGTGCAGTATTTCGGCGAGCTGGGACAGCAGGTTGAGGTTTATCGCAATGATCAGATCGATTTGGAAACCATTAAAACTCTGGATCCTGAGTTTTTGGTCATTTCTCCCGGTCCATGCACTCCGACGGAAGCCGGAATTTCGGTTGAAGCCATCAAGCATTTCGCCGGACAGATTCCGATTATGGGGGTTTGTCTTGGGCATCAATCGATCGGCCAGGCCTTTGGTGGAAAAATCATTCGTGCCAAGCAGGTGATGCATGGCAAGACTTCGCCTGTTTACCACCATGACTCCGGAATGTTCACGAATCTTCCGAATCCGGTGGAAACCACGCGTTACCATTCTCTGGTGATTGAGAAGGAAAGTTTGCCTGAATGTCTGGAAATTACCGCTTGGACGCAAAACGAGGACGGCAGT
This sequence comes from Thiomicrorhabdus sp., assembly GCF_963677875.1. NCBI lineage: Bacteria > Pseudomonadati > Pseudomonadota > Gammaproteobacteria > Thiotrichales > Piscirickettsiaceae > Thiomicrorhabdus > Thiomicrorhabdus sp. The sequence goes on along the minus strand of NZ_OY782564.1, from coordinate 406,481 downwards.
TTTGATGAAATCATGGGCGTTCGTCATAAAGAGATGGCCATTGAAGGCGTGCAGTTTCATCCGGAATCGATTTTGACCGAACAGGGGCATCAGATGTTGCGCAACTTTTTGGACATCAAGTGTCTGAAAACCACTCTGGGGCATTGTTGAAGACTGCTCTGACAACCTTTATCGAGCTTTTTGTCGAATCTGCAAATTGAAATGGAAATCGTTATGGAACTAAAAATCGCTTTGGAGCAAATTCTAAACGGCCACGATTTATCGGCCGAAGAGATGGACTCGGTCATGCGCCAGTTTATGACTGGAGAAGCCTCCGATGCGCAGATCGGTGCGATTCTTGCCGCTTTGCGGATGAAAAGTGAAAGTGTCGAAGAAATGACTGCGGCAGTAAAAGTGATGCGCGAGCTGGCTACGGCGGTGCAGATTAAGGATAAAACTCATCTGGTCGATACTTGTGGAACCGGCGGGGACGGTGCCAGTACGTTTAATATTTCGACCGCGAGCGCTTTTGTTGCCGCCGCCGCCGGTGCAACGGTAGCAAAACACGGTAATCGCTCTTTTTCCAGCAAGTCCGGCAGTGCCGATGTGCTGGAGGCAGCCGGGGTGAATCTGGCTTTGAGTGCGGATCAGGTTGCCGAATGCATCGATGAGCTGGGAATCGGTTTTATGTTTGCACCAGCGCATCACAGTGCGATGAAGTATGTGATCGGTGCGCGTAAAGAGATGGGGGTGCGTACTTTGTTTAATATGCTTGGCCCTTTAACGAATCCTGCCGATGCACCTTACCAAGTCGTTGGGGTGTTCAGTAAGGAACTGGGCCCGGTTTTTGCCGAAGTGCTACAGCGATTGGGGTCGAAGCATGTCATGGTGGTCGCGGCAGAGGATGGCTTGGACGAAATCTCCGTTGCGGCAAAAACATTTGTGAGCGAACTCAAGGACGGGCAGATTTCCCAATGGGAAATTAACCCCTGTGACTACGATATGGATCATGCAGATTTAACCGGTTTGGCGGTCGATTCCGCTCAGGAAAGTCTGAATATTATCCGTGCCGCCTTTGCCAACAGTGAAGGGGCCGCAAAAGATATTATCTGCTTGAATGCCGGTGCATCGATTTATGTTGCCGGTTTGGCATCAACTTATGCTGATGGGGTGCAGTTGGCGCGAAAAATCATTTCTGACGGATTGGCGCAGCAGAAGTTGAATGAATTCATTGCTAGAACTCAAGCATTCTAATGTTCTGAACGGATAGCGTAAAATGCTGAAGCGGCATGTGCTTTTTCTCGCTGGGGTGCTGTTTTTTCTGCTGGGTTTTGTGGGAATTTTTTTGCCTTTGCTCCCTACGACTCCGTTTATGATCCTGGCGGCGGCCTGTTTTGCCGAAAGTTCGCCGCGTTTCCACAAGGCACTTCTGAGTAATCGTTATATCGGTGCCGACCTTCGGCGCTGGGAAAACGAACGCACTATGTTGCGCGCAACCAAAAAGCGCGCCACTTGGGTGATTCTGGTGACTTTCTCTATTTCCATTGCTATTGTCCACGATCGTTATTGGCTGCAGTTAATGCTGATTAGTATTGGCGCCGTTCTGCTCTTTTTTATGTGGCGTATTCCCGAAAAAAACAGTGAATCGAAGAACTGAATTTTCATCAGTTCGTTTCTGAGTATTTTTAAACTGGCATTTATTTTTTTTTGCGTATATTTGCTTATTTTTATTGACCTGGGTATTTTTTCTTAATAAATTGGATTTGTCAGTAGATTGGTAAAAGTACTGATTGTTATTCAATAATATTAGGAGAGCAAAAGATGAGCAGCGAAGAAAAAATGGGAAATACATCCTATGTACTAACAATTCATACCAGTGATGTAAGAAAGGCTGGGACGAATGCCACGATAAAAATGCAATTAGTCGGAGAGAATGGACAAACTGAGATCCACGAAATGGATACTGTTGGATACAATGACTTTGAGCAGAATGATACAGATGATTACAAAATCAGAAATAATTTTAGCTTGGGCGTTCTGACGGAGCTTAGGGTATACAATGATGGGTCGGGGTCGGCTCCTGATTGGCATCTTGGATATGTTCTGGTAAGAGAAGATGTTCCAGGTGGTGAAGAAAACTATGCCGCTACCTTTAATTATAATGACTGGACTGGTACAGAAAGGTGGATCACTATTTACCCTAGTTAGGGTTAGAGACAGTTTACAATCCTGAAACTCTGTTATGCAGGGTTTCAGGTGGCCATTTTCCGAATGAATTTTGTTTTTCTTTTTCTTTTTCTTTTTTTCTTTTTATTCTTCCTTGCTTTTTCAAAACGGCTTTCTTCCTGTTATTCGTTCCCAAAGCAAAAAATGATAAACTAGCGCGCACATCAAGAAATAAGGTTTAAAGATGAGTACGCCGACGATTTTGAAGAAGATTATTTTCCGCAAAATGGAAGAAATTCAGGAAGGGTGCGAGAAAATTCCTCTGCGCGAAATGAAGCAGAAAGCATTAATGATGACAACGTCACCGACTCGCGGTTTTGCCGATGCATTACAGGCAAAGCTGGATGATGGCCAATCGGCGGTGATTGCGGAAATCAAAAAAGCATCACCGTCCAAAGGCATTTTACGCGATCCTTTTGATCCGGAGGCGATTGCTAAAAGCTATGAGGCGAACGGCGCCGCTTGTTTGTCGGTGTTGACCGATCGGGATTTTTTCCAAGGCTCCAACGAGTACCTGCAACAGGTGCGTGCGGCGGTTGATCTGCCGATTATCCGTAAAGATTTCATTATTGATGATTATCAGGTGTACGAGGCTCGTGTCATCGGTGCCGACTGTATTTTACTGATTGCCGCGGCGATCGGCGATGCTCAGATGTTTGAGTTGACGGAAACCGCTTTGCAGCTTGGCTTGGATGTTTTGATCGAAGTGCATAACGAAGAAGAACTGGATCGTGCCTTGCGTCTGCCGTTGCCGATGATCGGTATTAATAACCGTGACCTGCACACGTTTGAGGTAACCTTGGGAACCACGCTGAAAATGCTGGATAAGATTCCGGATGACCGTATTGTTATTACCGAAAGTGGAATTTTGGGGCCGGAAGACGTCGCCAGAATGCGCGAGCATCATGTGAACTCTTTCTTGGTTGGCGAGGCCTTTATGCGAGCCGACAATCCAGGCGAAAAGCTGGCTGAACTCTTCCGGTAATTTGTTTTAAATCATCTTTATGTCAAATGGTAAGTTGCATGCAGTGACTTACCGCTTTTTTCTTTCCTATTCCTGCTAAGATTAAAAACATTCTGCTGATCGCTGGTATGCGTTCAGCTGCGAACGATCATTATAGATTGTCATATAACAGCCAAATTCTCTCTCGATTTAGCCAAGTAAACTACTTTGACCACAGCGCTGATTGCGCGGACTGGAATTTTCTCCAGCAATGATATGTGCCGCCTTGTTTCGGGCTATTTACCCGGCAGGGTTTTGAGTTCGTCTTGCAATCAGATTATTGGCCAATGCTTTTGAATAGGAGGTTTTTATGCGTAAAGTCAAATTCGCAATTATCGGGGCCGGGACGGCCGGCTTAAATGCACTTGGTTATATTCGTCGCCAGACCGACGATTTTGTCATGATTCACGGTGGGCCTTACGGTACGACCTGTGCACGAGTCGGTTGCATGCCATCCAAGGCGTTGATTCATGCCGCCAATCACTATGAACAACGCCTTCATCTGGAAACTTGCGGTATTTCCGGTGGCGAGAAACTGGAAGTCGACGGTGCCGAAGTGATGGCGTTTGTCCGCCAGTTGCGAGACCGGTTCAGCGGTGGAGTTCATGCCAATACGACGGCGACGCTGAAAGAAGGTCAGTTGATTGAAGGTTACGCAGAATTTGTCGGCCCGAATCAACTGAAAGTCGGCGATGAAGTGATTGAAGCTGAACGAATCATTATCGGCACCGGTTCGACGCCAGTGGTTCCGGGGCCGTGGAAGGCGCTGGGCGATAAATTGCAGACCAGTGATGAAATTTTTGAATTGGAAAGTTTGCCGAAACGTCTGGCTGTAATCGGTTTGGGAGTAATTGGTCTTGAGCTGGGACAGGCTTTTGCGCGATTGGGGGTGGAAGTCACGGCAGTGGAAATGTTAAATACCATGGCGGGGTTGTCATCGCCGGAATTGATTGCCGAAGCCGAAAAATTAATGAGCCAGGAGATGACCGTCTACCTTGGACAGGCTGCTGATTTGAGCTTGAATCCGGAGAATGAGGACGAGGTGCTTCTGAAAGTCGGCGATGAAGAAATCACCGTTGATCTGGTTCTCGGTTCATTGGGGCGCCGTCCGAATGTAGCCGGTTTGAACCTGCCTGCTGCCGGAATTCAGCTGGATGAACGTGGCATGCCTTCTTTCGATATCGAAACCATGCAGATCGAAGACAAACCGATCTTTATTGCCGGTGACGTCAATGCTTTCAGACCGATTTTGCATGAAGCCGGTGACGAAGGGCGCGCGGCGGTTTTGAATGCCTTTGCCTATCCAGAGGTCAAAGCTTACCCTCGCAAAGCAATGTTGGGTGTGGCTTTCTCGGAACCGCAGGTTGGGTTGATCGGTATGTCGTATGCTCAGGCGGAAAAGCAGGGTGCGGTCAGCGTGACGTTTATGCTGGAGCGCAGTAATGGGCGCGCGATTGTGATGGGACAGGATAAAGGTGGTTTGTCGCTGTATGCTGATCCCGATACCCATGAACTGCTGGGCGCGGAACTGCTGATGGCGGACGCGGAGCATATCGGCCATATGCTGGCTTGGGCGATTCAGGATAAACAGACCGTATTCGATCTTTTAAAGAAACCTTTCTACCATCCTGTTCTGGAAGAAGCCTTGCAGGATGCTTTGCGTCAGCTTGCGCGTAAACTGCAACCGGAAAGAAGCAACTGGGTTGAAGCGGAATTACTGCTTCCTGCGTGATAGCGAGTGTGGCGCAGGGTCAGTTGCATATTGAATATAACAGTTGCTTAAGGTTTGTCGGCATGATGATGAACCTTGAGCATGTTTGCAGGAAGCATGACGGATTTCCGATCTGCCCCGCTTTTAGCGCAACATAACCTTACCAATTATCTCTCCATCTTACGGATTTATTTTCCATTTCATAAGTGCTTTTTTGGGTATAGCTTTCTTTATTAACCGGAATCAATTTTTAAGCCGTTAATTCCGAAGGTTAATATAATAACTGTATGTTTTTTATATACTTTTTTTGAGTTATAAAAAACGGAGGGATGGTGCCATGTACCCAAGTTACCGAAAAGCTCCGGGCAATTTACTCAAATTGAGTCTTGCGGTTGCCCTATTCTCATCTTTATCCGGCTGTTTTGATTCGAGTTCAAGCAGTTCTTCAAGTCCGCCGATCAACGATGTAACCCCACCGGTCATCTCTTTGAGCGGCAGTAATCCTTACGAAATCAAAGTCGGTTCCGTGTATTCCGATCCCGGAGCAACTGCCACGGACGATGTGGATGGAAATATTTCACTCGCTATTGTGATTGGCGGTGACAGTGTTGATGTGAATACGGTAGGAAGTTATACCGTGACCTATGATGTGTCTGATGCGGCAGGGAATGCTGCGACGCAAGTTTCGAGAACGGTTAATGTTCTACCTTTTGTCGCCGTCAATTCCCTGCCAATGAATGATACCGGTATTACGTGGGGAGGAAACTACCCCGAAGGCAATAACAGCGATTGTACCGGAGAAACAATTGATGAGCAGGACTGCTCTTTTGGCCGGGATGTTAAAGCGGCAAGCGGTTCTTTGGCGAAAGCTGGAGGAGGGATGGTCGGTTTTGACTTTACCAAGCTGGGAAGTGATGGTACGGCGTTACTGATTCAGGATCAGGCTTACGATGCAAACGGGGATGAAGCTCTGGGAACCAAATGGTCCTGCGTTCGGGATAATCATACCGGTCTGATTTGGGAAATGAAAACCGACATGGCAAGGGGAACGGATTTGCATTCGAATGACGATGTCTTTAACTGGTATAACAGTGACCCGGCCTCAAATGGAGGGGCTGTCGGCTATGCGGATAATGTCGGAGATGTTTGTACCGGTTATGATGCGAATGACAGCGCAACCTTTTGTAATACTGAGGCATTTGTTGCCAGAGTCAATGCTGCTGGTTTCTGCGGTGCAACAGACTGGCGGTTGCCAAGTTTGATCGAGTTGCAGTCTATTGTCCATTACGGCAGAACCTCTCCGACAATTGATCAGAACTATTTTGCAAATGTCACTAACCGCATTTATCTAGTGTCTACGCCAACAGCACATTCCACGTATTTTGCGAAGAGTATTTCGTTTGATTCCGGAGGGAGCGCTTTGTCCTCGCGAGATAGTGGTAGCCGTGTAATGCTGGTTCGAGATGCGGATTAAGTCGAAAAAACCGATGGTTTGTCGATCAAAGAGATTGGAGGATTTTTGCTATGAAATTTATATTTAAAAATCGATCTGTAGTAAGTGCGCTGTTTTTATCATTGCTTTGGGTTTACCCGGTTTCTGTGACAGCGCAAACCTGTAACAGTGCCGTTGAAGAAACCACACCGACCAGCGATTTTACGCTGAATAACGATGGCACGGTTACGCATGCGAAAACCGGATTGACGTGGAAAGTCTGTTCTGAAGGTCAGACTTGGAATTCGGCGGATGGCAGCTGTAGCGGCAGTGCTACGGCGTACAACTGGCAAGCGGCTCTGCAAGCGGTAACGTCGTTGAATACCCAGGGTGGCTATGCTGGACATTCGGATTGGCGCATGCCGAATGTTAAAGAGTTGGCTTCCATTATCGAGTTCAAATGCTACGAGCCGAGTATTAACTTGGATGTTTTTAAGAATATGGCCAATAATGCCTACTATTGGTCCAACTCGCCAAAAATTGGGGATGACGCCGCTTCACTTGGGGTTTATTTTCTCAGAGGCGAGCTATGGAGCAGTGACAGAGACGGCAACCAACTCTTTATTCGGCTGGTAAGAGGGGGGGAATAAACTTGCTGTAACCAGCGTTTTTAGTGGGAGAGTGTTCCGACGATTGAAGCGATGAATTTTTTATCGAATCAAAGGCTTGTCGCATTTTTGCAGCAAGCCTTTTTTGTTTGCTTATCCCGGCATAATTTACTTGCAAATTCTGTAAAAAAACGAATAATACGTTCTTCCTTTTTCACACAGAAACCTTCGTGTTTGACTCAAGCTTAATCGTCTGTTTGAGTTGAAGGCAACAGAAAGAAAAATGGTTAACACCTCACGTTAAAAAATGCCTTTCGCAATTAATGAAGCGAGGCGACGTGGCTGGGGTTCATGCAACTAGCCTTTGTTGTACGGACTAATATTAATCATTCATCCGCTGCACGTCTTTTTAGCGGGTGTTTTATAAAGGTACTCCCGATAATGCCTCATTCCGAGAATATTCTGGTCACCAGTAATGACCATTTTGAAGTTGTTGAAAAAACCACAGTAATCGATGATTCCTGGCCAACCCATGAGCAGGCGGTTGAAGATCAGACTCTGGATCACTTTATCTGTCGCGATGGCAAGGTGTTTGCCGGAACGCACCTGATTATTGATCTTTGGGGTGCCAGTAATCTGGATAACCTGCAAGTAATGGAACAGGCATTACGTGAAGCAATTGAAAAAGCCAAGGCAACTTTGTTGCATATCCATTTGCACCACTTTACTCCAAACGGCGGAATTTCCGGTGTGGCGGTATTGGCTGAATCGCACATCAGTGTGCATTCCTGGCCGGAGCGCGATTATGCCGCTTTTGATGTTTTCATGTGCGGAGACGCCGAACCGGAAAAAGCGATCGATGTTTTGAAAGCCGCATTTGCTCCGAGCGATGTGAAGGTGGATACCATTCTTCGCGGTGAAGTCGAACCCCCGAAACAATAAAAGGAAGCGCAATGAGTCAGCAAACCTATCTGGAAACGCTTTACCCGACCTGGGGACAAAGTTTTGTGATGAATGAAGTGTTGTTTGAGGTGAATACCGGCCACCAGCATCTGGTCATTTTTAAAAATGACCAGTGGGGGACGGTCATGGCGCTGGATGGTGTCATACAAACCACGGAAAAAGACGAATTCGTGTATCACGAAATGATGGTGCATGTACCGATGCTGGCGCATGGCGCAGCCAAAAAAGTGTTGATTATCGGCGGGGGTGACGGTGGAATTCTGCGCGAAGTTCTGAAACACCAGCAGGTTGAATCGGTGACTCAGGTGGAAATTGACCAGCAGGTGATCGATATGTGCGTGAAATACCTGCCGAATCATTCGGCGGGCGCTTATGACAATCCGAAAGCGAATATCGTGATCGCCGACGGAGTGGATTTCGTCAATGAATGTACCGAGAAATTCGACGTGATTATTTCCGATTCGACCGATCCGATGGGGCCGGGCGAAGTCTTGTTCACCTCGCGTTTTTACCAAGGTATTAAAAACTGCCTGAACGAAGGTGGTGTATTTGTGGCGCAAAACGGTGTCAGCTTTATGCAGACCGATGAAGTGACCACAACTTATCAGCGTTTATCGCCTCTATTTACTCAAGCGAGTTTTTATTCCGGAGCTGTGCCAACCTATGTCGGAGGGATTATGACCTTTGCATGGGCGACCGACAACTTGGCGTTGCAAGAGGTTTCTTTGGAAACTCTTCAGCAACGCTTCAAGCAGGCTGGAATCAAAACGCGCTTCTATAACCCAGAAGTGCATAAGGGCGCATTCGCACTGCCTCAGTATGTGCTGGATGCCATCGCTTAAGCTGCCAATTTATAATTTAATTCGCAGTTAATTTTGAGCCACAGTAACACTAAACTGCCGCAAAGCTTAAGGTGGAAGCGGCGGTTTTGAGCCAATGGGTTCTCTCGTTTTTGAGGTTTAAAAAGAGTTGAATGGACACTCAAGATATTCTTCAGCACTTTGCTGAACAAACGCACCCCGATGAATTGCAACAGTTTGACCGCTCCAGTCTGCAGGAGCTGGTAACGAAGCATGAAACACCGTTCATGGTGTTGGACTTGGAAGAGGTCGATTATCAATACAAGTCTTTGCAGGCAGCTTTGCCGGATGCCAAGCTGTTTTATGCTCTGAAATCGCTTTCTCACCCTGAATTGATCAAACGCTTGAAAAGCCTAGGCTGTTATTTTGATCTGGCAACCATCGGCGAAGTCGAGCTGGTCGAATCCTTGGGGATTAGGGGGGAGCAATGTATTCACACGCACCCGATCAAAAAAGATAAAGAGATCAAGCGCGCGCTTGAATTCGGCTGCACGCGTTTTGTGGTGGATAATTTTTCCGAGATGCAAAAATTTTATCCTTATGCCGGTCAGGTAGAGTTAATTATCCGCGTCAGCTTCCGCAGTCCGCAGGCGGTAGTTGATCTGTCGCGTAAATTCGGCTGTACTCTGGAAGAACTGCCGCGTTTGGTCGACGATGCGGCAATTCATGGAATTCGTGTGGTCGGTCTTTCTTTTCATGTCGGTTCTCAGTCGATGTCGCCGATGACTCACGTAAATGCCGTGCGTTCCAGTGTTGCGGCCATGAAAGTGATGAGTCATGTGGAATGGAAGTTCCTGGATATCGGTGGCGGTTTTCCGATTGTGTATCAGGAATCGGTTTCCCCGATCGCAGACTTCTGTGTGCCGATTAATGAAGCCTTGGCTGAATTACCGAAAGGCGTTGAAGTCTTTGCCGAACCGGGGCGTTTTATTTCCGGCCCGGCGATGATCGAGGTGGTTTCCGTTGTCGGTAAAGCGAAGCGCGGTGCGCGCATGTGGTATTACCTGGACGACGGTGTGTACGGCGGTTTTAGTGGTCAGATGTTTGATCATGCGCGATACCCGATCGCGCCCTTGAAGCCGTTTGATCCGACCGGAGACTTCTTCCCGAGCGTGTTGGCGGGCCCGACCTGCGACTCGATCGATGTGGTTGCTGAGGATATCGAATTGCCGGAATTGGAAGTCGGCGATATTCTGATCGCTAAACAGATGGGAGCCTATACCATTGCGTCGGCGACGGAATTTAACTATTATCCTAAGCCGAAGGTGGTGGTGGTCGAGGATATTTTCGACCCGGAAACCGAGGCTTTATAAATTTAGGCCCGATGGAAGAAAAGATTCAAGGAGCGACTATGGCAACGATTGTGAAATGGCAAGGTTCGGGAATGGCGTTTGATGCAACTGCCAGCACCGGGCATATTGTTCGCATGGATGCGGCACCGGAGATTGGCGGTGAGAATACCGGCCCGCGCCCGATGGAAATGGTTCTGATGGGACTGGGGGGGTGTACCGGAATTGATGTCCTAATGATGCTGCAAAAGCTGAAGCAGGATATTAAAGACGTGCAGATCGAAATCGAGTCGGAACGCTCCGAGGATATTCCGAAGGTTTATACCAGGATTCACGTGCATTTTAAGGTCTTCGGCACCGACTTGAACGAGAAGAAAGTTCAAAGAGCGGTCGACCTGTCGGCGGAAAAATATTGTTCGGTTTCCAAAATGCTGGAGAAAACCGCACAGATGTCGCATGATTTTGAAATCGTCGAAGTCTGATCTTCCCGGTTCCCTGCCTGAAAACCCGCCTGATGGCGGGTTTTTTGTTTTTGGCCATAACGCATTATTGGTTATGATGCTTAGGGTAGAAGAAAACTCGTAATAAGGAGTGGCGGATGGAAAATGGACTGGTACATGCTCTTTTACTGGACGGTCATGGGGGGGCGAAATCCCTTGATTGGCAGGGAGTTCAGGCGTGGTCGCCATCACAAGGGCAGTTATGGGTGAATCTGGATTATACCTCTCGGCAGGCGCGCGATTGGCTTTCTGAAGAAAGTGGTCTGAACTGGGTGATTGCCGAAACCTTGCTCTCGGAGGAATCACGGCCGCGGTTTTCTCCGTATGAGGATGGCGTTTTGATGGCCTGGCGTGGCGTCAATTTGAATCCGGCCGCCGATCCGGAAGATATGGTTGCGATCCGTATTTGGCTGGAAAAAGAACGGTTGCTTTCCACGCGTCGCCGGGATCTGGTTGCCGTGAAAGAAGTCGTTTCGGAGCTGGAACGCGGAAAAGGGCCGAAAACTCTGAATGAGTTAAGTGTTGCTCTGGCGGAAAAGATGATCTGGAAAATCAGTGAGGTGGTCGACGAGTTTGAGGATCATCTCGATCAGATGGAAGATGAGGTCTTGCGAAGTCAACCGGCTTCGTTGCGTATGGAATTGTCAGGGCTTCGTCGGCAGACGATTCAGTTACGACGTTATCTTTCGCCGCAGAAAGAGGCCTTGCAGCGTTATGCCGCCGATGGTTGGCTGGATGCGCAGAATCGTCTGGCGATGCGTGAAACCGCCGATAAAATGACTCGTGAGTTGGAAGATCTCGAAGCTTTGCGAGAGCGGGCGGCGGTGGCGCACGAGGAGTTGCAGAACCGGGTCGGCGAACAGTTGAACAACCGTATGTATGTGTTGTCGGTGATCACGGCGGTGTTTTTGCCTCTCGGTTTTTTAACCGGTCTGCTGGGTGTGAATGTAGGCGGCATTCCCGGGGCGGAGAACCCGCAAGCCTTCGGGCTTTTTATTGTCATCCTGATTGTTTTGGTGATTTTGCAGGCGGTGATCTTTAAATGGCGGCGCTGGTTGTAACCGATTCCTGTGCGGGTTCGCTTTCAAGTCCGCTGAGATGCATCAGAACTTTCAGAAACGCGCGGCAACTGTCGATGGAAGCGGTTTCGTTCATGGTATGGTAGCCGGTAGTCGGAATTTGCAACGTTGTGCCGTGAACCAGGCCGTTGGAGTTGGCGGTAATGCGCCCCAGCTCGGTTCGCCCGATACCCATGGTCGGCTTCTGATTGGCGATTGCCTGCTGGTTTTGTAGCTCAAGGTATTGATCTTTAAAGCTGTAGCGGATTTCCAAACGTTCGCAGAGCTGTGCCAGAGTCTGGGTGGTGGCCAGATTGAATTCGGCGTTTTCATCACGGTTTCTCAAGACTACTTGCTGTTTATCGGCTTCTTCGCGATTGCGGTACGGGCTGGTGTCCAATACATACAATTCATTGGTCGAACCGCCGAAACGGCGGAACCATTCCAGCAGATAGCGCCAGCTTCCGCCGGACTCTTCTTCGGCGGTAAAAAAGGCGGTTCCTTGATAGCCGAGACTGAAAAGGTGGACCAGTAAGGCGGCGGTTAGAACATTGTCCAGCTGTCCCGATATCAGTCCGTGATCGATTTTCAGTTTATCGAGAAACCCGACCGGCGTGCCGGCAACCAGATGTTTCAAACCGGCAACTTCGAAGATCAGGTTGTTGCGGAATTCACAGATATAAGCGTTGTTGATGGTGCCGGCGCCGCGGTAAGCGCCGGACCAGGGCTCGTAAGCGATGACCGGTGTATTGTCAAAACGGTTCATCAGCGTCAGCATCAGTTCGTCACTGACCGATTTGCCAAGCAGGTCGCTCATCTGCCCGGCGATAAAAGCCGCAAATTGGAACTCGTTCGGTCCGGTACAGATTAATCCGTGACGATCGATGTGGCTGGAAAACATCGAACTATGGGGCTCATTACCTTGGGCGACCAGCAAGCCTTCGTACCAGGTGACTTTGGCGCCGCGCTCTTCCAGTTCTCTTTGCAGTACGCGAAAAAAAGCGTGTTCGGCGCCAACGACTGAAGGTTGACGAATCAGGGATTTTAAAAGATCGATAAAATCATTAAAGGCAAAAGGGTCGGACGCTTGCATGCGGGGAGTCTCCAGAGAAAACCTGCGAAATACGCAGTCATAGTTCGGATTTTATCGAGGAATGCGGCGTTCGCCAGCAAAATCTTTCGTCGCGGATGATAATTTTTTCGAGTGCGAATTTGATATGCATCAATTCTTATGGGTCTTTGCGATGTAATGATACGCCTTAATGCGCGTTTCAGCCTGGTAAACTGGTCGGAGTGAGTTTTGCAAGCACGGAAAAAGGGGAGTTCCATGAAGTATTTTCTGTTTGTCTTTTTGTTTACGTTTTCCAAACTATCCTATGCGGTGGAAAATCCGTGGGATCGTCCGTTGCCGTTTAAGGAAGCTACGGTCGAATATCAGGTTGATGGCACCATGAAGGGCAGCAAGACGATTTATATCCGGAATTACGGTCGGGAGTCTGCGGAGTATTCTGATCTCTCGATGAGTATGTTCGGTATGCGTCAGGTGCAGAAAGAGATTGAGATTACCACTCCAGAGTGGGTATATCACGTTGATCTGGAGGAGGGGATCGGGAGTAAACAGACGAATCCGATCAAGTATTTCCGCCAGGAATTCGACCGTTTATCGAAAAGTGAACAGAAAACGGTGGTGAAGAATGCCGAAAAATACGGTCTCAGCATGGTTGAGGGCATGCAGGGAGAGGTTAAGAAGAATGCCGCAAAGCTGCATGGTTATCAGTGCGATATGACGAAAATAATGGGCAGCGAAGTTTACTCGATCAGCGGAACGGGGTTCCCTTTGAAAGTGGTCAGTAACGCGATGGGGATGACTCAGAAGGAAGAGGCCGTCAAGCTATCGAAGGGTGCGGTTCCGACGGAGAAATTTGCCTTGCCGGACGGCATAGAATTCAAAAGTGATCCGCAAGTGGATAAAATGATGCAGGAGCAGGCAAAGGCAGTGATTCAGAATCTTTTGAAGGGAGAAACGGCTGGTTCGGCGCAAAGAAACGCGTTTGAACAGGATCCGGAAAATGAGCTTTCTCCCGAGCAGCAACAGCAGTTACAGCAAATGATGAAAATGTTCAATCAATAAGATAAAAATGTTATTTCAGCGAAGGGGCCTTACAGGCCCCTTTTTGCTGCAGTCGATTTTTTACAGGCTGTGGATAGCGGCTTTAATGCCGCGGGTTAACATATGCAGCTGCTCGATAGGGATATTGAAAGCCGGCATGGTGTAAACCAGTTTGCCGAATGGTCGAATCCAAACACCGTTTTTCAGTGCGGCAGCCTGAACTTCAGAGCCGAGATCGCTTCTTTCCAGCTCTACGACGCCAATTGCCCCTAGCACCCGCACCTCCGACACGCACTCCAGTTCTTTCAGGGGCATGAGTTCGATTTTCAGGTGGCGTTCGATGTCGGCAATTCGCTGTTGCCAAGGGGAGGTTAATAACAGGTCGATCGATGCAATGGCGGTCGCGCAGGCAAGCGGGTTGGCCATAAAAGTCGGGCCGTGCGCCAGTATCCCCGGTTCGCCTTCACTGATGGTACGGCTGACATTTTCCGTGCAAAGTGTCGCCGCTAAAGTCAGGTTGCCGCCGGTCAAAGCCTTGCCGACGCACATAATATCAGGAGAAACTTCCGCCCATTCGCAGGCGAAGAGTTTTCCGGTGCGTCCGAAGCCGGTGGCGATTTCATCGGCAATCATTAACACATCGTATTGTTCGCATAGTGTTTTGAGCTGTTTGAGGTAGTCAGGGCGATAGAAGCGCATGCCGCCGGCGCCTTGTACAATCGGTTCGATCGTAACGGCGGCAATTTCAGGATGATATTTCCTTAGAATGGCTTCTAAGTCGGCGATATCCTGATTGTCTGATTCCAGTGCAAACCCCATCTGCGGCGCAGGCGCAAACAGGTTTTTGCGCAATACCTCGTTAAACAGGTGGTGCATGCCGTTAACCGGATCGCATACCGCCATGGTGGCGAAAGTGTCGCCGTGATAGCCGTTGCGCACCGTCAGAAGGCGATTTTTACGGTTTTGTCCGCGACTGATCCAGTATTGCAGGGCAATTTTGATCGCGACTTCCATTGAGACTGAGCCGGAATCGGCAAAAAAGACTTTATCCAGTCCTTGCGGGGTTAATTCAATCAGCCGTTTGGCGAGTTTGACAGCCGGTTCATGTGTCAAACCGCCAAACATAATATGCGGCATCTGATCAATCTGCTCTTTCATGGCCTGCATGATTTGCGGGTGGTTATAGCCGTGAATGGCCGCCCACCAGGAACTCATGCCATCAACAACTTCGTTTCCATCCGCCAAAGTGATCAGCGAGCCTTGTGTGCATTTGACGCCGATCGGCGGAATCGGGTTGGGCGAAGCGCTGTAAGGATGCCAGATGTGCTGTTGGTCGAAATCGATTAAAGCTTGCCAGTGAGGATTGAGTTGCATAGTCATTTCGGATTCGTTTATTGTGGTTGGAATGGTTCGGGAATCGCTGAAGCCAGATCCAGCGCTGAGAGGGTTTGATGGAAATCGTTCTGCACGGGTGCGTTAATCATCATTGGCAGCCCGCTTTGCGGGTGGGTGAATTCCAGCGAGGTGGCGGCCAGGTAGAGGCGGTGATAGCCGCGCCAATCGTTGAATAGATGATTGTGATGGCGATCGCCGTAGCTGACATCACCGATAATCGGATGGCTGATACCATTCAGGTGGCGGCGAATCTGGTGTTTACGGCCCGTTTTCGGTTTAAGCTGAAGTAACGAATAGCGCTGTTGCGGGAATTTGCCGAGTGGCTTATCCAACGTGCTTTGTGCCAAAGTCCGGTATTCGGTGAGCGCTTCCTGTGGTTCACTCGGTTCCTGCTTGTCGCGGTCGCCGTATTTATCTTTCTTGTACAGCAGTGGTTTGTCGATCATGCCGTCTTTAGGTGTCCAGCCTCTACATAGCGCCAGATAGGTTTTTTGCAGACTGTGGGCGCTGAATTGTTGTCCGAGGCTTCGTGCGCTAGCGGCGTCAAGTGCAAACAGAAGCAGGCCGGAGGTGGCTTTGTCCAGACGATGTGCCGGAAAGACGTCTTTTCCGACCAGATCGCGGGTCATCTGTACTGCAAATTGGGTTTCGTGCTTATCGATCGGGGAACGGTGTACCAGTAAGCCGGCCGGTTTATGGATCGCGACAATGGATTCGTCCTGATAAAGGAGTTGTAAAGTATCAAGCTGACACAGAGTTTGCATTTGTTTCTCGCCGCAGGTAAATTCAGCGTCTATTTTAACGCTCAATTTTTGGTCGGTCGATTTTTCACCGTTCAGGCAGCGTTCGAAGCGTAAAATCAAACTGGCCGAAAAGGATGTAAGGATAGAACATTGGAGTTTACCTATAGTGAGTGGTTGCTGATCGCATTGATTTTTGTCTGGACCGGCTTTGTGCGCAGCGGTTTAGGCTTTGGCGGCGCGGCGCTTGGTTTGCCGTTTATGTTGATGGTGCATGATGACCTCTTGTATTGGTTGCCGATGATCGGCATTCATTTGCTGTTTTTTTCCGCCTTGACGCTAAGTTCGGCCTTAAAGAAAGTGGACTGGATGTATCTGCGTTCAAGTTTTCGCTGGATTATTCCGGCGACACTGGTTGGCGTGTTTGGTCTGGTTAGCCTGCCGAGTCAGTGGCTGGTAATCTTTGTCTATAGTGTCACGTTGTTTTATGCAGTGATGTGGTTTCTCAATAGAGCGATTCACAGCGGCAATGATTGGGTTGACCGCGTGTTATTGGTTCTCGGCGGTTACGTTGCCGGGACGTCTTTGACCGGAGCGCCTTTGATGGTGGCGGTGTTTGCCCGTCATGTCGCGGCACACTATTTGCGTAATACGTTATTTGTTCTGTGGTTTATTCTGGTGACGATTAAGATGAGTGCCTTTGTTGTGATCGGGGTCAAGATCGAATGGGTGACGGCATTGGCTCTTATTCCGGTTGCTGCTATCGGACATGTTGCCGGTTTGAAAGCGCATGAATATATTCTGCAGAACAATGCCCACTTCAAGCAGGTAATCGGTGGCATGCTGATCCTTGTCAGCAGCATCGGCTTGTATATGAGTTTCTAGCGTGAAGTGAAAAATCGCTTCCGAGCGGAATGCCCCTTTCAAGGCTTATGCGGGTTGTTTTTAGCGCATGCGGTCATAAAACTGCAATTTTTTAAAAAATGTGAAATTTAGTGTTGACACCTTCCGAATTATCTATAGAATACGCACACACAATTTGGAGGGTTTCCCGAGCGGCCAAAGGGGGCAGACTGTAAATCTGCTGGCTCAGCCTTCGGTGGTTCGAATCCACCACCCTCCACCATGCGGGTATCGTATATTGGCTATTACCTCGGCCTTCCAAGCCGATGAGAGGAGTTCGATTCTCCTTACCCGCTCCAAATTTTAGGGCTCTCTTTGTTGATTTGAATCGATGGAGAGGGCCTTTTTAGTCATTGCTTCCATAGCTCAGTAGGTAGAGCGCATCCATGGTAAGGATGAGGTCGCCAGTTCGATCCTGGCTGGAAGCTCCATTTTTTTCAATGTAGGCATCGGTCTGTTGCTAAGTAAGGTCGCTGCTATAACGGAGTTTGCATCATGGCAAAAGAAAAGTTTGAACGTTCCAAGCCTCACGTAAACGTTGGTACTATCGGTCACGTTGACCATGGTAAAACGACTCTAACAGCGGCTTTGACAATTGTGCAAGGTAAGAAATTCGGTGGAGATGTTAAGGACTACGCGTCTATTGATAACGCTCCGGAAGAGCGTGAGCGTGGTATTACGATCTCAACCGCACACGTTGAGTACGAATCTGACACTCGTCACTACGCTCACGTAGACTGCCCAGGGCACGCTGACTATGTTAAAAACATGATCACTGGTGCGGCGCAGATGGACGGCGCGATCCTGGTCTGTTCTGCAGCGGATGGCCCGATGCCACAGACTCGTGAGCACATCCTGCTATCCCGTCAGGTTGGTGTACCATACATCGTTGTCTTCTTGAACAAAGCGGACATGGTTGATGATGAAGAACTTCTAGAATTGGTTGAAATGGAAGTACGTGAACTTCTGGATCAGTACGAATTCCCAGGTGACGATACGCCAGTAATCATCGGTTCTGCGTTGAAAGCGATCGAAGGTGATCCGGAATATGAAGCGAAAATCGGTGAATTGATCGACGCGTTGGATACTTACATCCCAACTCCAGAGCGTGACACTGACAAGCCATTCCTAATGCCTGTAGAAGACATCTTCTCAATCCAGGGTCGTGGTACGGTTGCAACCGGTCGTGTTGAGACAGGTGTTATCAAAGTTGGTGAAGAGATCGAAATCGTTGGTATTCGCCCAACTACCACCACCACTGTTACAGGTGTTGAAATGTTCCGTAAACTGCTTGACCAAGGTGAAGCGGGTGACAACGTAGGTATCCTGTTGCGTGGTACTAAGCGTGAAGACATCGAGCGTGGTCAAGTATTGGCTCACAAAGGAACTGTTACTCCACACACCAAGTTTGAAGCAGAAGTTTATGTTCTGTCTAAAGATGAAGGTGGACGTCATACGCCATTCTTCAACGGTTACCGTCCACAGTTCTACTTCCGTACAACAGACGTAACTGGTGCATGTGAACTACCAGCGGGTACTGAAATGGTTATGCCTGGTGATAACGTTCAGATGACAGTTGAATTGATCAACCCGATCGCCATGGGTGAAGGTCTGCGTTTCGCGATTCGTGAAGGTGGACGTACTGTTGGTGCTGGTGTTGTTGCTAAAATTATCGAGTAATATCTAAAAAGATAAGACTTGAAAATCACAGAAAAAGGGGGTAAAATCCCCCTTTTTTGTGAACTGCTCCAGGGGTATAGCTCCAATTGGCAGAGCACCGGATTCCAAATCCGGGTGTTGGGGGTTCGAATCCCTCTACCCCTGCCATATTTTATAACGGCCTGTGTTTGTAAGAACACGGGTCGTTTTTTTAATTTAGCTGATAGATTATGAGTAAAGAAATAGATAGTCAAAAGGCTTCAGGGTCCTTGGATACGATTAAGTTGCTGGCAGCAGCGGCAATTCTTATCGGATCGCTGATTGCGTATTACATTTACCAAGATGTTCATCCTGTGGTGCGTGTTCTTGGTGTTGTAGCCGGAATCGGGGTTTCTTTGTTTGTTTTGTATCAAACGGTTATCGGCCGAGGCTGGTATCAATATTTAGTGCATGCTAAACGAGAAGTGCGTCAGGTGGTCTGGCCGACTCGTCCCGAAACAATTCAGATGACATTGATTGTCTTTGTGGTTGTGATCCTGATGGGGATCTTTTTATGGTTGGTGGATATGTTCTTTTTGTGGGCAGTCCAGCTATTGACGGGACAGGGTAGTTAAGATGGCGCAAAGATGGTATGTGGTACACGCTTATTCCGGTTACGAGAATAAGGTTAAGAAAAGCCTGGCGGAATACGCCGAGCGTGCTGGATTGACGGAATTGTTCGGTCAGGTTCTAGTGCCTTCCGAGGAAGTTGTTGAAATTCGTGATGGCAAAAAACGCACCAGTGAACGCAAGTTTTTCCCCGGCTATGTTCTGGTTCAGATGGAAATGAATGAAGAAACCTGGCATTTGGTCAAAAGTGTGCCAAACGTCATGGGCTTTATTGGCGGGACGTCTGATCGTCCGGCTCCGATCACTCAGAAAGAAGTGGATCGGATTCTTCAGCGTGTTGAAACCAGTGTCGATAAGCCACGTCCTAAAGTTATTTACGAACCAGGTGAATTGGTTCGTGTTGTTGATGGCCCTTTCAAAGATTTCGAAGCGGTTGTTGAAGGCGTGGATTACGAGAAAAATAAATTACAAGTGTCGGTGTTGATTTTTGGACGTTCTACTCCGGTAGAGCTGGATTTTACTCAGGTCGAAAAGAACTGATCGGATCAAGACCGATTTTTTAACCCGGGGAGCTGGAAGGCGTTTGACCCGAACAGGAGAATGAAATGGCTAAGAAAGTTGACGGCTATATCAAACTGCAGATTGGTGCAGGAAATGCAAACCCTAGTCCACCGGTTGGTCCGGCATTGGGTCAAAAAGGTGTGAACATCATGGAATTCTGTAAAGCGTTCAATGCGCAGACACAGAGCATGGAAAAAGGCTTGCCGATTCCAGTTGTGATCACTGTTTACAGTGATAAGAGTTTCACTTTTATTATGAAAACTCCTCCTGCTGCGATTCTTTTGAAGAAAGCGGCTGGAATCACTTCAGGTTCTGCGGTTCCTAACTTGAACAAGGTTGGTACAGTTACTCGCGCGCAACTTGAAGAAATCGCCAGCACGAAAATGGCTGATTTGAACGCAAATGATCTGGATGCGGCGGTAAAAATTATCGCTGGTTCTGCCCGTTCAATGGGTCTAGTGGTTGAGGAGTAATACGATGGCAAAACTAACTAAAAAGCAAAAGCTATTCGCTGAAAAAGTTGATCGTGACGCTTCTTATGACATCATCGACGGTCTAAACCTGGTTAAGGAATTGGCAACATCGAAATTTGTTGAATCGGTTGATGTTTCTGTTCGTCTGGGAATTGATCCTCGTAAGTCTGATCAGGTTGTTCGTGGTGCCACTGTTATGCCTAACGGTACTGGTAAAGACGTTCGCGTTGCAGTATTCACCGGTGAAGCTAACCAGGCGGCGGCAAAAGAAGCCGGTGCAGAGTTTGTCGGGATGGAAGAGCTTGCGGCTGAAATCAAAGGCGGCATGATGGATTTCGACGTCGTTATCGCTTCTCCTGACGCGATGCGTGTTGTCGGTATGCTGGGTCAGGTTTTGGGTCCACGCGGTCTTATGCCTAACCCTAAAACCGGTACGGTAACACCAGACGTTGTTGGCGCGATCAAAAACGCGAAAGCCGGTCAGGTTCGTTTCCGTGCGGATAAAGCGGGTATTATTCACGCTTCAATCGGTACCGTTGCATTTGATGCTGACAAGCTGAAAGAAAACTTAAATGCCTTGATGGATGACCTTAACAAAGCAAAACCTGCTTCTGCTAAAGGAACATACGTCAAGAAAGTGACTATTTCTTCTACCATGGGTCCTGGCCTGGTAGTTGATCAGTCATCACTATAATGATGTTTGCGCCAATTAACTTTGGTGCAGGCATTATTTGCGAATTGGGTCTCCAATCTAATTTGATTCGTGAGTGCCCATCGCAGACCGTAGGTGAATGCAAGGCGCATTCTTAATCGTAATAAGCCTACGTAGATGGACCGGTTTGATAGGCCACTATCAAACTGTTTTGGAGGTTATATGGCACTCAATATCGAAGATAAAAAGCTGGTCGTTGAAGAAGTTTCTGCTATTGCAGCAGAAGCGGGTTCAGTTGTGGCTGCTGAATATCGTGGGTTGACTGTAGAGCAAATGACCAATCTTCGTGCCGAAGCTCGTAAAGCGAACGTGCAAATTCGTGTTATCAAAAACACATTGGCCCGTCGCGCACTGCAAGGTACGAAATTTGAAGACATGGGTGAAACCTTTACAGGTCCTCTAGTTTACGCCTTCTCTGGCGAAGAACTAGGGAATGCCGCTCGTGTATTCCGTGATTTTGCAAAGACAAATGAAGCACTTGTTGTTCGTTCTTTGTCTATTGGTGAAGGTTGTCTTGATGCAAGCTTTACTGCGCAGATCGCTGCTCTACCGACTTACGACGAAGCAGTTGCGAAACTTCTATTTGTTATGAAAGAGCCTGTTGCAAAACTTGCTCGCGCACTTACTGCGATCAAAGAACAAAAAGAAGCCGCTTAATCGTTTTTATATTTTTTGAAGAAATCAAAGTAAATTTTTGGAGATTACAATGTCTGTAACAAAAGAAGATATTTTAGAAGCAGTTGCCAACATGTCCGTAATGGAAGTTGTTGAACTGGTTGAAGCTATGGAAGAAAAATTTGGCGTTTCTGCCGCTGCAATGGTTGCTGCTGGTCCAGCTGCCGGTGGTGAAGCTGCTGAAGAGAAAACTGAATTTGACGTTGTTCTTACCGGTGCCGGTGCGAACAAAGTTGCTGCGATCAAAGCAGTCCGTGGTGCAACTGGTCTTGGTCTTAAAGAAGCGAAAGAAGCGGTTGAAAACGCACCTTTCACTCTTAAAGAAGCTGTTTCTAAAGAAGAAGCAGAAGCTCTTGCAAACGAGCTTAAAGAAGCTGGTATCGAAGTCGAAGTTAAGTAATTTAACTTTAACGGCTGAGTTTCAGCAGGAATTGGCTGGCGTTTTTGACGCCGGCCTTTTCTCGTTTTAACAGTGTGTAAAAGTGTGTTAGTAAGCTGTTGATAAGTTTGTTGATAAAACAGGCGCGGAGAGCTACCACAGTTTTATGCATTTTCTAGTAACAGATTGTTACAAGCGTCATGACAATCTTTATCGTCGAGGTAAACGATGACTTATTCTTTTACGGAAAAGAAACGCGTTCGTAAGGACTTTGCGACACGCCCATCCATTCTAGAAGTGCCTTATTTGCTCTCTCTGCAAAAAGGATCTTTCCACGATTTTCTACAATTGGAGAAAAAACCGGCCGAACGTAAAAACGTTGGTCTTCACTCCGCTTTCGCTTCGGTATTCCCGATTGAAGGTGTTGCCGGTACCGCTGATCTTGAATATGTTAGCTATCACATGGGTCAGCCTGAGTTTGACGTTAAAGAGTGTAAGCAGCGTGGTGTGACCTTCGCGGCACCTCTGCGGGTAAAAATGCGTCTGGTCATTTACGATAAAGATGCTCCAGCGGGCAAACGTCCGGTTAAAGACGTTAAGGAACAAGAAGTTTATCTTGGTGATATTCCTTTGATGACTGACAACGGTACTTTCGTTATTAACGGTACCGAGCGTGTTATTGTGACTCAGCTGCACCGTTCGCCGGGTGTTATTTTCGATAACGATAAAGGTAAGTCACATACTTCAGGGAAGTTGCTGTTCAATGCGCGTATCATCCCTTATCGTGGTTCCTGGTTGGATTTTGAGTTCGATCACAACGATTGCTTGTTCACTCGTATCGACCGTCGACGCAAACTGCCGGTTTCGGTTCTGTTGCGTGCAATGGGATACAGCAACGAGGAAATTCTTGCCGAATTCTTTGATGTAAATAATGTCCATGTTGCCAAAAATGCGTTCGAGCTGGAGCTGAATGCTGAACAGTTGAAGGGGCAGACGGCAACTTTTGATATCGTCCATGATGGAAAAACTCTGGTCGAAACCGGTAAGAAAGTGACTGCACGCACTGTGAAGCAGTTGAAAGACGCCGGTATCAAACAAGTTCCGGTGCCACCGGATTACCTGCTTGGCAAGGTATTGGCTTCCGGCATTATTGACGAGTCAACCGGCGAGTTGGTTGCGCGTACCAATGATGTTCTGACCGCAGACATGATTGCGAAAATTTCCGAAATTACCGGTGCCGACATCAAGTTACTGTATATCGACGAGTTAGAAAATGGGCCTTACATTTCCGATACTTTGAACCTGGATACCACCTCTTCTCAGCTGGAAGCTCAGGTTGAAATTTACCGTATGATGCGTCCTGGTGAGCCGCCAACAAAAGAATCTTCCGAAGCACTTTTCGAAAGCCTGTTCTTTGATGAGTCGCGTTACGACCTGTCTGCGGTCGGTCGCATGAAGCTGAACCGCCGTTTGGGCCGTAAAGAAAACGAAGGTGCGGTGGTTCTGGAAAAAGAAGACATCATTGAAGTCATTCGTGAGTTGATCAGTATTCGTAACGGGCACAGCACGGTCGATGATATCGATACTCTGGGGAACCGTCGTATTCGTGCCGTCGGTGAAATGGCTGAAAATGCTTTCCGTGTCGGTTTGGTTCGTGTTGAACGTGCGGTGAAAGAGCGCTTGAATCAAGCGGAATCCGATGGCCTGATGCCACAGGATCTGATCAATGCCAAGCCGGTTTCAGCGGCCATTAAAGAGTTCTTCGGTTCTTCGCAGCTTTCTCAGTTCATGGATCAGGTTAACCCGCTTTCTGAAGTTACTCACAAGCGTCGTGTCTCCGCTTTGGGGCCAGGTGGTTTGACGCGTGAGCGTGCCGGGTTTGAGGTGCGTGACGTTCATGCTACTCACTACGGTCGTGTTTGTCCGATCGAAACGCCAGAGGGACCGAACATCGGTTTGATCAATACCTTGGCGATTTATGCCAAGACGAACGAGTACGGATTCCTGGAAACACCGTATCGTAAGGTAATCGACGGTAAAGTTACGGACGAGATTGAATATGTTTCTGCCATCGATGAAGCGCAGCATGTTATCGCTCAGGCGTCGGCCGAAGTGGATCAGGATGGTCATTTCATCAATAACCTGGTGACTGCCCGTCATCAGAACGAAACCATTCTGGCTTCTTCGAATGACGTGAACTTTATGGACGTTTCTCCTAAGCAGATCGTCTCGGTTGCGGCATCGTTGATTCCGTTCCTTGAGCACGATGATGCGAACCGTGCCTTGATGGGGGCTAACATGCAGCGTCAGGCCGTTCCGACTTTGCGTGCAGACAAGCCTTTGGTTGGTACCGGTATCGAAAAAACAGTTGCGATTGACTCTGGTGTTGCAGTGGTTGCAGAACGTGGAGGTGAGATTCTGTCTTCGGATGCGGCGCGTATTGTTGTCCGTGTTCACGGCGATGAAATCAAAGAAGGTGAATCCGGGGTTGATATTTATAACCTGGTCAAGTACCAGCGTTCTAACCAGAACACCTGTATTAACCAGAAGCCGATCGTGAAAGCCGGTGATGTGGTGAAACGCGGCGATGTGCTTGCTGATGGACCGTCAACCGATATGGGTGAATTGGCGTTGGGGCAAAACATGCGTATCGCCTTCATGCCGTGGAACGGTTACAACTTCGAAGACTCAATTCTGGTTTCCGAGCGCGTGGTTCAGGAAGATCGTTACACTACGATTCATATCGAAGAGCTGACCTGTCTGGCGCGTGATACCAAACTAGGGCCTGAAGAGATTACTGCAGATATTCCAAACGTGGGTGAAGCAGCACTGGCTCGTTTGGACGAGTGCGGCATTGTACAGATCGGGGCTGAAGTGAAGCAGGGTGATATCCTTGTCGGTAAGGTAACTCCGAAGGGTGAGACGCAGCTGACTCCGGAAGAGAAGCTGTTGCGTGCTATTTTCGGTGAAAAAGCGTCTGACGTTAAAGATACTTCTCTGCGTGTCACGAAAGGTGTCGAAGGGACGGTTATCGATGTTCAGGTCTTTACCCGTGAAGGCGTACAGAAAGATGCACGTGCCTTGTCTATTCAGGAAGACGAATTGTCGAAAATTCGCAAGGATATCGATGAACAGTACAAAATCCTGGAAGCTGATACGCTTGGGCGTATGAAGGAACTGTTGATCGGTAAGTCGCTGGTTGATGGAACCAAAATCGATGAAGCTTTCATGCAAACGGTTCCTCAAGAGCGTTGGTTCGGTTTGAATGTTGACGATGCAGATGTCATGCACCAGCTTGAAGTTTCCGAATCGCATTTGAAAGACAAGCGCAAAGAGTTCAACGAAGCTTATGAAGAGAAGCGCAAGAAGTTGACTCAGGGTGATGATTTGGCGCCGGGTGTATCCAAGATGGTTAAGGTTTACGTTGCGATTAAGCGTCGTATTCAGCCTGGGGATAAGATGGCCGGTCGTCACGGTAACAAAGGGGTTATCTCGCGTATCTGTCCGGTTGAAGACATGCCATATGATGAAACCGGTCGTCCGGTTGATATCTGTCTGAACCCTCTGGGGGTTCCGTCGCGTATGAACGTCGGTCAGATTCTGGAAGTTCACTTGGGTCTGGCAGCAGAAGGTCTGGGCCAGAAAATCAATGCGATGTTGCAGCAGCAGGCGGATTTGAAAGAAGTGCGCGGCTTCCTGCATAAGATTTACAACGAAACTCAAGGTCAGCAAGTTGATTTCGACAGCTTCTCCGATGCAGAAATTATCGAGTTGGCAAATAATCTGAAACGCGGTGTGCCTATGGCGTCTCCGGTATTTGACGGTATCAGTGAAGATCAGATCAAGACGTTGTTGCGCTTGGCGGACATGCCTGAATCCGGTCAGATGACTTTGTATGATGGTTTAACCGGTGAGGCTTTCGATCGTCCGGTCACCGTTGGTTACATGTACTATCTGAAGTTGAATCACCTGGTAGACGATAAGATGCACGCCCGTTCGACCGGTCCTTACTCGCTGGTTACTCAGCAGCCGTTGGGTGGTAAGGCACAATTTGGTGGTCAGCGTTTCGGTGAGATGGAGGTGTGGGCCCTGGAAGCTTATGGTGCCGCCTTCACGCTACAGGAAATGTTGACGGTTAAGTCGGATGACTTGAACGGTCGAACTCGCATGTATAAAAACATCGTTGACGGTAACGAATACATGGAACCGGGTATGCCGGAATCCTTCAGCGTATTGCGTAAAGAGATTCGCGCGTTGGGTATTGATATTGAGTTGGAGCAAGAATAATGAAAGATTTATTAGGTTTTCTAAAAAAACAGAACGTATCAAGCGATTTTGATGCGATTAAGGTATCGCTTGCTTCGCCAGAAAAAATCCGTTCATGGTCATACGGTGAAGTCAAAAAGCCGGAAACCATCAACTATCGTACCTTTAAGCCTGAACGTGACGGTCTTTTCTGCGCCAAGATCTTCGGGCCGATCCGCGACTACGAATGTTTGTGCGGTAAGTACAAGCGTTTGAAGCACCGCGGTGTCATCTGTGAGAAATGTGGTGTTGAGGTGACCCAGTCCAAAGTACGTCGTGAGCGCATGGGCCATATTGACCTGGCGACTTCTGTGGCGCACATCTGGTTCCTGAAGTCTTTGCCTTCCCGTATCGGTTTGATGCTGGACATGACTTTGAAAGAGATTGAAGCCGTTCTTTACTTCGAAGCTTTCATGGTCGTTGATCCGGGCTTGACACCGCTTGAGCCTTGGCAGTTGTTGTCCGAAGAAGAGTATCTGGATGCACTTGACGAACACGGTGACGAGTTCGAAGCGCAGATGGGTGCTGAAGCGATCAAGAAAATGTTGCAGTCAATCGATCTGGAGTCAGAAGCCGAGCGCCTTCGTCAGGAGATCGACAGTACAAATTCTGAAACCAAGCAGAAGAAAATTTCCAAGCGTTTGAAGCTGATCGAATCTTTCTTGCAGTCGGGCAACCGTCCTGAGTGGATGATTCTTGATGTATTGCCGGTGCTGCCGCCGGAATTGCGTCCATTGGTTCCGCTTGACGGAGGTCGTTTTGCGACTTCCGACTTGAACGATCTGTATCGTCGCGTGATTAACCGTAACAACCGTTTGAAGCGTCTTCTTGATTTGATGGCGCCGGACATCATCGTTCGTAACGAAAAACGTATGTTGCAAGAGTCGGTCGATTCTTTGCTGGATAACGGTCGTCGCGGTCGTGCGGTAACCGGTACCAACAAGCGCCAGCTTAAATCGCTTGCGGATATGATCAAAGGTAAGCAGGGGCGTTTCCGTCAAAACCTTCTAGGTAAGCGTGTTGACTACTCTGGGCGTTCGGTTATCGTGGTTGGCCCTTCTTTGCGTCTGCACCAGTGCGGTCTGCCTAAGAAAATGGCATTGGAACTGTTTAAGCCATTTATCTTCTCTAAGTTGCAGAAGCGCGGATTGGCTCCGACCATTAAAGCGTCCAAGAAAATGGTTGAACAAGGTTTGCCGGAAGTATGGGACGTTCTGGACGAAGTCATTCGTGAGCATCCGGTTCTGTTGAACCGTGCCCCGACGCTTCACCGTTTGGGTATTCAGGCGTTTGAGCCGGTTTTGATTGAAGGTAAGGCGATTAACCTGCATCCGTTGGTTTGTTCGGCATTCAACGCCGACTTCGATGGTGACCAGATGGCGGTTCACGTACCGCTTTCTCTGGAAGCACAGTTGGAAGCGCGTACTTTGATGATGTCGACCAACAACTTGTTGTCGCCGGCAAACGGTGATCCGATCATCGTTCCTTCACAAGACGTTGTTCTGGGTCTGTACTACATTACCCGTGAGCGCATCAATGCGATTGGTGAGGGACGTGCTTTCTCGAACTGGCAGGAAGTTCAGCGTGCTTTGGATGCGAAAGCGGTGCATTTGCATACGCGCATCAAGTTGAAAATCAATGAAACGGTTGTTGGTGACGAAGGGACTGAAAGTGTCAGCTCGCGGATCGTGGATACCACGGCCGGTC
This sequence comes from Thiomicrorhabdus sp., assembly GCF_963677875.1. Lineage (NCBI taxonomy): Bacteria > Pseudomonadati > Pseudomonadota > Gammaproteobacteria > Thiotrichales > Piscirickettsiaceae > Thiomicrorhabdus > Thiomicrorhabdus sp. The sequence goes on along the minus strand of NZ_OY782564.1, from coordinate 378,624 downwards.
GTGCCTTGCTGTGTCGTATTTTGCCGAAAGGTTTGAGTTTCGATCTGCTGAATATCAGCTTGACCAAGAAAAATATCTCTAAGGTCTTGAACGAGTGTTACCGTAAATTAGGGCCGAAAGAAACGGTTATTTTTGCCGACCAACTGATGTATGCCGGTTTTAAATGGTCGACAATGGCCGGTTTGTCTTTCTGTTCGGATGACATGTTGATTCCGGAAAGCAAGGCGGAAATTATCGCGCGTGCCGAAAATCAGGTTGAAGAGATTCAGAATCAGTTCTCGCAAGGTCTGGTTACCGAAGGTGAGCGTTACAACAAGGTCGTCGATATCTGGTCACACACCAATGAATTGGTGACCAAGTCGATGATGGAAGAGTTGCAGCACGAAAACGTTGTTGACCGCGAAGGAAATGAAGTTCAGCAGACCTCTTTCAACTCGGTTTATATGATGGCAGATTCCGGGGCGCGTGGTAGCGTGGCTCAGATGCGTCAGTTGGGTGGTATGCGTGGTCTGATGGCGAAGCCGGACGGATCGATCATCGAAACGCCGATTACTGCAAACTTCCGTGAAGGTCTGAACGTATTACAGTACTTCATCTCGACACACGGTGCGCGTAAAGGTTTGGCGGATACAGCACTTAAGACTGCGAACTCCGGTTATCTGACTCGTCGTCTGGTTGATGTTGCGCAGGACGTCGTTGTAACTGAAAACGATTGCGGTACCGAGAAGGGTATTCGCATGACTGCACACGTCGAAGGTGGTGATGTCATCGAATCTCTGCGCGATCGCGTATTGGGTCGTGTTACCAGCGAAGATGTTTATGCTCACGACGGATCTTTGGTGGTTGCCAAGGGTGATCTGATCGACGAGAAGTTGGCGAATCTGATCGATGCCAAAGGGGTTGATCATGTTTTCGTTCGCTCTCCGATGACTTGTGAAACCAAGTTCGGTATCTGTAAAAAATGTTACGGACGCGATCTGGCCCGTGGTCATCTGGTCAACATGGGTGAAGCCGTGGGTGTTATGGCTGCTCAGTCGATCGGTGAGCCGGGTACTCAGTTGACAATGCGTACCTTCCACATTGGTGGTACCGCTTCTGGTTCTGCGGCGCAAAGCCAGGTGGAAGTGAAGCATTCCGGTACCATCAAATGGGATAACTTGAAAACCATCACTAACTCGGAAGGGCAGATTGTTGTTACTTCACGTTCTGGTGAAATTTCGGTTCTGGATGCCACTGGGCGTGAACAGGAGCGTTACAAAATCAATTACGGTTCAACCTTGAGTGTTGAGGACGGTGGTTCAATCGAAGCCGGCGCGATTTTAGCGCAATGGGATCCACATACTCACCCGGTTATTACGGAAGCGGAAGGGATCGTCCGTTTCGGTAATTTCGAAGGAACGGTGGAAGAGCGTGTCGATGAATTGACCGGTTTGACCACTCACGTGGTTAAAGATGCTAAAGAACGCGCCGCCGCCGCAAAAGAAGTGCGTCCTTACATCGAATTGGTTGATGCTGCCGGCGAAGCGGTTTGCTTCCCGGGTACGCAAACGCCTGCGATGTACTACCTGCCTGAAAACTCGATCGTAGTTGTGCAGGCAAGTGCTGAAGTCGGTCGTGGTGACGTGCTGGCGCGTATCCCGCAAGCTTCTTCGAAAAACAAAGATATCACCGGGGGTCTGCCTCGTGTTGCGGATCTGTTCGAAGCGCGTCAGCCAAAAGAACCTTCGATCATGGCGGAAGTGACCGGGGTAATCGGTTTTGGTAAGGAAACCAAAGGTAAGCAACGTCTGATCATTACTCAAGACAGTGGTGAGCAGTATGAAGAGTTGATTCCGAAGTGGCGTACCGTCAGCGTGTTCGAAGGTGAACGTGTTGAAAAAGGGGATATCGTGGTGGAAGGGAATCCGAACCCGCACGATATTCTGCGTTTGCTGGGGATTGAAAAGCTGGCCGAATACATCGTTGATGAAGTCCAGGACGTTTACCGTCTGCAAGGGGTAAAAATCAACGATAAGCACATCGAGACCATTGTTCGTCAGATGTTGCGAAAAGTGGAAATCAAGAACTCCGGAGATACCGGACTGATCAAAGGTGAGCAGGCAGAGTTCTCTCATGTTCTTGAGCTAAATGAAAAAATGCGAGAAGAAGGTAAGGTCGAAGCAAGCTATGATCGCGTCTTGCTTGGTATTACCAAAGCCTCTTTGGCGACGGAATCCTTCATCTCGGCGGCCTCTTTCCAAGAGACTACGCGTGTTCTTACCGAAGCGGCAGTTTCCGGTAAGCGAGACAAGCTGGTCGGTTTGAAAGAGAACGTAATTGTCGGTCGTCTGATTCCTGCCGGTACCGGTTTTGCGTACCATAAGGCGAGAAGAGAGGCGAGCGAAAAATCCATGCATGAGTTGCAGGCATTTATGTCAACCGAGGAAGATGAAAGCATCAATGATGCAGAGCTTCAAGAGGTGATGGGTGCCGAGGCAATTATGGATGGTGATGCCTCAGCCTTGGGTGAGGTGATCGAAGCGGAAGAGTAAAAGTCTAAATTAAAATAAATCAAGTAGTTAATGCTTGACTTATTGAAAATAGAACTCTAAAATTCCCAATCCTTATACGTAGGCCGAAGTGACTTTGGCCTACAGCTTCGTTTATGTGTAAGAGTTAATCTCAAATTTGGAGAAAATGAATGGCTACTATTAACCAGTTGGTGCGTAAGCCGCGTAAAGATAAGCGTAAAGTTTCAAACGTTGCAGCGCTACAGGCATGTCCTCAGCGTCGTGGTGTTTGTACGCGTGTTTATACAACAACCCCTAAAAAGCCAAACTCTGCTCTACGTAAAGTTGCGCGTGTACGTTTAACAAACGGTTATGAAGTTGCTTCCTACATTGGTGGTGAAGGTCATAACCTGCAAGAGCACTCGGTTATTCTTATCCGTGGTGGTCGTGTTAAAGATTTGCCTGGTGTACGTTATCACACAGTTCGCGGTGCCCTAGACTGCGCAGGTGTTGCTAATCGTAAGCAAGGTCGTTCTAAGTACGGTGCGAAGCGTCCTAAGGGTTAATAATCCCTTAACATACGTTTTGCAATTTTAGTGTTACATTTATACCGGAAGAGTTAAGAATGGCAAGAAGAAGAGAAATCCCAAAACGTCAGGTTCTACCAGATCCTAAGTTTGGAGATACAACGTTAACGAAATTCGTTAACATGATCATGGTCAGCGGTAAAAAAGCCGTGGCTGAAAAAATCGTTTATGATGCGTTGGATGTTTTGGTTGAACGCAAAAAAGGTGGCGAGCAAGCAGTTTTATTGAGAGAAGCTTTGGATGCAGTCGGTCCGATGGTTGAAGTTAAGTCTCGCCGTGTCGGTGGGGCTACTTACCAGGTTCCGGTTGAAGTGCGTCCTGAGCGTAGAACTGCTCTAGCAATGCGCTGGGTGGTTGAAGCGGCTCGTAAGCGTAGCGAAAAAGGCATGATGCTTCGCTTGGCTGGTGAGTTAGGTGACGCTTTGGAAAACCGCGGCGCAGCCATCAAGAAGAAAGAAGACACCCATCGAATGGCGGAAGCGAACAAAGCTTTCTCCCATTTCCGTTGGTAATCTGATTAGGGCCCTTTTCAGGGCCTTTATTTTTAGGTTTTAGTTAAAGGTTATTTATAGTGGCACGTAAAACCCCTCTAGATAGATACCGCAACATTGGGATCATGGCCCACATCGATGCGGGTAAAACAACAACTACCGAGCGTATCTTGTACTATACCGGTGTTTCTCACAAAATCGGTGAGGTTCATGACGGTGGTGCAACCATGGACTGGATGGAACAAGAGCAGGAACGTGGTATCACCATCACGTCGGCAGCGACCACCTGTTTCTGGTCTGGTATGCAACGTAATTTCCCAGAGCACCGTATCAACATCATTGATACTCCGGGCCACGTTGACTTCACGATCGAAGTTGAGCGTTCTCTACGTGTACTTGATGGTGCGGTTACCTGTTTCTGTTCGGTATCAGGTGTTGAGCCTCAATCTGAAACAGTATGGCGCCAGGCGGATAAGTATGGCGTTCCTCGTATGGGTTACGTTAATAAAATGGACCGTGCCGGTGCGAATTTCCTGAACGTTTGCAAAATGGTTAAAGACCGTTTGGCCGCAACTGCGGTTCCTATGCAGTTGCCGATCGGTGCGGAAGAATCTTTCCGCGGGATTGTCGATCTGGTCAAGATGCAGGCGATTTACTGGGAAGAAGAAAACATGGGTATGCAGTATACCTATGAAGATATTCCTGCTGAAATGATGGATGAGTGTCAGGAATGGCGCGAAAACTTGGTTGAAACTGCAGCGGAAGCTTCTGAAGAGCTGATGGAAAAATACCTTGAAGAAGGTGACCTGTCTGAAGAAGAGATCAAAGCGGGTATTCGTCAGCGTTGTATCGATGTTGAAATCGTTCCGATGTTCTGTGGTTCCTCTTTCAAGAACAAAGGTGTTCAAACGCTGCTTGATGGTGTTCTAGAGTACATGCCAGCTCCGACAGACGTTCCGGCGATCAAAGGTGAATTGGAAGACGGTACCGAAGTTGAACGTCATTCTACTGATGACGAGCCTTTTGCAGCGCTTGCGTTTAAAGTTATGACTGACCCTTATGTTGGTACCTTGACATTCTTCCGTGTTTATTCCGGTGTGCTGGGTGCAGGTTCACCTGTCATGAATACTGTGAAAGGCAAGCGTGAGCGTGTTGGGCGTATCCTGCAGATGCACTCTAACTCTCGTGAAGAGATCAAAGAAGTGCGTGCCGGTGATATCGCTTGTGCGGTAGGTCTGAAAGATACTACTACGGGTGATACGCTATGTGATATGGATAACCCGGTTATCCTTGAACGTATGGAATTCCCAGAGCCGGTTATCTCGATTGCGATCGAGCCTAAAACCAAAGCGGACCAGGAAAAAATGGGTATCGCTCTGCAGAAGCTTGCAGCAGAAGATCCATCTTTCCGTGTTCACACCGATGAAGAAACCAACCAGACAATTATTTCCGGTATGGGTGAGCTTCACCTGGATATCATCGTTGACCGTATGAGACGTGAATTCAAAGTTGAAGCCAACGTTGGTGCGCCTCAGGTTTCTTACCGTGAAACTATCCGCAAAGCGGTTGAGTGTGAAGGTAAGTTTGTTCGTCAGTCCGGTGGTCGTGGTCAGTACGGTCATGTTGTATTCAAAATCAAACCGCTTCCAGAAGATTCAGAAGCGGATAACTTTGAATTCATCAACTCGATTGTCGGTGGTGCGGTTCCTAAAGAATACATCGGTGCCGTTGAGAAAGGTGCGAGACAGCAGCTTGAAGCCGGTGTTATCGCTGGTTTCCCTATGGTTGATGTTTCGGTTGAGTTGATTGATGGTTCTTACCATGATGTTGACTCCAACGAAATGGCCTTCCAGGTTGCAGCGGGTATGGGTATCAAAAACGGTACTGCGGAAGCAAGTCCGGTTCTGCTTGAGCCTATGATGAAAGTGGAAGTTACCACGCCTGAAGAGTACATGGGTGATATTATTGGTGACTTGAACAGCCGTCGCGGTATCGTGTCCAGCATGGATGATATTCCGACCGGTAAGTCTGTTAAGGCGGAAGTACCGCTTTCAGAGATGTTCGGTTATTCAAACCGTATGCGTTCTTTGACTCAAGGTCGTGCTAACTACAGCATGGAATTCTTGAAGTACGCTGAAGCACCTCGCAATGTTCAGGAAGAGATCATTGCAGCCGCCAAAAAAGGCGACTAATTTAAATAACTTTTAATCTTTAATTTTTGGGCGGCGCCAGCCGCCTTTTACAAAGGTATTAACTAAAATGGCAAAAGAAAAGTTTGAACGTTCCAAGCCTCACGTAAACGTTGGTACTATCGGTCACGTTGACCATGGTAAAACGACTCTAACAGCGGCTTTGACAATTGTGCAAGGTAAGAAATTCGGTGGAGATGTTAAGGACTACGCGTCTATTGATAACGCTCCGGAAGAGCGTGAGCGTGGTATTACGATCTCAACCGCACACGTTGAGTACGAATCTGACACTCGTCACTACGCTCACGTAGACTGCCCAGGGCACGCTGACTATGTTAAAAACATGATCACTGGTGCGGCGCAGATGGACGGCGCGATCCTGGTCTGTTCTGCAGCGGATGGCCCGATGCCACAGACTCGTGAGCACATCCTGCTATCCCGTCAGGTTGGTGTACCATACATCGTTGTCTTCTTGAACAAAGCGGACATGGTTGATGATGAAGAACTTCTAGAATTGGTTGAAATGGAAGTACGTGAACTTCTGGATCAGTACGAATTCCCAGGTGACGATACGCCAGTAATCATCGGTTCTGCGTTGAAAGCGATCGAAGGTGATCCGGAATATGAAGCGAAAATCGGTGAATTGATCGACGCGTTGGATACTTACATCCCAACTCCAGAGCGTGACACTGACAAGCCATTCCTAATGCCTGTAGAAGACATCTTCTCAATCCAGGGTCGTGGTACGGTTGCAACCGGTCGTGTTGAGACAGGTGTTATCAAAGTTGGTGAAGAGATCGAAATCGTTGGTATTCGCCCAACTACCACCACCACTGTTACAGGTGTTGAAATGTTCCGTAAACTGCTTGACCAAGGTGAAGCGGGTGACAACGTAGGTATCCTGTTGCGTGGTACTAAGCGTGAAGACATCGAGCGTGGTCAAGTATTGGCTCACAAAGGAACTGTTACTCCACACACCAAGTTTGAAGCAGAAGTTTATGTTCTGTCTAAAGATGAAGGTGGACGTCATACGCCATTCTTCAACGGTTACCGTCCACAGTTCTACTTCCGTACAACAGACGTAACTGGTGCATGTGAACTACCAGCGGGTACTGAAATGGTTATGCCTGGTGATAACGTTCAGATGACAGTTGAATTGATCAACCCGATCGCCATGGGTGAAGGTCTGCGTTTCGCGATTCGTGAAGGTGGACGTACTGTTGGTGCCGGTGTTGTTGCTAAAATTATCGAGTAATTATTCGATGTTTTAGCGAGCAATCGCATCAGTTGAAAAAGGGAGCTTCGGCTCCCTTTTTTTGTAGCAAAAATAAGGGCTTGTTTTCATTATATTTAATTGCTATAATCCGCACCCTTAGTTTGCATGTTCCCGAAAAGAACATGTTTTTCTAAACTTTCAATCAAATGAGAAGAAATTATGGCGACTCAAAATATTCGTATTCGCTTGAAAGCGTTTGATCACCGTTTGATCGATCAATCTGCTCGTGAAATTACGGAAACCGCTAAACGTACTGGTGCTCAGGTTCGTGGTCCGATCCCGATGCCAACTCGTAAAGAGCGTTTTACAGTTCTGATCTCTCCTCACGTCAATAAAGATGCTCGTGATCAGTACGAACTTCGTACTCACAAGCGTCTGCTAGATATCGTTGACCCAACTGATAAAACAGTTGATGCGTTAATGAAACTAGATTTGGCTGCAGGTGTAGACGTTCAATTGGAATTGCGTTAAGCAAAATCGTAGTTGGTCATCAATCGTAATGACTGACATTTTTATAATAATGAGGTAATGATATGTCTATTGGTATCATTGGTAAAAAAATCGGAATGACTCGTGTTTTCAACGCTGAGGGTGTTTCGACTCCGGTAACCGTTATCGAAGTTGAGCCTAACCGTATTACACAGATCAAAACGTTGGAAACTGACGGTTATTCTGCGATTCAAGTTACCACAGGTTCAGTTCACGCTGGACGTATTAGCAAGCCAGCTGCCGGTCACTTCGCAAAAGCGGGTGTTGACGCCGGTCGTGGTTTGTGGGAATTCCGTGCTGATGCATCTGAAATCGATGGTTTGGAAATTGGTTCTGAAATCACTGTAGAGCGTTTCAATGAAATCTCTGTGGTTGATGTAACCGGTACAACCAAAGGTAAAGGTTTCCAAGGTGGTGTCAAGCGTCACAACTTCGGTATGCAGGACGCAACTCACGGTAACTCTTTGTCTCACCGTTCTAATGGTTCGATCGGTCAAAACCAGACTCCAGGTCGCGTTTTCAAAGGTAAGAAAATGTCTGGACACATGGGTAACGTTCGTCAAACAACACAGAACTTGGATTTGGTGAAAGTGGACGCTGAAAATGGTCTATTGTTGATCCGTGGTGCAGTCCCTGGTGCTAAAAACAGTACTGTCATTGTTCGTAAAGCTGTGAAGTAAGGTGGGCATGATGGATTTGAAATTAATTGAACTGGCCACAGGTCAAGAAAACGGAACTGTTTCGGTTTCGGATGCTCTTTTCGGTGTGGATTTTAACGAAGCCTTGGTTCACCAGGTTGTTACTGCTTATATGAATGCAGGACGCGCTGGTACCAAAGGTCAGAAAAACCGTTCTGAAGTGAGCGGTGGTGGTGCAAAACCATGGCGTCAAAAAGGTACGGGTCGCGCTCGTGCCGGTACAACTCGCAGCCCGGTATGGGTTGGCGGTGGACGCGCATTCCCTGGTCACAACCGTGATTTTTCTCAGAAAGTAAACAAGAAAATGTATCGCGGTGCGATGCGTTCTATTCTTGCTGAATTGAATCGCTCTGGTCGCCTTATCGTGGTTGATGATTTTAAAGTGGAATCACCAAAAACCAAAGAATTTAAAGCCAAGTTGGCACAGTTGAACGTTTCCGATGCGTTGGTTGTAACTGAAGGTTTTGATGAGTATTTGTATCTTTCTGCGCGTAACCTTTACGCAGCGGATGTTTGTGATGCAGCTTCAATCGATCCGGTTAGCCTGATCGGTTTCCAAAATGTTGTTATGACTCAAGGTGCAGTTAAGCAACTAGAGGAGCAATTGGCATGAATCAAGAAAGAATTCTAAAAGTGTTGCTTGCACCGCACGTTTCAGAAAAATCTGCCATCATGGCTGATTCTGCTGAACAATACGTGTTCAAAGTTGTGCCAGATGCAACCAAAACAGAAGTTAAAGCAGCGGTTGAGTCTTTGTTTGACGTGAAGGTTCAGTCGGTAAACATGATTAACATCAAAGGTAAGCGCAAAGTCTTTAAAGGCCGTGCTGGTAAGCGTAACGGAGTGCGTAAAGCAATCGTCCGTCTTGCACCAGGCCAAGAAATTGACTTTGCTGCGGCTGAGTAAGGAGTTCACAGATGGCAATTGTTAAAAAGTCAAAACCGACTTCTGCAGGTCGTCGTTTCGTCGTCAGTGTTGTTGAACCTTCTTTGCATAAAGGCAAGCCTCACGCTGCATTGCTAGAGAAAAAAAGCAAAAACGGCGGACGTAACAATAAAGGTCGTATTACGGTTCGTCACCAAGGTGGCGGTCATAAACAACACTACCGTATGGTGGACTTCAAACGCAGCAAAGTAGGTGTTCCTGCTACTGTTGAACGTTTGGAATACGATCCAAACCGTACTGCACATATCGCATTACTGAAATATGCCGATGGTGAGCGTGCATATATTCTTGCGCCTAAAGGGCTTGAAGCCGGTCAGCAAGTTGAAGCGGGCGATCATGTTGCAATCAAAGTAGGTAACAGCCTGCCTTTGCGCAACATTCCAGTTGGAACGATCGTTCACAACGTTGAAATGCGTCCTGGTAAAGGTGGTCAGATTGCTCGCTCTGCCGGTGCATCGGTCTCCATTGCCGGTAAAGACGGTTCCTACGTTCTGGTTCGTCTGCGTTCTGGTGAAATGCGTAAGATTCTTGCGGAATGTAAAGCGACAATCGGTGAAGTCGGTAACGCTGAACACAGTCTGCGTAAGCTGGGTAAAGCTGGTGCCAAGCGTTGGCGCGGTGTTCGTCCTACTGTTCGTGGTGTCGCCATGAACCCGGTAGATCACCCACACGGTGGTGGTGAAGGGCGTACTTCCGGTGGTCGTAACCCGGTTACTCCATGGGGTGTTCCGACCAAAGGTAAGAAGACTCGTAGTAATAAGCGTACGGACACTATGATTGTTCGTCGCCGTAACAAGAAATAAGGAAGGACACTGATGCCACGTTCAGTTAAAAAAGGACCTTTTGTTGACCACCACTTGTACAAAAAAGTGGTCGAGGCACAAGAATCTGGTAATAAGCGTCCAATCAAAACCTGGTCAAGAAGATCAATGATTCTTCCTGAGATGATTGGATTAACTATCGCAGTTCACAACGGTAAAGAGCATATTCCTGTTTTCGTTTCCGAAAACATGGTTGGCCACAAACTGGGTGAATTTTCAATGACACGCTACTACCGCGGCCACGCTGCGGATAAGAAAGCGAAACGTTAATCAGGAGATTAAAATGCAAGTAAGTGCTACTCATAAATTTGCTCGTATCTCTCCACAGAAGGCGCGTTTGGTCGTTGATATGATCCGTGGAAAAGATGTTGAAGCTGCTGTAAATATCCTAGCGTTCAGTGATAAGAAAGCCGCTGCATTGGTTAAGAAAGTTCTTAACTCTGCAATTGCAAATGCTGAAAACAATGAAGGTGTCGATATTGACGAATTGAAAGTCACGGCTGCTTTCGTAAATGAAGGCCCAATGATGAAGCGTATGCGCGCTCGTGCTAAGGGTCGTGGTAACCGCATCTTGAAGCGTATCAGCCACATCACTGTAACTGTTGGCGATAAGTAAGGAGAATCAGAATGGGTCAAAAGGTAAATCCAGTCGGAATTCGTCTTGGTATCACTAAAGATTGGAATGCACGCTGGTATGCGGATAGCAAAAACTATTCTGACTTCTTGGTGAGTGATATTGAGATTCGTAATGAATTAAACAAAAAACTTGCTCACGCATCGATCAGCAAAATCAACATCGAACGCGTTGCAAACGGTATTCGTGTCACTATTCATACTGCTCGCCCTGGTGTGGTTATCGGTAAGAAAGGTGAAGATATTGAGAAATTGAAGCAGTCTCTAACTGCTAAAACCGGTATGCCGGTTAATATCAATATCGAAGAAATTAAAAAGCCTGAGCTTGATGCAAAATTGGTTGGTGAGTCGATTGCTCAACAGCTTGAAAAACGTATTCAGTTCCGTCGTGCCATGAAGCGTGCGGTCGGTAATGCAATGCGTCTTGGTGCTGAAGGTATCAAGGTTACGGTTTCTGGTCGTCTAAACGGTGCGGATATCGCGCGTGCAGAATGGTATCGTGAAGGACGTGTTCCTCTTCATACATTCCGTGCTGACATTGATTATGCAACTTTTGAAGCGGATACTACCTACGGTAAGATCGGCGTTAAAGTTTGGATTTTCAAAGGTGAGAAGCTTGGTAAGCTAGCTCTTGAAGACAACCAATCTAAGGGCAAAAAAGGCCGTAAATAAAAGGAATACTAACTATGTTAATGCCTAAGCGTACAAAATTTAGAAAAGTACAAAAAGGTCGTAACCGTGGTCTAGCACAAGCTGGCAACAAAGTTAGCTTCGGTGAATTCGGTCTTAAAGCTTTAGAGCGTGGTCGTATGACTTCACGTCAGATCGAAGCTGGTCGTCGTGTTATGACTCGTCACGTAAGACGTGGCGCGAAAATTTGGATCCGTGTATTCCCGGACAAGCCGATTACTAACAAGCCTCTTGAGGTTCGTATGGGTAAAGGTAAGGGTTCTGTTGAATACTGGGTTGCGCAAATTCAACCAGGTCGCGTACTTTATGAAATTCAAGGTGTTGATGAGAAGTTGGCGCGCGAAGCTTTCGAGCTTGCGGCAGCAAAACTACCATTTAAAACACAAGTTGTTAAAAGAACGGTGATGTAAATGACTGCAAAAGAACTAAATGAAAAGTCAGTTGAGGAGCTTCGCGCTGAACTGCTTGAACTTTTGAAAGAACAGTTCAACTTGAGAATGCAGCACGCAACTGGTCAATTGGCAAACTCTGCGCAATTGAAAAAAGTACGTCGTACTATCGCGCGTGTTAAAACCATCATTCGTCAAAAAGTGAGTAAGTAAGAATGGCTGGTCAAGAAAATAAAGCACGTACAATGCAAGGTGTTGTTGTTAGCAACAAAATGAACGATTCAATCGTTGTTTCTATCAACCGTTTCATCAAGCATGCTAAGTACAAAAAATTCGTTAAGAAGTCGACTAAAATCATGGCTCACGATGCAGGTAATACTTGTGGAATTGGTGACACGGTTACCATTCAGGAGTCAAAGCCAATTTCTAAGAACAAGTCTTGGATCTTGGTAAGCATCGACGAAAAAGCGAAAATTTAACTTTTATAGCAATTCCAAAAATTATCTGGTATAATTCGCGGAATTTCAAAAAGCCACCTTAAAGCGGCAAGCCAATTTTAATGATTGGGACTACGCTTTTCGGTGGTTTTTGTGCTACACGAAATTTTAATTTTATGGATGGAGAACCACCATGATTCAGATGCAAACTGTGCTTGATGTAGCTGATAACAGCGGAGCACGACGTGTCCAATGTATTAAAGTGTTGGGCGGTTCTCACCGTCGTTACGCTAACGTTGGTGACGTAATCAAAGTGAGTGTGAAAGAAGCTGCACCACGCGGTAAAGTGAAGAAGGGTGATGTCTATAACGCGGTTGTCGTTCGTACGGCCAGCGGTGTTCGACGTCAAGATGGCTCTTTGATTAAGTTTGACGGCAATGCGGCTGTTATCCTTAACGCAAAACACGAGCCGATCGGAACACGTATCTTCGGTCCAGTAACTCGTGAGCTTCGTAATGAAAAATTTATGAAAATTGTTTCATTGGCTCCTGAAGTTCTATAAGGAAGAAGTAATGAATCGTTTAAGAAAAGGTGACGAAGTTATCGTTATTGCCGGTAAAGACAAAGGAAAGCGTGGTTCGGTTTCTTCTGTTATGGCAAACGGTAAAGTTGTGGTAGATGGTATCAACCTAGTTAAGAAACACACTCGTGCGAATCCTATGACTGGTGCGCAAGGTGGAATCGTTTCAAAAGAGATGCCGATTGATGCCTCTAATGTGGCGCTGGTAAACCCTGAAACGGATAAGGCTGATAAAGTTGGTTTCCGTGTTGAAGGCGATGCCAAGATCCGCTTCTTTAAATCTACTGGTAAAGCGATTGACGCTTAATAAAGGGTAGAGAAATGGCAAGATTACAAAAAGTCTACAAAGAACAAGTTGTTCCAAAATTGATTGAACAATTTGGTTATAAATCATCAATGCAAGCGCCTAAGCTGACTAAGATCACCATTAATATGGGTGTGGGCGATGCAATCGGTGATAAAAAAGTGCTTGATAACGCAGTTGCTGATATGGAAGCGATTGCCGGACAGAAAGCGGTTCGTACTTTGGCCCGTAAATCTGTTGCAAGCTTTAAGGTTCGTGATGGTTACCCTCTAGGTTGTAAGGTAACGCTTCGCGGTGAAAGAATGTATGAGTTCCTGGATCGTCTGATCAACATCGCGCTACCGCGTGTTCGTGACTTCCGTGGTGTAAACCCGAAAGCGTTCGATGGTCGTGGAAACTACAACTTGGGCCTGAAAGAGCAAATCATTTTCCCTGAAATCGAGTTTGAAAAAGTTGACAAAATCCGTGGGATGGACATCAACTTCGCAACCACTGCGCAAACCAACGATGAAGCGAAAGCTCTTTTAGAAGCCTTTAATTTCCCATTCAAGAAATAAGAGGTCTTTCTAATGGCTAAGTTATCTATGATTGCCCGCGAAGATAAGCGTGCAAAAGCAGTTGAGAAGTACGCTGCGAAGCGTGCAGAGCTCAAAAAGATCATCAAAGATCCAGACGTTGATTTCAGTGCGCGTATGGATGCTGTTGATGCACTAAACAAATTGCCTCGTGATGGTTCACCGGTTCGTCGTCAAAACCGTTGTCGTTTGACTGGCCGTCCTCACGGTGTTTACAGAAAGTTTGGTTTGTCACGTAACATGTTGCGTCAATTGGCGATGCAAGGTGACGTTCCTGGTTTAAGAAAAGCTAGTTGGTAAGGATAAATATCTATGAGTATGTCTGATCCAATCGCTGATATGTTGACTCGCATCCGTAACGGTCAAATGGCCGGCCACGCGAAAGTTGTGATGCCTTCTTCAAAAATGAAAGCTTCTCTAGCGAAAGTATTGAGCGATGAAGGTTATATTTCTGCATTCAGCATTAATGAAAACAATGGTAAGACCGAACTTGCGGTCGACCTGAAATATTTTAACGGTAAGCCTGTTATTGAAATGGTTAAGCGCGTCAGCCGTCCTGGTCTTCGTGTTTACAAAAACAAAGATGAGCTTCCAAAAGTTATTGGCGGTCTGGGGATCGCTGTGATTTCAACTTCGAAAGGTATTATGACTGACCGTGATGCTCGTACTGCGGGTGTTGGTGGTGAAGTTATTTGCTACGTAGCATAAGGAATTGAATTATGTCTAGAATTGCAAAGGCTCCTGTAACGGTACCTGCCGGTGTTGAAGTATTGGTTAATGGTTCCGAAGTAACTGTTAAGAGCTCCAAAGCAACTTTGACTAAAGTATTCAACGATAAAGTAACTATCGATGCTTCTGAAGGTCAAGTAGTTTGCGCGCCGATTGAAGGTGCTGCGAACGGTTGGGCTCAAGCTGGTACTGCGCGTGCGGTTATCAACAACATGGTCATCGGTGTAACCGAAGGCTTTGAAAAGCGTCTTCAGCTGGTTGGTGTTGGTTACCGTGCAAAAGCGTCAGGCAGCACAGTTGATTTGACACTAGGTTTCTCTCACCCGGTTGTTCACCAACTTCCGGAAGGCGTGACAGCAGAAACCCCGTCACAAACTGAAATCGTTGTAAAAGGTGCAGATAAACAAGCAGTTGGCCAGGCCGCTGCCGAGATTCGCGGCTACCGCCCACCAGAGCCTTATAAAGGTAAGGGTGTTAAGTATGCTGATGAGCACATTTTGCGTAAAGAAGCTAAGAAGAAATAAGGCTGGAAGTAAGTATGGATAAGAAATCAGCCCGTCTTCGTAGAGCTAAGAAAACTCGCGGAAAAATTTCCGAGCTAAAAATGCCACGTTTGAGTGTTCACCGCACTTCACAGCACATCTATGCTCAGATCATTTCTGCTAATGGTGGCGAAGTTATCGCTTCCAGCTCTACTGTACAAGCGGATATTAAAAAAGAAATCAGCAACACTGGTAATAAGAACGCTGCGGCAGCAGTCGGTAAAGCAATTGCTGAAAAAGCTAAGGCTGCAGGTATCACTGCGGTTGCTTTCGATCGTTCAGGTTTTAAATACCACGGACGCATCCAGCAGTTAGCGGACTCTGCCCGTGAAAACGGTCTTGAATTTTAAAGGAAGGATAATAAATTATGTCTTCACGTGAATTACAAGACGGACAAGATGGATTAATTGAAAAATTAGTAAATGTCCGTCGTGTTGCTAAAGTGGTAAAAGGCGGTCGCGTCTTTGCTTTCTCTGCACTGGCTGTTGTCGGTGACGGTGAAGGTCGCGTAGGTTACGGTAGCGGTAAAGCCAGCGAAGTTCCTGTAGCGATCAAGAAAGCGATGGAACAGGCTCGTCGTAATATGAGAACAGTTCCTCTGAACAACGGAACAATTCAGTACCCAATCAACTTCAAGCAAGGTGCTGCGAACATCGCAATGCTTCCTGCTTCAGAAGGTACTGGAGTCATCGCTGGTGGTGCAATGCGTGCCGTATTGGAAGCCGCTGGTGTGAAAAACGTTCTTTCCAAGTGTATCGGTACAACTCGTCCGGTCAACGTTGTTCGTTCTACGGTTAATGCTTTGACTAGCATGAGCAGCCCAGAAATGATGGCTGCGAAGCGTGGAAAAACTGTCGAAGAAATTTTAGGTGAGTAAGATGTCAGATAAGAAACTGAAAGTTACTCTGGTAAAAAGCACCATCGGGCGCTTGCCAGCACACAAAGCTTGTGTATCTGGTCTTGGTCTAAGAAAGATGCACCAAACAGTGAGCGTTATTGATACTCCTGAAAATCGTGGAATGATCAATAAGGTTTCCTATTTGCTTAAAGTAGAGGAAGCATAAGATGCAACTAAATACTTTACAACCAGCAGAAGGTTCAAAATCTGCTCGTAAGCGTGTAGGTCGTGGACAAGGTTCCGGTTGGGGTAAGATGGGTGGCCGTGGTCATAAAGGTCAAAAATCTCGCTCCGGCGGTATGCCGAAAATCGGTTTTGAAGGTGGGCAGATGCCTTTGCAGCGTCGTTTGCCAAAAATCGGTTTTACTTCACGCAAGTCTTCTTACGTGACAGAGATTCGTCTTGATACTTTGGCGAACATCGAAGCTGATGTAATCGATATCGCAGCGCTTAAAGCCGCTGATGTTATCGGTGAGAAGATCAAAGTGGTTAAGGTTGTTAACTCTGGTGAAATTACCAAAGCGGTAAAACTATCCGGAATCAAAGCGACTAAAGGTGCCCAAGCGGCGATTGAAGCAGCAGGCGGCACAGTAGAAGCTTAATTATGAACAGTTCAATTGCATCATCAGGTATGAGTGATTTAAAAAACCGGATTCTATTCGTTTTAGGTGCTTTGATTGTGTACCGTCTCGGTACTCACATTCCAGTACCTTCAATTGATCCGATTGCCTTGGCTGCAATGTTCGAACAGCAAAAGGGCACCATCCTGGACATGTTTAACATGTTCTCAGGGGGTGCCCTTGAGCGTTTATCCATCTTTGCTTTAGGGATTATGCCGTACATTTCTGCATCGATCATCATGCAGCTATTGACGGTAGTGTCTCCAACTCTTGAGCAGTTGAAAAAAGATGGTGAGCAAGGACGTCGCAAAATCACACAATACACCCGTTACGGGACAGTGGTCTTGGCGACCTTCCAGGCTCTCGGCGTTGCCATAGCGCTCGAATCACAAAATGTTAACGGTATGGCCGTTGTAATCGACCCGGGTCTGCTTTTCCGCTTGACTGCGGTTGTGACACTGGTCGGCGGTACCATTTTCCTAATGTGGTTGGGTGAACAGATTACCGAACGCGGTATCGGAAACGGTATCTCGTTGATTATTTTTGCAGGGATTGTTGCAGGTTTGCCGTCCGCCCTTGGTGGAACGTTCGAACAAGTCAATACCGGAGCGATGCATGCGATCACCGTATTCATTCTGTTGGCTTTGATTTTTGCAGTAATCGCTTTCGTTGTTTTCGTTGAACGCGGACAACGACGCATTCCTGTTCACTATGCACAAAAAATGCGTGGCCGTAAGCTGTACGGCGGTCAGGAAACGCATTTGCCGTTGAAATTAAATATGGCAGGGGTTATCCCGCCGATCTTCGCTTCAAGTATTATCCTGTTCCCGGCAACCCTGGGTGGCTGGTTCGGGAGTGCTGAAGGTCTGGGTTGGCTGAAAGACATTGCAACCACTTTGTCTCCAGGGCAACCGCTTTATGTGTTGCTCTATGCCCTTGCGATTATTTTCTTCTGCTTCTTCTATACCGCGATTGTTTTCAATCCGAATGAAACAGCAGATAACTTAAGAAAGTCAGGTGCTTATTTGCCTGGCATCCGTCCCGGCGCGCAAACTGCACGTCACATCGACGGTATTCTCGGTCGCTTGACACTGGCCGGGGCAATTTACATCACTGCTGTGTGTCTATTGCCTGAGTTCTTGATTTTATACTGGAATGTTCCGTTCTATTTTGGAGGAACATCACTGCTGATTATTGTCATCGTCGTTATGGATTTCATGACAGCGGTTCAAGCACAAATGCAGTCCAGCCAGTATGAAGGCATGATGAAAAAAGCGAAATTAAAAGGTAAATAACCAAAATTGGTTATATATCTGGTATTTACATTGAAAGGCGGGTATAATAGCGCGTTTTTCAGTAGATGGAATTAAAGGGAGCGTCAAAATGGCTCGTATTGCCGGCGTAAACATTCCAGTAAACAAGCATATTGTTATTGGATTGACTTCGATCTACGGGATCGGTTCAACCACTGCTAAAGCGATCTGCGCTGCAGTTAACTTGGAACCGTCTACGAAAGTTCGAGAACTAACTGAAGATCAGTTAGAAGCACTTCGTTCAGAAGTAACAAAATACAAAATTGAAGGTGACCTTCGTCGTGAAGTTTCCATGAACATCAAACGCTTGATGGATATGGGGTGCTACCGTGGTATTCGTCACCGTCGTAGTCTGCCTCTTCGCGGACAGCGTACAAAAACCAATGCACGTACTCGTAAAGGTCCGGTTCGACCTATTAAGAGATAAGCATAATTGCGAGATTAGATATGGCTAAAGCAAATTCGCGTGTTAAAAAGAAAGCAAAACAGGTCGTAACGGATGCCGTTGCGCACGTTCACGCTAGTTTTAATAACACAATTGTAACGATCACGGATCGTCAAGGTAACGCATTGTGCTGGGCAACTTCTGGTGGTAGCGGTTTCCGTGGTTCTCGTAAGAGTACCCCTTTCGCTGCACAGGTTGCTGCAGAACGAGCAGGTCAAATGGCTCACGACTATGGTGTTAAGAACATGGAAGTTATGGTGAAAGGTCCTGGACCTGGCCGTGATTCTGCTGTTCGTGGTCTTCACAGTGCTGGTTTCAAAATTACATCGATCTCTGATGTAACTCCGATTCCTCACAACGGATGCCGTCCACCTAAGAAACGTCGCGTTTAATATTTGAGGTAAACATGGCTAGATATATTGGTCCTAAGTGTAAACTTGCTCGTCGTGAAGGTACTGATCTATTTTTGAAAAGCGGTGTTCGTAGCATCGAGTCAAAATGTAAAATCGATCAATTGCCTGGTGTACACGGTGCAGGTCGTAAGCGTGTAACCGAATACGGTTTACAGCTTCGTGAAAAACAAAAAGTTCGTCGTATGTACGGCGTACTAGAGAAAAAATTCCGCCTTTACTATAAAGAAGCGGATCGTCGTAAAGGGTCTACAGGGGTAAATCTTCTGCAAATCCTTGAAAGCCGTCTGGATAACGTTGTTTATCGTATGGGCTTTGCTTCAACTCGCGCTGAAGCACGTCAATTGGTTTCTCATAAAGCGGTTATGGTAAATGGTCAATCCGTAAACGTTCCTTCTTTCGAAGTGAATGCCGGTGATGTCATTTCCATTAGAGAAAAGTCTCGTAACCAGACGCGTATTGCGCAAGCTCTTGAATTGAAGGCGCAAAACGGTGCGGTAAGCTGGGTTGAAGTAAATGCTTCTGCGTTTGAGGGTACGTTCAAGAACGTTCCTGATCGTTCAGATTTGTCTGCGGATATCTCAGAAAACTTGATCGTCGAGCTTTACTCTAAGTAACCTAGAAACGGAGATAACCTCTAATGCAAGAGATGTTAGAACAGTTGTTAACACCTCGCTTAGTAGACATTAAACGTTTGAGCGACTTCCACAGTCGTGTTACTTTGGAGCCGCTTGAACGCGGCTTCGGTCACACGCTTGGAAATGCCCTGCGTCGTATTCTTTTGTCTTCTATGCCGGGCGCTGCGATTGTAGAAGCCAAAATTGATGGTGTTCTGCATGAGTATTCTGCAATTGAAGGGGTTCGTGAAGATGTTTTGGAAATTCTTCTGAACCTGAAAGAAGTTGCAGTAAAACTAAATGCGTCCAGTGACGCTGAATTGACTTTAAATAAAAAAGGTCCAGCGATTGTTCGTGCTTCTGACATCGTTTTAAATCACGATGTTGAGATCGCCAACCCGGATCACGTGATTGCTCACGTTTCCGAAGGGGCGGAACTTAACATGACTTTGCGTGTTGAGAAAGGTATGGGGTACCGTGCCGCTCAAACCGAAGGTGATAGTCAAATCGGTGTTTTGCGTCTGGATGCAAGCTTCAGCCCGGTTCATACCGTAAGTTATGAAGTTCAGAATGCTCGTGTTGAGCAGCGTACAGACTTGGATAAGCTGATTTTAGACGTGGTAACTGACGGAACTCTGGATCCAGAAGATGCCATCAAGCAAGCGGCAACGGTTCTGCATTATCAACTAAATGCATTTGTTGACCTCAAGCATAAAGAGGTGGCCGCTCCGGAAGAAGAAGAACACGAGTTTGATCCGATCTTCTTGCAGCCGGTTGATGATCTAGAATTGACTGTTCGTTCAGCAAACTGTCTGAAAGCAGAACAAATTTATTACATTGGCGATTTGGTACAGCGTGCGGAACCGCACCTTCTGAAAACGCCAAACTTGGGTAAAAAATCTCTACAAGAAATCAAAGACGTTCTTGCTCAAAGAGGTTTAAGCCTTGGAACGAAACTAGAGAACTGGCCGCCAGCTAGCTTGGTTAGCAAAGAGTCAGCATAATATAAGGAAGCTATCATGCGTCATGGTAAATCAGGTCGTAAGTTAAATCGTAACAGTGCGCACCGTAAGGCAATGTTTAAAAACATGTCTGCTTCACTTATCGAACATGAAGTAATCCGTACTACGGTTGCTAAGGCTAAAGAACTTCGCGGAGTTGCAGAGCCTTTGATCACGCTAGCTAAAAATGACAGCGTTCATAACCGTCGTACTGCTTTCGCTCGTTTAGGTGACAAAGCAGCAGTTGGTAAGTTGTTTGATGAAATTGGTCCTCGCTACCAAACTCGTCCAGGTGGATATATCCGTATTTTGAAATGCGGTTTCCGCCCAGGTGACAACGCACCTATGGCAATCGTTGAATTGGTTGATCGCCCAGCGGTCGAAGCCAACAGCGACGCTGAGTAATCAGCATGAAAAAGCCGGTTAATCCGGCTTTTTTTATACCTGCAGTTTTTACCAGCACTCCACTTCTTCAATATGTTGTTCGACACCCATGCTCATTTGATTGAAGCGTCTTCTCAGGAACTTCAGACGATTGAGTATCCAATTCTGAATGTAACGACTTCGGTCGATCAGTGGCAAGCTGCTCTTGCTCTCTACAGTAAATATCCTCTGGCACTTCCTGCATTCGGAATTCACCCTTGGTTCGTCGAAGAGGCCTGTCATCAAGACCTGGAAACATTGGTAAAGTATTTGGCTTCGTCCAATGCGTACGCAGTTGGCGAAATCGGTTTGGATTTTACCGATAAGCATAAACACAGCAGTGCTTTGCAATTGTCGTTTTTTGAGCAGCAGCTGGAATTGGCGAAAACGAATCAACTCCCGGTCTCTCTGCACTGTCAGAAAGCGCATAACGACATGCTTAATCTTTTAAGACAATATGACTTGGGAAAAACCGGCATCGTTCACGGTTTAGGCGCCAGTAAGGAAGTGGTTGCTCGTTACCTTGATCTAGGTTATTTAATCGGTGTTAACGGGGTTAGCTGCCGTGAAAATGCCCGAAGATATCATGAAATGATCCGCCATTTCAGTTTGGAGCATTTTGTTTTGGAAACTGATTATCCAAATATTCGTCTGTCGGAATCAACCACCGGTTATTTATCCGACTTAAACAAAATTGCCGCACAAATAGCGGTGCTTACCGGTTATTCCATTGAAGATGTGATTAAGCAAACCGGCTATAATGCACGGCAGATTTTTGGCTTTTTCACATCTTTATAGAGACTTTAAAATATGGATGCATTGTTTGAACGCAGTTTACTGGTTTTTGAAGAGCAGGGAATAAAGCAGCTGCAGGCATCCCATGTTCTGGTTGCCGGTGTTGGCGGAGTAGGAGGCTTTGTTTGCGAAGCTCTGGCTCGTGCTGGTGTTGGCAAACTGACTATAATCGACCATGACAGTGTAAATGCCTCTAATAAAAACCGCCAGATTATTGCGTTGAACAGTACCATTGGACGTAACAAAGCCGAAGTTATGGCAGAGCGCATTGCCGATATCAATCCTGACTGCGAAGTTATTATCAGTCAGCAATTTATCCGCCCTGACGATATGGAAACCATTCTGGCTCCCGGCTACGATTATGTGGTTGATGCGATCGATAGTCTGAATTGTAAGGTCGCTCTAGTCGCTACCGCCAAGCAGATGGGGCTAAAAGTGGTTTCCAGTATGGGGGCCGGTCGACGTATTGATCCCTCCAAAATCCAACTTGCCGACATTTCCAAAACCCACGGCTGCGCGCTTGCCAGAAATATGCGTCAGCGTCTCAAAAAACAGCGTATTCATAAAGGTGTTATGACAGTCTTCTCCACCGAAGTGCCTAAAGCGCCTGGTCCGATGGAAGCCATCGAAGGCGCCCGCGGCCGGGTCGTCAACGGCACCGCCAGCTATATGCCCGGCATATTTGGATTAATGTTGGCTGGGTATGTCATTAAAAGTCTTTCAAGTAAATAAATTTCAAAATAATCGAGAAGTAAAAAAGCCGCGAATTTCGCGGCTTTTTTGTGCGTGTATTTCACTGAGGACTTCGCTGTGGAGAATCAAATACAAAATGTTGTTCTTATACTGATATTAAAACTTTTATTAAGTAATAAAGCATATTAAATGTATAAATGTATTTACTAAATTGTTGATGTATATTATCTTTGTTTAATACTTATTTTAACGTAATTAGACTTTAGATGAATTTTGGAGGGTTTTAATGAAGCTTTTTCTAAAAATAGCATTTTTCTTATCTTTGGTACTGGCAAACAACGTTTATGCGGCCTGTACTCAGACAGGTAACAGTATTGGCCTGATGGGACTTGCTGGCAGCGGGCAGATATATGCTAGTTTGTCGAGTCACGACAATCAGTGCGCATGTAATCAGGCAAGGTTTTATAGTAAAAATGCAGATCTTGATATGGTTTTAAGTATTTTAATGTCAGCAAAGTTGTCAGGGAAAAAAGTCAGAATCGATTTTCTAAACTATGGTCAATGTAGCGATGCATTTAAAGTTTTCATACATTAACGATTAATTCTTTTTTGTATTTAATTTGGTAAAACCTCCCTATGTTGAAGTTTTCTAAGCTCCCGTTCTTTCTTTTTCTAGTAATCATTATTTTTGCTGCAACTTATTTCTATACATCCTCTCAACACGAAATAGGATTGAGCGATCAGTCTGAAAAAGAGATTCAATTTCTCCCTCCTTTAGATACAGAATCTTCCTCTCCGGTAATAAAAAGTCAGCTGCAACAGCTAAACCAAATACAGAAAGAAGTCGAAATTATTTACGAAGAAACGAAAGAACTTGGTCAGCAAAATGATTTTAGATCTGACGATAGTGAACTTTCTAATACTGAAGTGAGTCAAAAAATAGATGATTTAAATATCAGACTAGAGCATTTAAAACGCCTTGAGGGATACCATGACTAGATTATTAATTGCCGTTTGTACCTCGTTATTGCTTTTTTCTAATGCTTTTGCAAGTCACTATTTTACTGTACCTGAATTCACCAATGAGAATTACAAATTTGTTGATCCCGGGTCGGTTAAAAGTTTTGAAACTCCTGATGGCTACACCATTATTTATAAGGTGGATTACTATACGATTAAAGATAAAGCAGGTAATGAGTTTACCGAAGTTCCTGCGACTAAAGCAATTTCGAATACGGAAGAGTGTATTCATACGGTTTTATGTAATAGAGATTCCGTAAATGCGTCAGCAACGAATTATATGGAGTTGACGGTTAATAGTAATAAATACTACACCGCTTACTACTCATCGCTGGGCAAATTGGTTTCTATTGTAGAGGGCTGGCCAACCTCATCGAGTAATTTAAAAACGGATTATGAAGCTCAATTAGCGAGCTGTCAGAAGCTCACTTCCCGTTCGGCTTATCAAACGTGTTTGGTCGAAAACTGTTTATCCCAAAGTTTGTCTTATTCCAGTTGGTTGAGCTGTCAGGAAACGAGAAGTCTTGATGAAGATAATTCTGCCCTGGCAAGTTCTTCCATTTCAAGTGGTGAGGTAAATAACCTTAATAATTTATTAGACCAGAGTCCTGCCACCAAAAGCAGTTCAGAGTATTTTGAGAATCTTAACAATGCGATGATTGCGGTTGAGTCAAAGTGCAAGGATGACGATAACAGTATTTGCCAAAATGTCTTAACTTCATCTCTGGAAGGTGAGATGGGTGTTGATAGTTCAGGTCAATTGACTTATGTATTGCCGTTGAATTTGCCGGAAGGTCTGAATGGCGTTGAACCCAAAATTGGTTTGACGTATGGCTATGGACAAGATGGTTATTTAGGTTTCGGTTTTTCTTTAAGTGGAGTTTCCTCCGTTATCGGGCGTTGTGCTTCAAAAACTCAGTTAAATGCGCGCAAAGCAATTAAGAATATTGCGGCGGATGAATATTGTGTTGACGGGCAGAGAATGGTTCGTATCAGTGGGGCTCAAGGAGCTTCTAGGTCTGTCTATACGACGGAAATCGATTCATATTCTCGAATTGTTGCTATTGAGGGTGATTCTACCGGACCTAAAGAATGGCTCCTATATGATAAGGAAGGATACATTTCGACATATGCTAAAACCGACGCCAATGCGGCGGGAGTTGTACAGTCCTGGTATCTTTCGAAAAAAGAAGATCGATTCGGTAATGTACTGGAATATTCGTACCAAACAGAATACGAGACAAATTTAAAAGTGTTATACCCTTCAGAGATTTCTTATGGTGGTAATGTTGTCAGCTTTGTATACAAAGACAAAATAGAGCCTGAGAAGGAAGGATTTAAAGGGGGCGTGCTGTTTAAACAAAACAAGCTTTTAGCAGCGATCGAAATAAAGGCTGGTAATCAGAGTAATACCCACCGCTATTTGCTGAATTACACCGCATCGAATTCGCGTTTCTTCAGCACTCAACTTGATAACATTCGCTATTGCGATGCTGACTACAAATGTACTCCTGCGACAAAATTCAAATGGCAAGAACGAGTTTATGTAGAGAAACCGGCGATAGAAATTCCAAATCTTCCCGGTAAGTATGCCGGTACACCAATGTTTTTCGACTTTAATAAGGATGGGGAGCAGGATGTATGTATCCAGACCAGTGGTCAATTTTCGTGTGCAATAGGCCCTGAATTCAAGAGTTGGGAGCGAAAAAGGTTCCGTCGGGATTCAGGGCATATTCGGCACTTGCAGGATTTGAGTTTCGGCAATAGCCGGAACCTTCAAGTGTTAGATATTCGAAATGATGGTTATCCAGAAGTTTGTGCAGTGATTGGAACTGAGCGGGATATATATTGCCTCCTTAATAATGGTGGAAAATTAGAGAGTATTTTTAAAAAGGTTTCGCCGAAGGGGAGTAGCCAACAAACTGAAAGTATAACTAGGTTTTTAGATATTAATGAAGACGATTTTGTGGATTTATGCCGTATTTATAGGCAGTATGGATATAAGAAAGTTAGTCCTAAGTTCAGGTGTTTTTTGAATGATGGAAAAGGATATTTTTCAGAAGATGTTGTTTATTCTCATTCAACTAGTGATTTTTCAGCCGAGTTGCACTTTTCTGAGGATAAAACTCGTCCTGATATGAAATTTTTGGATGTGTCAGGAGATGGCCAGCCTGAGTTTTGTGGTGTGAAAAATTCAGGGGGATATGCTTGTATAAGGAATGAAAGTTCAAGTTTGTCGATAAAACTTCCCAAAGTTGAGATGATCCCGTCGTTGAATGATTTAGCTAGTCAATTTCGAGCAGGGATCCGCCCAAAGCAGAGTTTACAGTATGTGGAGATCAACGGTGATGGATTGCTCGATATTTGTTTTGCTTATGATGTGAATTCTTCTTCTTTTTTAAAATGTTATCAAAATAAGGGTAATTTTTCGTTTGAATTATCCAGAGATCACAGCCTCGAATTACATGCGCCTCTTACCGATAGAGAAGCCGAAAAACTCCGCCTTGTTGATATAACCAGTGACGGTTTGGCGGATTTGTGTGAGTATGACGAGACTGAGAAACAATACGCTTGTCGCGTGAATTTAGGGGTAAACGGTTTTCGAGCTGAGGTATCCCAAGCTGAATATTTCCTTACTGATATAGGAAAAGATGATTCGGTAAGTTTTATAGACACGAACCAGGATGGAATTACCGAGGCGTGTGTGAGTAAATCGACAGAATCAAAACTGATTTGTAAAGATCCGAGCTATAAGCTGGAGCAGTATATTGCCCAGCCTAAACGTTTAAATCAGGTCATTTCAGGCTTTGGAACCGTCTCAGAAGTTGTTTATGAAACAAAAGAGTCCAGGCCTGATTTAGTGACACGTAGTAAACCCGCTAAAGATTTCTTTATCTCTTTTCCTAAAACCCAGCCTCTGGTTTCATCGATTGTTACTCAAAATGCCGCTGCGACATTGAGCCGAGTTAACTATCAGTACGAGAATTTTAAACAGCACCCGTTAGAAGGTTCAAAAGGGTTTGAAAAAATCACTTCAACGTATGAATTTCAAGGGTTGGATCAACATGAACTTGAGATAGTGACGGCGACTTATTATCAAGGGAAATACGACGCAGGAAAGCTTAAGGAATCCAGTAAATCCATAGGGAATCCGGATAACATTGTTGAAACAAATAGCAATTCTTATGAAGTAAGGACTCGGAACGGTCAGAACGGCTCCAAATATATCAACTTGTTGGTGACGGAAACAGCGCGCAAGGCCTATGATCTAGATGGTAAAGAGCTGGACTATAGCCGTTCTAAGTTTGAGAATTATGACTTGAATAGCGGTCAGGCGCAGACTCTTACGCAAGAAAAGAGAAAAGGCTCTGATAGTACTTATACCGTTGTCACCAAAAACGTCTATCGATCTGTCGCTTCTCCTTCAGCGAGTAAGACTGGTTGGCTGGTCGGCCGGCCAACGAGTACTGTCGTTAGTCATGGCTATGGAACAAGTCCTTCGATTTCTAAAAAAGTGACGTTTACATATAACGGAAATGGCTCAGTCGCTTCGCAGACTTTAGTTGCCGGTTCGAGTAAACAAGTCATCACAAGATATGTTTATGATTCAAAAGGTCAGAGAAGAAGTGTAACGGTTAAAGCAGCCAAAGACGCGAGCGGAAATCTGCAGAATAGGACTTCGTCGGCAATAAATAGTTATGGAGGTAAAAGAGATAACCAATATCTGTCTAAAATCACTTCAATTGACCCCGAAGGGTATAAATCTATAGTTGAGTTGGATTCGATTTGTAAATTACCTAAATCGGAGACAGCGATAAATGGTACCGTCACGAATTATGAATACGATTCACTTTGTAGAAAAACCAAGCAGATAAATCCAGACGGAACTTATACGGAATGGAAGTATGAATGGGCAAATGGAGCGCCTATCCAGCCGAATTGGTCGGATGATATTGCACTTTCTAAAAATTTACCTAGCCTGAGAGATCGTGATGTTGCGGTAATTAAAGTGATTAGTCAGTCGTTTGCCACTGGGGGCGAACCGTTGACACCCGAATCAATCACTTATTTTGATGCATTAAATAGAGAAGTCAGAACTGAAACGGTCGGTTTTGACGGTCGCAAGATTTTCACCGATAAGGTGTTCAATGCGAAAGGCTTGTTGAAACGAGAATCCTTACCTTACTTTGAAAATGAAGGGTTTGATGGTCTGGATGTCGCTCAGGGTGACTTGGTTGGTATTGAAGCCAACTGGATGACAACGACTTATGATGCATTGGGTAGACCGATCAAAGTCTCTTCTCCGACTGAAAGTGGCTTGAAGACAGTCGAATACGCATACACTGGAGCTCAAACGACAACCAAGCTCAATGGCCGGGTGACAAAAACGGAAACCGTTAACTCTTTGGATAAAATTGCAACTGTCAAAGACACTATTGGTAATAGTACCCAATTTATTTATGCGGCAAATGGTGACTTGCTTAAAACAAAGAACGGTTCGGTAGATAATGTCTCTTATGTACTGACTAATGAATACGATGAAGTCGGCAATAAAATCAAAACCATCGATCCATCTATGGGAACATGGACTTACGCTTATAACGGCTTTGGCGAACTTTTGGAGCAGAAAGATGCAAAAGGCCAAGTCACAAAGCTAACTTACGACAAGCTGGGTAGAAAAAAATCCCGAACCGATGCAGATGGAAAAGTCACAAATTGGTCTTATTATTCGTCATCTGCTTCTGTTGGTCGCCGGGGAGCCTTGTATAAAATCAGTTATGCTTTGAATACGTCGAATCATTCGGATGAAACGTTCGCATATGATGTGTATGGAAACATTAATACCCACTCCAAAACCGTCAAACACCCGCTTTCCGGCAAGCTGATAACGTCGAAAACAGTGTCTGAGTATGACCAGGGACGCCTTACTTCATTGACGACGACGGCAAATAATGAATCTTTTGTCCGTAATTATCACTATAACAGTAATGGTTATTTGCAGAAGATTACTTCGCCGAATATCAGTTTGCAGCAAGTGTCGATTGATACCAATACTGCCTCGAAGAATTTCAGTTTAAGTCAGACGGATTTTGCACAGATCGAAACGGCAGTTGCCAATGCAATCAAACTTTATCAGGATGCTTTGGTGCTTAGAGAAAAAGCGCTTCTTGCGGAAGATAAACTTCTTTTGGAGTACAGTGATAAATTTCTAAATGCTGCCAATCAGTATTATGCCGAGTTGGACCAGCTTTTGGCAAAGGCAGAAGCGGCCTATAAATCTCAGTCGGAAAGTCTTCTAAAACAACGGGCGGCAAATGAAGCCCACGGCTTGCTGTCTGAAAATGGGTCTGAGAGCCTTTTATGGGCTGTGACCAGCAAAAATGCCGCAGGTCAGATTGATGCTGAATTAGCCGGTAACGGAATTCAAACACTCAGTCATTTTGATCCTTACAGTGGCCATCTTATGAAGGTGAAAACCGAGAGTACAAGCACTGTGCTCAGAGAGGCTCGCTATCAATATGACAAATTTGATAATGTCACTCGCCAGGAGGTCAGTATTGACGATGGTAGGGCAAACTACCTTAATACCTATAGATATGACTCTCTTGATCGATTGGATCTGGCAAATTTGGCCGGACAATCGGTAGACTATTCTTACGATGCATTCGGCAATATCAAAGTGAAAGAAGGCATTTCAAATATGGTTTATGATCAGAGTAAGAATCGCCTTACTCAAGCCATAAGATCGAATGGCCAGAAACTGCTTTATTACTACGATGCCAATGGTAATCAGACTAAGGCAACTCTGAGTGGAAGCCTGTATAGATCGGTCACATGGAATGTTTTCAATAAGCCATATAGAGTGGTGACTTATTCCAAAGCGAATGGCCCGGTTACCAGTCAGTTTGCTTATGATGCGAACCGGAATCGCAGTTCACAAGTGTTATCGGGACAGAGTAGTAATTTTGTAAAAACAACAACGCTCTATTTCGGCGATTTGGAAATCGTCTATAAAAACGGCGTGACAGAGCATCACGTGAATGTTATGGGCAACAAGCGGGTTGTAGCGCGGATCACCAAGAAGTCCAGCCAGCAGAATAAATCTGTTGTCTTCCTGCATACGGATGCCCTTAAGAATGTGGATTTGATAACCGATGCATCCGGCAAAGACATACAACGCTTTAAATACAATCCATTCGGAGAACAGATTAAGCTCGCCACTTCGGCAGAAATTCGTGCAAGACAAGATGCGCACCTGCAAATTATTCTGGCACAGGGACTGGTTGTTGCCAACAACGATCTGAAAGAGCCTTACGGTTTTACCGGGCATGAAATGATGAACGATCATCAGTTAATTCATATGAATGCCCGTTTGTACGATATGGAAGCTGGTCGATTCTTAAGTGCCGACTCGGTGATTCCCGATCCGCAACTTTTCGGCTCCTATAATCGCTATATCTATGTTCTCAATAATCCATTGAAGTATCATGATCCATCGGGTCATTGTTTTGCTAGTTTTATTGCTGGAGCAATTATCAGTTTTGTTGCATCCAAGTCCTCAGACCCAATTTTAAGATTAGTGGGTTCTGTTGCAGGGGCGTATTTAATGGGGCCGGCAAGCCTAAAAGCGGGCGAGATAGTCGCTAATGATATATTCCTGCATTCATTTTCAGCTGGTTTCGTTAATTCAGGTATTCAGTCAGGTTCTCTCCAAGGGGCTGTTATGGGTGGTTTTTCGTCACTTATTACGACAGGAATTGGTCATGGCGCTGGTGGTGGCCCTCTGCTTGGAGATGACTGGCTTGGAACGGCTATCTTGCATGGTATCGCCCAAGGAACCATGGCGTCATTAAGAGGCGGTGATTTTAAAGCGGGGTTAAGCTCAGGTTTTGTCGGCTCGGTGATGGGGCATTACACAGGAGGTCTATCCTCTTTAAGTGAACACGAAAGTGCGCAATTTGCGATAACGGTGACGATGGGTGGATTAACGTCACGGGCAACCGGTGGGAGCTTTAATGATGGCGTGATTAGCTCTGCGACGGTGTTTTTGTTTAATGATCTCATGACTATTGGGTTAAGTGTTCAACTCCCTACAGAAATGATTAAAATGATTATTCCTGAATTTGAAGGTAAAGGTCTTGAGTTTGGGGTTGTTATTAGCTTTCCGGGGGTGGTAAGTTCGAAATTTGATTTTGGCTTATATAGCACTGGTTTTGTAGGGGGTGAAGAGTATGGAACAGGGCGATATGCAATAGGGGTTGGATATCAAGTAGATAGGTTAGAAGATTTTGATGGAGTTGGAGGAGAGATTGGTTTTAATGATGGGCTTGGAGGATTATCTATTTCGAGTGATGATAGAGGTAATATTAATGGTGTTGGTATGCATATTGGGGCAGGTTACTCTATAGGTGGTTCTGGCACTATTACTAAATCTGTAACAATTAGAAAGGATATCGTTCCATATATAAAAAATGAGTTTGAGTAGTATGTTTGTTGATATTTTAATTGGTGTTATTGTTTTCTTCTTTGTTCTAGCTTGTTACTTTTTTTTACAATTTTTATTCTACAATTTTAAAGCATTACAAAATATAAAAGCTAAAAAAGGACTTTTGGTTAATTTGATTCCATTTTTAGCTTTGTCAAAAGATTCCTTTAATGATGAAGGAAGGATCTATTACTCAAAAAGCTGGAAAAGTTTTTTTTATGGATTTGCAATTTTGATTACTATTTTTGTGTTTTTTTTGATTCGTTCATTCTTAAAATGAGGAATAAAAAAATTAAATAAAGGTGTCATATATGGACACGCCCCTGATTTCAAGCAATAAAATACTGTAAGTGCATTTTCAGCACTTTGTTTTGTTCGATGATTACCTTTTCGCTCTGCTGTTTTGGCTGGGTTAAATGCGAGTTAAGCGGTCGTATATTCGGCTCTTAAATGTCAGGCATTCGGAGTATTGATTGAATGCCTGACTAGCCATAAATAAATAATTGGGGTCAAATAATTGGGGTCAGAGTAAAATTAAATTTGTTATAAAGCGTTAACCTCACTAAACCGGGAGGTGTCGTTATGGCGCGATTGACTCGGATAACTCCTTCAGGTGTTCCCATTCATGTCATTCAAAGGGGTAATAATCGACAGGTTATTTTTGCTAAAACCCAATTGGTTTCTATGATAATTACAATTTGAATAATTGGGGTCAGAGTAAAATTAAATTTGTTATAAAGCTTTGACCTCACTAAACCGGGAGGTGTCGTTATGGCGCGATTGACTCGGATAACTCCTTCAGGTGTTCCCATTCATGTCATTCAAAGGGGTAATAATCGACAGGTTATTTTTGCTAAAACCCAATTGGTTTCTATGATAATTACAATTTCAATGCTGGTGAGCGAGCAAATTTAATGGCTGAGGCTGTTACTCGTAGTGTGGGAGTTTTAGGTAATGCATATAGTGGCCAGGATTATCGAATTTACTACGGAGTTCAAGGCTCTCCAATGCAGGGTTTTTGATGATGAAAAAAGTATTTCTATATTTTCTAGCTGGGTTGGTGTTTTTAGCAGTTGGACTGTTTTGTTATTCCTGGTGGTATAGTTTACCCAGTAATGTGGTTGCTCGGATAACGGGGGTTTCTCCGCCAATGTTCTCTGATGTAATCTTTTCTAAAGAAAACTCTAACTGGCAAGATGCTCATTTGACTTACGTTTTTAAAACGTCAAATAAGTTTTCAGAAGATTTTATCTTGGCTTGTGAATCTGCTGGGTTTAGCAAATCGATTTATGAAAATGAACGATTTATGTCTGTGGTTGATGATGTTTTTAAAAATACTACAGTGGATGTAGGTCAAGCTTCAGCTTGTTTCAAGGGCTTTTCGGAAGGTAATGAAAGTTGGGATATTGTTATCGATAATGGGTATCTCTTTTTTGAATATTATTTGTATGATCGCCCTGAATATTAATAACAAATTATCGAGACAAGCATCATAAGCCCTAGTGAAATAATTGGGGGTTAAGATAATTAATAATTGGGGTCAGAATAATTAGGGTCAGAGTAAAATTAAATTTGTTATAAAGCTTTAACCTCACTAAACCGGGATGTGTCATTATGGCGCGATTGACTCGGATAACTCCTTCAGGTGTTCCCATTCATGTCATTCAAAGGGGGAATAATCGACAGGTTATTTTTGCAGAAGAAGCGGATTTTAAAGCGTACTTAGCTTGGTTGAAAGAGTATTCGGAAAAGCATGATGTACAGGTTTATGCCTAGTGTTTAATGACAAATCATGTGCATTTATTGTGCGCTGGAATGGTGGATGAGGAGGGGATTGGCAAAATGATGCAATCTCTGGGACGTCAATATGTCCGCTACTTTAATCAAAAATACAATCGAACAGGGACTTTATGGGAAGGGCGATTTAAATCATGTCTTGTCGAAGCGGACAACTACCTATTTGAACTTTATCGTTATATTGAACTAAATCCAGTTAGAGCCAAAATGGTCGAGGATCCGGCAGAATATATTTGGTCCAGCTATCAGATAAATGCCTTAGAAAGAGTGTCTGAACTTTTGACTCCACACTCACTTTATTTACAGTTGGGTAAGTCAGCCGCTGAAAGAAAACAAAATTACCGAAAGCTCTTTGAAGATGCTTTAAGAGAAACTGTACTCGAAGAGATTAGACAGGCTATTAACAGAGGAATGGCTGTTGGGAGTGATCGATTCAAAGATGAAATTGAAGTGCTAACAGGGCGTCGATTAAAGGAAAATAAACGAGGTCGGCCAGTTGGTTGGAGGAAATTGGATAATAGGAAAATTTAATTTTACTCTGACCCTAATTATTTAATTTTACTCTGACCCTAATTATTTTGACCCTAATTATTTGGAATGACACTAACAGCCTTTGAAGAGTGCTCAGAAGAGACTGTAGTTATATTCTTTTTTATAAAGTTTTTTTTGTATTTACTTGCTTTATTGCTTTAACTTGACTGTAGATGCTGCGTAATAATTAGGTCATATATGATCCTAATTATTTGAGTAATAAATAGAAATTTATGCTACGAGATAATACTTGGTTTCGACGTAGTTCGTTATTAAATTAAGGAGATATTAATGAAGGAATACAGATGGTAAAAAAAATTTTTATTGCAGTTGCATTAATCATGCCAAACGTCGCACTTTGCCAAAATGCCACTGAGGAAGGGAAAATAACACAACTGCTTGTCCACAATTCCCAGGATTCGTCGGCGATTTCGCAACGGGTTCGTGTTTCTTTGTCAGGTACAATTCAAAACGCTTTTTGCTCAACAACGGGCGACTGGGTTATCAACCTTAATAACGAAGCTGCTAAAGCGCAGTATTCCTTATTGTTAACCAGTTATATGACCGGCAAAGAGGTTAAACTGAGTGGAAATCCGAGTGCGAATTGCATCGCCGGTCAAGAAGTGGTTAGGAATGTTGAATTCAAATAACAATTGAGGATAGAGCAAAACCAAAACCCTATTTGTTTGGCTCTTCTCTTTCTTTTCAGGCCATTCGGTTCCAGCTGATCGATCAATTCCAGTTTCTGCTGAATCGTTTTTCAAAATCTCCTCCTCATCATTTAGAACGTATTCTTTCGAGATTTCCAGCAGTTCCAGAATTTATTAATCCTTTAATCTTGTCGTGGTTTTTGTTGCTTTATATAATTTGAATTCAAATTAATTGGATTCGATGTATGTTTGATTCTACAGAGCGAGAAAATTTTGGGTTTCAGTTTTCAACTTTGTCGCGGTTATGGCGTCGGATGTTGGAGCAGCAATTGGTTTTGCATGGCATCAGTGATGTGAGCTGGGTGGTTCTGGTTCATCTTCTGCGTGGTGGAGATGATTGCAGTCAAAAAGAACTGGCTGCAAGGGTGGGGATGGATGCATCTACTTTGGTTCGTCTGGTAGATGCTCTGGAGCAGCGCGGACATTTAGTTCGCAAACCCAATATGCAAGACCGGCGAAGTCGCCTGCTTCGGCTGACTGATTCCGGCATAGAGGAAGCGGAGCGATTAGCAAAACTGCTGCAGAAAATCGAATTTGAAATGCTGGCTCAGGTTAGTGATCAAGAGCTGGCCCAAATTACCGAGGCGATGGAAAAAGTGCGCCTGAGTCTGAAATCGCTAGCAGCTGGCAGGCATGGAAAAGAGGCACGGTCTTGAAAAGGATGCCATCGACTTTGTCCGTATGGGGATTTGATGTCTCTCAGTTACGCTTTTCCTTCAGGACGGCAATAGCGGCTGTTTTGGCATTATATCTGGCCTGGTTGATGGGACTTGAGCATCCGCAATGGGCGGCAATGACTGTTTGGGCAGCGTCCCAACCGACCAGAGGAATGCTGCTTACCAAAAGCTTTTACCGAACGCTTGGGACATTGATCGGTACGGTTTTCGGTGTTTTCCTGTTGTATCTTTCAAACGGCGATATTCTCTGGATCAGTATCGGTTTGTCATTGTGGATCGGTGCTTGTGTTGCCGTAGGTAATTTGATCCGGGGCGTTGCTTCTTACGGGGCTTTATTATCCGGCTATACCGCTTCAATGGTGGTTTTGCTCAGTAATGCCGCAGGCAGTCCGTTGTTGGAGTTGGGGCTGGATCGATTTTTAACGGTTATTGTCGGCGTTGCCGCAGCTTTGGTTATCGGCCTGGCATTCTCTCGGAAGGAGGCCGAAAGTGATGTTATGAACCGCCTGCGGCATATCAGTCGGTTATTGCTCTCGCTGGCCGGTGAAGCTTCCGAAGATGCTCGACTGAGTGATCAGCAGACCGAGAAACTGTTATTAGAAATCGTGCAGGCTGAAGAGGCTATTTCTGTCTCCGCTTTGTCCGGTGACGCTGCTCGAAAACAACGCAGAGCGATGCAACGTTTGTTGCATGCACAGGTTGAATTACTGCTGTTTTTGCAGGCGAAAACGCGGTCTCATAATGCTTATGATGCAGAAAAACTGCGAGAACTGAATGATTTATTGCAAGACTCTTTGTTTAGCGAAGAGGTTGCAGCCACTGCCAGCGCGCTCAAGCGCCAGACAAAATTCCCCGTCGAGATTAAGCATTTTTTGGATGCATTAATGCTGGTCTCAGCATCGCAGGGAGAAGGCCAGGAGAAAAATCATTTACCAAGCGGGAGAATGCTTGCTCTTCATCGGGATTGGCGCGGTGCGGGGGAGGCGGCCACCCGAGCCTCCGGTTTGACACTTTTGTTGGGTTGCTTCTGGTGGTTGACCGGTTGGGAGGCCGGCTCCTATTTGATGTTGGGTGCCTCGGTAATGATTTCGCTGTTTTCGACTTTCGATAATCCAAGTGTATTTATGCGCTATGTCACGGCGGGGCAGATGTTCGGCGCTTTGAGCGCTCTGCTCTGCGAGTGGGCTTTTTGGCCTTTTGTCGATTCGGAAGCGGCGAAAATTTTATTGATGGTTCCTTTCATTCTTTTAGGCGCTTTTCCGATGGCTCATCCGCGTACCCGTTTTGCTGCGATGGATTTCAATATGATTTTCTTGCTGTTGTTGCAGCCGACTTTGCACGTTTCGGCCAGCTTTGAAGCTTCGTTACAAATTGCGCTTGCGGTGGTTGCCGCTCCGGTTCTTGCCTTGCTCGCTTTCCGTTTTGTTTTTAGAACCGACCCGCTTCGCAGGGCGGAGAACCTTAATGCATCGATGCAGGAGGAGCTACGCAGTCTGGCGTTAGATTCGCGGGCGATGGAGAAAAAAGCGCGTTGGAAAGTCAAACTTAACCATCGGGTGATTCTGCTTATCAGGTTGGCAGGGCGTTCATCCGTCTCTCCTTTAAAAGGTTTTCGCCAGGGAGTGGATGCTGTGCAAAAGGCCCAGTGCATTTTTGAATTGCATCGTTTAAACCGACTTGAGGAGATCAGCAAACGGGAAGCGGCTATGATTAGGCAAACGTTGAAGTTGTTTGCTCAAAAAAATGTAAATCACGCGAGGGCAAGAAAAGCTTTATCTCGTTGTTATCGATTATTACGCCGGAACCGAAAACAAGATTTAAATGCATTACTGATGTGATCAAGTCAGAGCGAAGTGGGGACAGGAGAACACTGGTGGGATGCTGGTGAAATCTGTCATTCCTGATGCCGCGACCTGATAAGTTTTTGTTCTGCCTGCGCATTATTTTTATTTATTCATTCGTTGAGAACGAAACGATTTTTTGATCTGACTTAATTTTTGGTGATTTAACCGCCATCTGGCCTTTTGTCCTCACCTTCTTGGTTTTATATTGCGTAAAACGTTTTACGTAACGGTTCATTTTTCTAAGTAAATTGGATTGTTTGGCAGGTAATGATGATTTCGGTTTGTGCTGGGTCGGCGCTGAATGCGCTTGAGCAAGCCTGCCGTTAAAGTTAAAGGGGAGAATTTATGGTGCATTTAAATCAATTGAAAAAAATACAGAAACTTTCGTTGGCGGCAGTCTTTGTTCTCGCTCTGCCTCAAACCGCTTCAGCCGGTTTTTTTGATGATGTTTTGGATAAGGTGCAAAAAGAGGTGGAAAATCGCGTTGATCGGAAAACGGATCAGGCGATTGATGAGACTTTAGATAGTGCTGAAGATTCAATTTCCGGAAATAACCAGTCAGCGACAAAAAATTCCGATGGTTCGGCCAGCACGGCTGGCGGTAATGAGTCGGTTTCAAGCCCCAAAGTGACTTGGTCGAAATTCGATTTCGTACCAGGTGATACGGTGATTTTTGAAGATGGGCCGAGTATCGACGAAGAGAATGGTGAATTTCCATCTCGTTGGGATCTAAAAGAGGGATCGGTAGAGATTGGTGAAGTAGATGGCGCGAATGTCATCATGTTTTTGCAAGGGGGAACAATCGTTCCTTATCTGAAAAATAGCAAACAAGATTATTTGCCGGATGTGTTCACTTTAGAATTTGATGCTTTCTTTTCTCCCAAATATTCTGGACGTTATTATGTGTATTTCTATGATAAAAAGAACCAAAGATATGGAAATAACAAAACTCTGACAGTATATGTAAACAATTTAAAATTAGGGGACTCAGATAAAACTTATCCAGGTAAGAAAAAAGGGAATTGGGATCAGATTGGTGGCTGGAGGCATATATCGATTGCTTTCACCAAAGGCAAAATGAAAGCTTATATGGATGATACGCGTTTAATCAATATCCCTCATTATGAAGCGAATCCAAGTGGGATATCTATCGGAGGCGAGAACACTTCTAATGCACAAAGATTTATCAAAAACATCCGCATAGCAAAAGGTGGTGTGAAATATTACAACCGGGTTCTGCAAGATGGAAAAATCGTTGTGAATGGTATTCGTTTTGATGTGAATAAGGCGACGTTAAAACCGGAAAGTAGTGGTCCGATCAATAAAATCTACTCTCTAATGAAAAAACATCCTGAGTTGAAATTCCGGGTTGAAGGGCATACCGACAGTGATGGCAGTGAAAAAAATAATATGAAACTTTCACAAGCTCGTTCCGAAGCGGTGATGCAACGTTTGATTTCGATGGGAATCAGTGCCGATCGTCTGCAAGCAAAAGGTCAGGGGGAATCAAAACCGATAGATAATAATTCGACTGCGGAAGGTAAAGCGAATAACCGTCGAGTTGAGTTTATCAAAATTTGATTTGCGATCCTGTTTCTCGATTATACAAGGTCGTTTTTAAATCGGTATGAAGCCCATCTCTTTCACTGCGGAGATGGGCTGGTTTGAGCTGATTGGTAATTGATATTTGCCGCTCTGATTATTGTTTGACCGGGTTTTTCAGCTCGAACAATTCTCCGTCGACAAAGCCGTGCATGCTGTAAACACTTGGGTTTTCAAGATTAGAGAACCAGATTTCAAGCGCACCGTTACTGATTCCAACCGTATCCATGATATCTAAGTAAAGGATATATTCGGATTCAGCCTGATTTGAATTGTACAGCATGAAATCGTTGCGACCTCCCCATGCCATGTTTTTAGGCAGGTTACCGCCGCAGAGTTGTGTTTTGCCATCAATTG
Source organism: Thiomicrorhabdus sp. (assembly GCF_963677875.1). NCBI lineage: Bacteria > Pseudomonadati > Pseudomonadota > Gammaproteobacteria > Thiotrichales > Piscirickettsiaceae > Thiomicrorhabdus > Thiomicrorhabdus sp. Next base: position 340,521 of record NZ_OY782564.1, on the reverse strand, counting down.
TGGCTTGTGCATCGGTGGTGATCGTAACAGTGTTGTTGGCGATTGATGAGCTGCCATAAGGTCCATTGCAATAGACGGTTGCTTCTTTTTCCCAGTTTCCGGCCAGCTTGGAGATAATGTCCGGTGCAACATCGCCGTAAGCGAGAATATTGTTGCGGAATTCAATTTCGATATTACCGCCGGCGCTGCCGATCATTGTGCCATCGGGGTGAACAACGACCTGCATAAGATCATCTGTTCCGGTGCCGTGGTTTATAAAAAACTGTCTGGCCTGCAGTGAAATGTGACCTGTCAGCATTCCTTGATTAGTATGATCGAAAATAACGCTGCCATCGGCGCCTTTCAGAGTCATAAACCAGTTATTTTCATCGGTTCCGCCGATCGTCAGAGAGCCTTTGCCGTAGAGCCCTTCTAATCCTTCTGGTGTTTTATGAATCGCAACCGGCCAGGTACCACTGACACTGGCTAGAAAGGCCGCTTCTGAAGAATCGTCGTAAGTTGCCAGATCTGCTGCTGCAATGGAAGACTGGGCAACCGGTGTTTCATCATTGTTACCGATCACTGCCCGGGTAATACTGCCCTGACCATTTTGGTAACGGATTTCCTGTACGGTGGTTTTATCCGGATCAAGATAGATCTCCAGTTTTCGACCGGAATCGTCAGCATCGTAATTGACATGGACGCGACAGGCGGTTCTGTCGAATTGGGGTTCGAGGTCGCAGAGATTGCGGCGGTCATAAATTGCCGCGATTTGGGTGCCGTTAAAACGGATGTCGGTATCGAAATCAATATCGCCGTTATCGCTGATGGTAATTGTGCCACGGTTGTGATCGCGTGTTGCCGTGCCTCGGTTTGTCGGTTCGGTAGCGGTTCCGCTTACAGAATAGGTTCCCGCAAAAGCCGTCAGTACGTCGATGTTGGCCGGAAGTTCAGGATCCGGTGGATTGTTATTCTCAGGTGCCTGAGGCAGGCTGTTTTCGAATGAATTACCGTCCCGAATCTGCGCCATTAAGTCGTTATAGGTTGCTAAGTTGGCGTCATCTGAGATGGCTTGCCGCAAGTCGTCCAGCAGCGCGTCCCAGCCTTCACCATTGGCATTGAAGGCCGTTGTGAAGGGGCTGCCGGCAGGAACCTGATAGCCTGCGTTGGTTAATGCCTGAATCAGTCCGGTGTCATCGATATCGAGAGGAGAGGCATTTGCAAAACCGCTAAACCAGTCGGATGGGGTTTGTCCGGTTTTCTGCGCAAGGATCAAATCCGTCAATGGGGTGATATTTACCGTGCCGGAAGCGTTTGCGTAGCTGTGCAGGGTTACAACCGGTGTTCCACCGGTGACCTGCAGAGCGCAGGGTAGAGTGTTTTTGTTTACTGTGGCGCTCCATTTACCGTTGTTATCGGTTGTGACGGTATCGGAAAACTCGGTGCCGTCAGCGCACTTGGCCGTTACTTCGGCCATCTGTATCGGGGCGCCGACCGCGGCAGTACCGTTCAATGCCGCTGTCGCGTTATTACTGGTTTCGTTGCTACTGTTACATGCTGTCAGTACAGCAGACAGCAATAATATATTGCCTGATAACAGAATTTTTTTGCCTGTGGTCGCCATATTCTTTGCCTCTTTAATCAAGTTCATCGTCAAGTATCAACAACTGTACAAAGTTCGACAATCCCTTGAACAAGGGGGATCAGCAGGGAAGAGACGAGGACGAAAGCGGGAAAATCTCCCTTGATTCAAAGTGCATTGGAGCGGAACGGCGGTTAGGCTCGGAAAGTCAGCTGCTTCTGCGAGGAACGATTACTGTGTCCGCTTCGCTGATCAGATGTATTGCGATTAGCGAAGAGGGCGTCAATTCGGAAGATCAGCTTGGCACTCTGGGCGCATTTCAGCGCACAACTTGCCAGATTTTGTAACCTTCAGGAGTGGCGGTTTGCAGTTTGAGGCAGGTAAGTGGTAAGTCGACAGCAGAGTTTTCAACGTACTTATCGAATTGGTGTTGATGCAAAAACTCGCAAGTGACTTTCTTCTTCAAGGTTGCCTGCTGGACGTCTTTATCGGCAAAACCGATTTCCATTGCTGGTGCGACTTTAATGTGTTGCGCGGCGCCTTGGTTGATAACCCAGAAATTGACGCCCAGATTCTGCGTCATGATATGTTCGCCCTCTGAAAAATAGACCGGCTGTTTTTCTGTATCCTTATCAGCAAAGTAAAACCCGGCGCCGCCGATGGCGCTTTTAACCATAATGAGCATAAATAACAGTAAGAACGGGTGGGGGCGCACAGGCCAGTGGCGTGCCAGAAGGATGGCGATAATTGGGATCAGGTTGTCCGCGACGTAACGGATTTGCATCGGCAGGGTGAACCAGCCAGCCGTCAGCGCCCATTGTTTGTCGGAGTTTTGCCATTTGTATACGAACAACACCACAAAACCGATAAACAACAGTGCCAGGGGCAGGGCGAATTCGTTTTCGCTGACTTTAATGCCGGGAATGCGCATCTCACCGAAATTGAAAATATCGACTACTTCCTGAAAATACTGTCCCCCGGTCAGCCATTGCCAACCTGCCAGACCAAGCAACATAGGAAGCAGATAGATTCGGCGCCAGATCAGCAACGGAATCAGATAGATAAAAAACAGGTGGTAAAAGCCGACCATCAGGCATCCGAGCGCAAGATGTATGAGGCGATCCCATTTGGGTTTAATCGGATAGTAGGTTAAGGCAATCGCCAGGAACATCAGCAGGGTTTCAAAAGTGGTTGGCCTTGCCAGTAAAAAACGTGAGCCGACCAGCCAGATAACTATCAGAACGACCAGAATCCGGGCATCTCTGTGGATGCCATGCAAATTCAGGTAAATAACCAGAGCCAGCAGGCCGATAGAAGTAGCTTGCACGATTTTAATCGCGAAGTCGCCGAAGTATTGGTAAAGCTGGCCGACAGCCCAGTCAAAGCCGAACCAGGCATTGAAGTGGTAAGGGTACCCGTCGAACATCTGCCGGTAATCGTAGTCGTATTGCCAGGCGTGTACATGGCGTAGCAGGTCGTCCGATGGCATCGGAGAGAATAGCAGAGCGATGCCGACCAGTATCAGCCAGACAAAGGGGAAGGAAACGCTTTGCTGTGACCACTGAGGATCGTCCTGGGTATAAAAAGGTTTGCGGCCGATCCAGTAGTTACCGAGAAAGAGTGACCAGTCGTCTTGTGCTTTCTGTTTTAGCCGCTTCAACACTGATGTTAATTCCGTTCGGTCGTGCGGAAAATGAAACGTTTGATCTCCCGGCTGTGGCTGTTGATGTTTTCGGAAATAACGCCGATGGCGAAGGTGAGCAACGTCAGCACGAAACCGCCCATACTGACGATCAGTGTCGGGAAGTGTTTGACCGCGCCGGTCATAATGAATTCGCTTAAGGGAATCGCGAAAGTGATCAACGAAAGAATCAGAAGGAGCAGGCTTGAATAACCGTAAAATTGCATCGGTTTTTTTAACTGGTACAGCCAGATCAGTTTAAACAAAATTTTCGAGCCGTCGCGGAAGGTATTCAGTTTTGAATGCGAATCTTCCGGTCTCAGGCGATAATCGACCGGCATTTCCGTAAAAGGGGCGCCAAGGTCGAAAGCGTGTACGGTCAATTCGGTTTCCACTTCAAAGCCGGAGGCGACCGAGGGAAAGCTTTTTACAAAGCGCGAACTCATAACGCGAAGGCCGGAAAAAGGATCTTCCACCTGCATGTCGAACAGTGTCGAGATCATTTTGGAGAACAGGCGGTTGCCCAAATAGTGCCCGGCTCTGGTGTGGCTGGATTTGTCCTGCAAGCGATCACCGACGACCATTTCCAGATGGTCGTGCTGCAAACGACGGATCATTTCCGGTAAGACGCCGACATCGTAAGTATCGTCGCCGTCGATGGTAATGAAAATGTCGGCACTGATTTCACCAAAAGCCTTTTTCAAAGCGCGGCCTTTACCGCGTCTTTGTTCGTGGCGAACGATGGCACCGGCCGATGCAGCAAGGTCGCAGGTGTGGTCGCTGGAACCATTGTCGTAGACGTAGATGCGGCTTTCCGGCAGTACGTCTCGCACGGAAGTAACCACCTTGGCAATGGTGGCTGCTTCGTTCAGGCAGGGAATTACCACTGCGATGCTCGGTGCCGCAATCGGGGTCACCGAACCGGGGTTGCGGTGCGCTTCTTTTTGTTGTTGTAGTGCCGGATTCAATGCAAACATGACCTAGTTTCACTATCGGGAAGCCATTCGCCGAATTTTCCGCCCTGCTTTAGAATGCAAGCTTTTGAAAATTGGCTGAATCAGCTTGTATTACTCTACTACAAATACCGGTCGGATAAATTTCAAAATCGTCTTAGTGTATCTGCCTGAATGGCGATGTTTTATGGTTGGCGGTGGAAAGCGCACGTCAACATCGTCAGTAACGTTTACGGCAAGGAATGAGGAATCTTAAGACGGATGCGAAAAGGAGTGCGCTTGTGAGAAATCGTGAAAAAGAGGCATGAGGTAAGAATGGATTCGGCTTCCGGTGAACGGAAGCCCTGTGGAAATTTGTAATGTTGGTTAAGCCAGTAGCTTTTTCAAATAATGTCCGGTATGCGATTGCGGGTTGGCGGCAACGTCTTCCGGCGTGCCGGTAGCGATGATCTGCCCGCCGCCCAAACCGCCTTCCGGCCCCAGATCAATCAGCCAGTCGGCAGTTTTAATCACGTCGAGATTATGTTCGATAATGACGATGGTATTGCCTTGATCGCGCAGCTGGTTAATCACTTTCAGCAGCAGTTCGATATCGTGGAAATGCAGACCGGTAGTCGGCTCATCGAGAATATACAACGTATTGCCAGTATCGCGTTTCGACAGCTCTTTGGCCAGTTTGACACGTTGCGCTTCCCCGCCGGACAGTGTGGTCGCGCTTTGTCCGAGGCGGATATAACCCAGCCCGACATCGATCAGCGTTTGCAGTTTGCGAGCGATCACAGGAATGGCATCGAAAAATGCGCGAGCGTCCTCGACGGTCATTTCCAGGATTTCATGGATGTTCTTGCCTTTGTAATGCACCTGAAGGGTTTCGCGGTTGTAGCGTTGGCCTTCGCAGACATCGCACGGCACATAGATGTCCGGCAGAAAGTGCATCTCAACCTTCAAAACACCGTCACCCTGACAGGCTTCGCAACGGCCGCCTTTGACGTTAAAGCTGAAGCGTCCCGGCGTATAGCCTCGGGTACGCGCTTCCGGAGTGGCTGCCAGCAGTTCGCGGATCGGCGTAAACAAGCCTGTATAGGTGGCCGGGTTGGAGCGTGGCGTACGGCCGATGGCGCTCTGATCGATATTGACCGATTTATCGAAATGTTCCATGCCATGAATGGCTTTATGCGGGGCGGGCAGGTGATTGGCGCCGTTCAGATGATTGGCGGCCAGTTTGGACAGGGTGCCGTTAATCAGCGTCGATTTACCGGAACCGGAGACGCCGGTGACACAGGTTAAGAGCCCGGCAGGGATTTGCAAAGTGACGTCTTGCAGGTTATTGCCGTGAGCGCCTTCAATCGTCAGCCACTTGTCATCCTGAGGAAGCAGGCGCTCTTTCGGAACCGTAATGCTCTGAGTTCCTTTCAGATATTGCCCTGTCAGCGACTGTGGATTGTCCATAATCTGTTGTGGCGTGCCCTGTGCCATTACGCGACCGCCGTGGATACCGGCACCCGGACCGATGTCAAGAACGTAATCGGCGGCACGGATCGCATCTTCGTCGTGTTCGACGACAATGACGGTATTGCCGAGATCACGCAGATGGGTCAGAGTCGAAAGCAGACGGTCGTTATCGCGTTGATGCAATCCGATCGAAGGTTCGTCAAGCACATACATCACACCGACCAGTCCGGCACCGATTTGCGAAGCAAGGCGGATACGTTGGGCTTCTCCGCCGGAAAGGGTGTCGGCACTTCGGCTTAAGGTCAGATAGTTCAATCCGACATTGACCAGGAAGCTCAGACGATCGTGAATTTCTTTAACGATTTTAGCGGCGATTTCACCTTTGGTGCCGCTGAGTTCGAGTCCGGCAAAAATTGTATGCAGTTCACCGACCGGCAGTTCGGTCAGAGACGGCAGGGTGTAGTCATTAATAAAAACATGACGCGCCACTTCGTTCAGGCGCGTGCCGTGACAGCTTTCGCAAGGCTTGGTGACGCGGTATTTCTCCAGCTCATCGCGTACTGCCTTGCTTTCGGTTTCCGCGAAACGGCGTTCCATATTCGGAATGACGCCTTCAAAGCGGCGGGTATCGCTGTACTTGCCGTGCGGTAACGGAATTTTTTTACGTCCGGAACCGAACAAAATCACGTTCTGTACGGTTTTATCCAGTTCCTGCCAGGGGGTTTCGATGTCGACTTCGTAGAAGTCGGCGACCGCTTTCAGCAGGTCGTAGTAGTATTTGTGGCGCCGATCCCAGCCGCGAATGGCACCACCGGCCAGACTGAGTTCAGGATGGGTGATGACGCGTTCCGCCTCGAAGCTGTCTTTGATGCCAAGACCGTCACAGCTCGGACAGGCACCGTGCGGATTGTTGAAAGAGAAAATACGCGGTTCCAGCTCGGAAACCGCATAGCCGCAGTGCGGACAGGCGAATTTTTCCGAAAACAGCAGCTCGAAATCATCGTCTTCGTCCATCGGCATGATCTGAGCCAGCCCATCCGCGAGGCGTAATGCGGTTTCGAAAGATTCCGCCAGGCGCTGCTTGATGTCGTCGCGAATCTTGAAACGGTCGACGATGACTTCAATATTGTGCTTTTTGTTTTTGTCCAGCTGGATCGTACCATCCAGATCGCGGACTTGGCCGTCGATGCGGGCGCGGATAAATCCCTGCGCCTGCAGTTCGTCAAGCAGAGTGTGGTGTTCGCCTTTTTTGCCGCGTATTACCGGAGCCAGCAGCAGACATTTCGTACCTTCGTCGAGTTCCAGCGTGCGGTCGACCATCTGGCTGACGGTTTGTGCTTCCAGGTCACAGCCGTGCGTCGGACAGCGCGGTGTACCGACACGGGCAAACAGCAGGCGCAGATAGTCGTAGATTTCGGTAACGGTTCCGACGGTGGAACGCGGGTTGTGCGAAGTGGATTTCTGCTCGATGGAAATTGCCGGGGACAAGCCTTCGATATGATCGACATCCGGTTTCTCCATCACCGAAAGAAACTGGCGGGCATAGGCGGACAGTGATTCGACATAGCGTCTTTGCCCCTCGGCATAGATGGTGTCGAAAGCCAGCGAGGATTTTCCGGAGCCGGACAGGCCGGTAATGACAATCAGCTTATCCCGGGGAAGGGTGACGTCGATATTTTTTAAATTATGGGTGCGCGCCCCGCGAATTACGATTTCTTCCAGCATGCCTGTGTTTCACTTCGAGCTAACTTGAGTAAAACAGGCATTATACCAATTTTATCGGTTTACACCCCTTTGTTAGAGAGGTTTAAACCCTTGTAGACAAAAAGAAAAATACGTGTATTGCGGGTAAATGGGCGATCTTTACCCGCAATCTGCCTTTGGCGATCCTGACGGTTGAAATTTCCAGCAGAATGTCGCGAGGACACGATTCGGTGCTGGTTGTATCAGTATCGACTCAATAGAGTTCAAGTTTGCCGGAAATCTGAACTTGTATCTGGCTTTCGCCAGCCGCCAGAGCGGGAGCGGAATCGGCCTTCTCCATGGCTACGCGGGCATAGGCGTAAACCGGTGAGTGGTTCGGGGTATTGATATGGGTTTCGGTGATGCGGTAGTTTGCCGACTCGAACTGTTGACTGATCCATTTTGCTTTGTGTCGGAAGGCCAGTATTGCGTCTTTCAACAGAGCATCCTGCGCGTTGCGGCGTGTTGTCTCGGAGGCGGAAAAGCGCATTGACGAATAGGTTAAATATGGTGTCAGTCTGGAAATTACTTCAGAGGCCTGTTCCGGATTTTTAAAGTGGATGCTGAGTTGTTGGCGTCCTTGCCAGTGCGTAATGATGCGGTTTTTGTCGTAGCTTGGATTGAGGTTGTATTGCCCGGTCTGGACAACGTAGTCGTCGCTTTTCAGATCAAGGCTGCTTACGGCACTGTGCATGGCGCGATCAATCTGTTTGGTGACTTCCTGCGGGCTCGGGGCTTGAGCCAGTTTGTAAAAAGTGACGTCCAGACGGTCGTTCTCAACCGTTTGACTCAGGCTGACTTGAAAGTGGACTTGGTTGGCCGGAACTTTCTCTTCGTCGGCGTGAGCGATGTGGGTCGCGAAGAGGGATAAAGCAAAGGCGATGAATGACAACGACTTGGACATGATTGAGGTCTCCTTGAGGTTGGGGGCGAGTGCTGGCGAAAGCCAGGTGTTTCTATCAGAATTATAACGATCCGTTTTTAGGGGGTGGTATAATTTCACGCTTCCTGTAATTTGAATCCAGCGCAAGGCCGCAAAGTCGGGTCGGAATGCGCAAAAAGCAGTTTAAAAGGTCCATCCTCAATGTCCATTTCAGAGCCGAATTCAATGAGTCCGCTAGAGAGACGAGCCGCGTTTTCGATTGCCGGTATTTTCTCGACCCGCATGCTTGGGCTGTTTATGATTTTTCCGGTGTTTGCTTTGTTCGCACAAAACGAATTCGATGCGATCACCGGGACGCAGATCGGGATTGCCATCGGGATTTATGGCCTGACTCAGGCTTTATTACAGATTCCGTACGGTATGTTGTCGGATCGTTTCGGTCGTAAGCCCCTGATACTGGTCGGAATGTTTGTCTTTATGGTCGGCTCGGTCATTTGCGCTCTGGCCGATTCGATTGAAATGATGATCCTTGGACGCGCTATTCAGGGGATGGGAGCGATTGCGGCCGTTTTGATGGCTTCGGTTGCCGATCTGGTGAGTGAAAAATACCGCTTGCGTGCCATGTCGATTGTCGGCATGACCATCGGATTGTCGTTTACCTTATCGCTGGTCGCTGGCCCGGTTCTCGCAGCCTGGTTCGGGGTGCGCGGAATCTTCTGGGTGATTGCGGCTCTGGCGTTGCTCGGGATGTTGCTGGTCTTTTTTGCCATGCCGAAAATTGAAAATCAGAGCTTTCAGCGTGAAGCCGAAGCGGATCCGGCGCAATTCAAGTCGATTTTGACGCATCCGCAGTTGTTGAGGTTGGATTTCGGCGTCTTTACCCTGCATGCGATTCTGACGGCGATGTTTGTTGTGATGCCATTGATTTTGCGTGATTCTGCCGGGTTGGACAGTTTACAGCACTGGCATATTTACCTGCCGGTGATGTTGCTGTCGTTTATTTTGATGGTGCCGTTTATCATCCAGGCGGAAAGCCGCGGGCGTATGAAACAGGTTTTCGTAGGAGCGATTGCGGTCATCACGCTCGTACAGCTTCTTTTGATTGAGACACAGGCTGGTTTCTGGTCGCTGTTTTTCATTCTGCTGATTTTCTTTACCGCATTCAATCTGTTGGAAGCATCCTTACCGTCTCTGGTGGTTAAACAATCCCCGGCGGATAAAAAAGGGACCGCCAGCGGCGTTTACTCAACCAGTCAGTTTATCGGTGCCGCCATCGGGGGCGCTTTGGGCGGATATTTTTATCACCATTACGGTTATAATGGGGTTTTCGTTTTAACGACTGTTTTGGGCGTGTTGTGGTTCCTGGCTGCTGCAACGATGGAAAAACCGATGCCGTTGAGTATTGCCTCGGTTCCGGTCGGAGAAGTGGATGAGAAAGATGTGGCAGAATTGCAGGCAAAATTAATGGCTTATGACGGCGTCTATGAAGTGATTGTCCGCAGTGATGAGCAAAGAGCCTATTTTAAAGTTGATCGAAAAGTGGTCGAAGAAGAAGCCCTGATCGATTATATTGAACAGAGTCAGAAGTCCTAAACTGTATAGAGTAAAGAGAGTTAGATATGCGTGGTGTAAATAAAGTCATTTTAGTCGGAACCTTGGGGCAGGATCCCGATGTGAAATATGCGGCTAACGGAAATGCGATCGCCAATCTGAGTGTGGCCACCAGTGAAGAGTGGAACGACAAATCGACCGGGCAGAAGCAACAGAAAACCGAGTGGCACCGCGTGGCGATTTTCGGAAAACTGGCGGAGATTGCCGGGCAGTACCTGAAAAAAGGGTCTCAAGTTTATTTGGAAGGCAAACTGCAAACCCGAAAATGGCAGGATCAGAATGGTCAGGATCGTTATACAACCGAAGTGGTATTGAGCGGATTCGACGGAAACATGCAGATGCTTGGCGGCGGCCCTCGTCAGGGAGATGCCGCTTTCGATAACTCTTACAATCAAAGCGCACCGCAGCAACCGATGCAGAACAATATGGCTGCGCCGCAGAGCAACTATCAGGGCGGAGGCTATCAGCAGCCGATGGGGCAATCGGCCCCGGCGCAGAATTCGTCGCGTCCGATGCCATCCGGCGGCATGAGAGGCGGCAACCAGGGGGGCTTCGGCGGCGGGCAGCAGCCAAGCCCGCAACCGATGGGTGGTCAGCCGCAAAGAGCGCCGGCGTATGTGCCGAATGATTTCGACGACGACGATGTACCTTTTTAAAAAATCTTAAAAAGACTTGCTTTCGCCAGGTAACGATTCAGAAGCCCCGTTTAACGGGGCTTTTTGTTTTTCGCTTCAAATTTTTTAGTGGCTGGCCATGTGTTCGCAGCAGTTTGGTCCCCACTTTTTTAGTGAAGCGTTTGCTGCCGTGATGGCTTTATCCGGCAGTTCCAGATATTCGATGGCCTGATGAATTGAGGTTTGCAGTTCTTCGGTTTCATGGTGATCGGAAAATTCTCTGAAGACTAATCCGTTCGAGAGTTGAATTAATGCGACCATCTGGGCGACGCGGGAGTCGTATTGGGTGAGCGACTCCAGCTGTCTGGTGTGGTGCAGAAGAATGCTCTTGCAGAGTAAATTCCCCAGATGCCAACGTCTTGCAATCAGACTGCCCAGATAGGTGTGGGCAGTCTGGTAGCGGTTTAATTCCCGTTCGTAAGCGCTGAAGGGTTCAGTCAGTTCGGTATTTAGAAATTTCGAAATATACGTTGGATCGAACCGGCTCAGATAGAGGGCGCCGATGTCTTGTAGGAAGGCAACCAGATACGCTTCGCTGCGAGGTAATTCGTGAATCCAGTAGGACAGCTCGGCAGCCGCGATTGCCGCTCGTTTCGAACGAATGATCAGTTTACGGTCACGGTCGTCTTTGGGAAGATTTTTTTGCAGATAGCTTAACAGAAACAGTTGTTGAATTTCCTGTAAACCAAGCAGGTTGACTGCCGCGCGTGCATCGAAAATCAGATCATCCTGAGAGCGTCGCAGCACCTGATTGCTGATGCTGAGAAATTCGCCGAGCAATTCCGGATGCTTGCTGATGATATTAGCGATTTCGACCATATTCGGTGCTTCGGACAACATCGCTTCCTCCAGCTCGAAAATTTCGGCCGGCAGACTTTTAACTTCAAGCGCCTGTAAAATTTCCCCGGCATTATGCATGCCTGTTTTCATATCGATTTTCAAGCCAGTTTTCCTCGTTTATCGATCGGATTCGACTGTCCGACTGCTTTCGGCCAGTGCTAAAAGGGCATTTTTTCCCTTATCGGATCTGTAACGGCCGCTGGCAACGAAACTTGATTCTTAGTTGTCGGAGTTTAAATTTTTCGCAAAGATTGTTAAAGTTTTAGGGACGGAAAAGTGCTTTTCCGGTCTGTCAGATGTTTTTTCTTAAACACTCAAAAGGTTGCTTATCTTTAGTCAAACACACAAAAATACGCTTTCTGCTGATGAAAACGGTATCCATATCGCTCTGATCAGTGTTCATGGATTGATTCGCTGGCGCAATCTCGAACTGGGTCGAGATGCGGACACCGGTGGTCAGACTTTATATGTCGTTGAGCTGGCGCAAGCTTTGGCCGCTTGCCCCGGGGTGAAAAAGGTCGAATTGTTTACCCGCCTTGTCCGTGATGATACTCTTGCATCCGATTATGCCGAGCCGATTGAACGCTTAAACGATAAATTGCAGATTGTCCGAATTGAGGCCGGGCCGGATGAATACCTTCCCAAGGAGCAGCTTTGGGATCATCTGGATACGTTTGCCGATAACATGGCGGCGTATTTTCGCGGCCAGAACGGTTTTCCGGATATTTTGCACAGCCATTATGCCGATGCGGGTTATGTCGGCTCGCTGTTAACGCACTGGTTGTCGATCCCGCTGATTCACACGGGGCATTCTCTGGGCCGGGTCAAGAGGGCGCGGTTGATTGCCGCCGGTCTGCACAATGGTGAAATCGAATCTCTTTACAATATGTCGCGTCGCATCGATGCGGAAGAACATACTCTGGCTTCGGCCGAACGCGTGATTACCAGCACTCATCAGGAAATCGAAGAGCAGTACGAAGTGTACGATTATTATCAACCTGAGCAGATGCGTGTGCTTCCGCCGGGCGTGAACCTGGCGAATTTTACGGCGCCGATCGGTGATGAACTGAATTCGGAATTATTTTCTCGCATGGTTGCTCACCTGAAAGATCCCGGAAAGCCGATTATTCTGGCCTTGTCCCGTCCTGATGCGAGAAAGAATATTACGTCGCTGATTGAGGCTTTCGGGCTTTCCCGAACGCTTCAAGAGCAGGCGAATTTGGTCATTGTTGCCGGTAATCGGGACGATGTGGATGATCTCGATGCCGGAGCGAAGCAGGTGTTTCACGATCTTTGGGCAATGATTGATCGCTACGATCTGTATGGCAAAGTGGCTTTGCCTAAACACCACAGTCGCAATGAAGTACCGGATATTTATCGTATTGCTACAGCGTCCGGCGGGGTGTTTGTTAATCCGGCGTTAACGGAGCCTTTCGGTTTGACCTTGATTGAAGCTGCTGCATCCGGGCTGCCGATTGTCGCGACCGAAGACGGCGGCCCGAGAGATATTATCGCCAACTGCAACAACGGTTTGCTGATCGATCCTTTGGAGCCGCAGAGTATTACCGAGGCTTTGCAGTCTTTATTAAATTCGCCGCAAGGGCGTGAAAAGTTGGTTCAACAGGGTCTTAGCGGAGTCAGAGAGCATTATTCCTGGCAGGCGCATGCCGAGCGTTATCTTAAGGTGATCAGCCCGATTATCGAAAAATCGGAACGTCTGCAAAGAAAGCCGGTTTCGAAGCGTAGTGGACTCTACAAAGACCGCGCTTTTGTCAGCAGTCTCGATCAGAATTTGATGGGGTGTCCCGATGCGTTGCAGACCATGTTGCAGCTGCTAAGAGAGAACCGAAAAACGACCTTGTTCGTTATTGCTACCGGTCGGCGTCTCGATTCGGCTTTGCGTTTGTTGAAACATCACCGTATTCCCGAGCCGGATATTTTGATTACCGGCAGTGGCACAGAGATCAACTATGCGCCGGAGTTGACAAAAGATGCTACTTGGGAAAAGCATATCGATTACCACTGGACACCGCACCAGATCAAGTCGTTGCTGGATAGCGTGCCGGGTTTGACTCGGCAGGCGAAATCGGAGCAGTCGCACTTTAAAATCAGCTATATGGTTGATACTCAGCAACTTGATCCGGATGAATTGGTCGGATTACTGCATCAGGAAGAGCAGGCGGTGAATGTTCAGTTTTCTTTCGGCCAGTATCTGGATATTTTGCCGATTCGTGCTTCTAAAGGAATGGCGTTGCGTTATGTGGTCGATCGCTGGCAGATTCCGTTGGAGCGGGTTCTGGTTGCGGGCGGTTCCGGATCAGACGAGGATATGATGCGCGGCAATGCTTTGGCGGTTGTGGTGGCGAATCGGCACGATGAAGAACTGTTGCAGTTGACGGATCTTGATCGCATCTATTTTGCTGAGAACAGCTATGAAAAAGGCATTCTTGAGGCATTTGAATATTATGACTTTTTTGGTGAGTGCCGTTCGCCGAAGGAGAGTATTTAAATGAAGTCGATGTTGCTTTGCACCGATCTGGATCGAACACTTATTCCGAATGGGGTGCAGCCGGAATATCCGTCTGCTCGTGGTCGTTTTGCGAATTTTTGTTCGCTTCCCGAAGTCACTTTGGCATATGTTACCGGGCGAGATATTACTTTGTTGGAAGAGGCCATCGTCGAGTTTCGTTTGCCTGTTCCCGATTACGCAATTACCGATGTCGGCAGCAAGATTTATCGCAATTCCAATGGCAGTTGGTCGGAGCTTTGCGAATGGGAAACTGAGATTGGCAAAGCCTGGAAAAAGGTAAGCCGAGAAGAGATCGCTGCGAGTTTATCAGGTATTGCCGGTCTGAAATTGCAGGAAGACAGTAAACAGAATACTCACAAAGTGAGTTTCTACGCCGATCTCGGTTGTGCAACAGCGGATTTTTATTTGAAGGCGGCCGAATCCGCATTGCGGCCTTTGCAGATCGACAGCAGCCTGATCTGGAGTATCGATGAAACTCGGCATCAGGGGCTGTTGGATATTTTGCCGTCGAATGCGACGAAACTGCATGCAATCGAGTTTCTGCACTGCCTGCTGGGCTTGGATGCTGATCGCCTGATGTTTGCCGGCGACAGCGGTAATGACCTACCGGTTTTAATCAGCCCGATCCCTTCAGTTCTGGTGGCAAATGCGACCGAGGATGTCAGGTCGCAAGCCAAGCGGATGGCAGAGGCAAACGGGTGCCGCTCACGGTTGTTTCTGGCCAAAAATGATTCAGAACATCTCGGGAATTACGCTGCCGGCATTCTGCAGGGTGTCGGTCATTATTTTCCAGAGAGTCGAGAAATGTTAAAGGAGTGGGGCGCTTTCTATGACTGAACCAGCAGTGACGATTTTCGGAGAAGTACTGTTCGACTGTTTTCCGAATGGTGAGCGGGTTCTCGGTGGGGCGCCTTTTAATATCTGTTGGCATTTGCAGGCTCTGGGTGATCACCCGGTGTTTCTTTCTCGAATCGGCCGTGATTCTTTGGGGGAGGCCATTAGAAAGCGTGCCGAAGCTTGGGGAATTTCCACGCAGAATATTCAGACTGACGACGTTCATCCGACCGGTAAAGTTGAGGTGACTTTGATCGATAAGGAGCCGCATTACGAGATTACCCCGGATAGTGCCTATGATTTTATCAGCGGCGATGAAACAGTGTTGCCCCGATCCGGAGGAATTCTCTATCACGGTTCTTTGGCATTGCGGAGTCATTATGCACGTGAACAATTCGAAAAAATTCTTGCTGCCGGAGACTGGTCAATCTTTCTGGATGTGAATCTGAGAGCGCCGTGGTGGGAAAAAGAAGTGCTGTTCAGGTGGCTGCGAAGAGCCAGATGGATCAAGTTGAATATGGATGAATTGCGTCAACTGGGCTTTGCAGGGCCGGATGTTCAGGCCGCAATGCAGGCTTTTCGGAAACGTTTTGCTTGCGAGCAACTTATCGTGACTCAAGGTGCAGAAGGGGTGGCGATTTTAACGCCCCAAGGCTTTTATCGGCAAACCCCGAAAGCATTGGGGCGCTTTGTTGATACGGTGGGTGCGGGAGATGCATTTACTGCGGTCTATATTCACGGTTTGCTTCGAAACTGGCCGCTTAAAAAGATTCTCGAGCAGGCTCAATCCTTTGCCGGTCGCGTGATCGGCTTGCGTGGAGCGACTTGTGACAATGTTGATTTTTATACGGATTTATTGGGTTAGTTCACAGCCTGCAACCTTGGGTTTTGGCGAAAAACGTGTCCATCCTCTTCTTAAACAGACTGAAATTAGCTAACCGATTCTGGGGGCGTTATGTACGAGCAAATCTCTCATTCGCTGTTGAATGATATTCTCAACCAAATCAAGCCGGATATTTACGAAGAAGATTTGCGGCATTTTTATACCCGTCTTGGTGCGAATTTTTATGCTATCCACGGTTTGTTTGAGCAGCTCTACGGCAAGCGAGCCGATTTTGAGCAGCAGGCCTTGAAACTGGTTGAAACCATGGCTCGCAAATACATCAAACGACCGGACGATTTGAAAGCGTTGGATATTGCGCGCGAGAAGGATTACAACTGGTTTCTCAGCCAGAAATGGGTCGGGATGGCATTGTATGCCAACGGTTTTGCCGACAATCTTCAAGGAATGAAAGAGCGTTTGCACTACTTCCAGGAATTGGGGGTGAACATGGTGCATATTATGCCGATTATGAAATGCCCCGAAGGCCGCAGTGACGGTGGTTATGCCGTTAGTGATTTTCGTATGATCGATGAGCGCATCGGTTCGATGGAGGACTTGAAGGCGTTGTCGGATTCCATGCGTTCGCGGGATATTCTGTTGGCTCTGGATGTGGTTTTGAACCATACCTCCGACGAACACGAATGGGCGCAAAAGGCACGCCAGGGCGATTCGAAGTATCAGAATTATTACTATACTTTCGAAACCCGAAATATCCCCGATATGTTTGAAGAGAGTATGCTGGAGGTGTTTCCGGAAACGTCGCCGGGAAATTTCACCTGGGATGAGAAGATGCAGCGCTGGGTGATGACGGTGTTCAATAATTACCAGTGGGATTTGAACTATAACAATCCGGCGGTGTTTATCGAGATGCTGGATGTCATTCTGTATTGGGCTAATCAAGGGGCGGATATCCTGCGTCTGGATGCGGTGGCGTTTTTATGGAAAAAGCTCGGCAGCACTTGTCAGAACGAATATGAAGCACACCTGATTTTGCAGTTGCTGAAGGACTGCTGCCAGGTGACGGCTCCGGGAGTGCTGTTTATTGCCGAGGCGATTGTCGCGCCATCCGAAGTTACCAAATATTTTGGTGAGGATGCGGTCATTGCCAAAGAGTGCGAGATCGCCTATAACGCAACTTTTATGGCGTTATTGTGGGATGCGGTTGCGACGAAAAATGCCAAGTTGCTGAATCAGGGAATCAAGAGTTTGCCGGTTAAGCTAGAGCGCGCCACCTGGCTGAACTATGTGCGCTGCCACGATGATATCGGTTTGGGGTTCGATGATTACGATATTGCGCAGGCGGACTACAATCCGCAATCGCACCGAAAGTTCCTGATTGATTATCTGACGGGAAAATTTGATCATTCGCATGCTCGAGGCCTGCCGTTTGCCGAAAACTTCAAAACCGGTGATGCGCGCATTTCAGGCTCTTTGGCCTCTCTGGTCGGTTTGGAATACGCTATTCGAAATGGCGATCAGGAGGCTCAGAAGGATGCCGTGAAAATTATCCTGCTGCTGCACAGCATGATTCTCTCTTTTGGCGGTATTCCGTTACTGTACTACGGCGATGAAATCGGCACTTTGAATGACGACTCCTATCTGGAAGATCTGAATAAGATGGACGATAACCGCTGGGTGCATCGGCCGCATATCGATTGGCAAAAAGCGGATTTGCGCAATACGCCGGACACAATTGAATATGAAGTTTTCAGTGCGCTGAAGAAAATGATCAGTGTCCGCAAGGATGTTGAAGCATTTGCCGATTTTAATAATCGGGAATTGATTGATGTCGGCAATCCGAATCTGTTTGTTTTCAGTCGTTATAACCGAGAAAAATACAATGATCAGGTTTTGGTGATCGCCAACTTTAACGGTAGCCCGCAGAAGCTCGATTTATCCGATGTCATGCCGTTATCCCAATTCCGGGATGGCCAGTTTCTGGATCTGTACAGTCGCCGCCAGCCGGAAATCTATAACGGGACTCTGGTGGTTCCGGGATTCAGTTTCTACTGGCTGACATCGATGTAATCCTCCGTTCGACTGAGTTGTCGATCGACGATTTGGTCGGCAAATTTGCTACAGTTTTTCGCCTTCTGCCGTTAAGAGATATTAGAGGTAGATAAGATGAAAAACACACCGGTAACCGAATCGTCCCTGCAATATTTTTATGACCGTTTAAAAACGCGCAGTCAGGCGGTGAAGCGTTTTTCCAAAAGCCATCAGCCGCATGAGTTGGTGGATTTTGTCGATATCGATAGTTTTTTCCGTGCCCTGATGACGCAGAATATTTTTCTCAATACGATTGGCGTCAACGGTAAACACGAATCGACAATTTTGTCCAAAGCGGTTTTCAGCATGAGTCGTCTGGTGCGCATTTATTACAGCACCAGTTTTGATGAAACCCAGTGTGGTTTTATCCGGATTCGTCCGGATGAAAATGAAGAAAGCATTTTAGTCGAGCGTCTGCATGGATACCGTCCGCAGCCGGAGATTATTTATGCCAGTCCTTATCCAAGTCATGTGATTCGTTTTATGGTGCGCTGGTTGATTCGCAGAATTGACTGGAGTAAAACCAAAATCGACAACTTGGACTTGCAAAAGTATCTGCCAAATAGAAACACCCGAAGCGGAACCGCCAAATCGTCCAGGCTCGATAGCGGCGAGACGCTTGAAGGTCTGGGAAAAGAGGAGAGGGGTCATGTTGAATAAAGTAAAGTTGAAGTCCTATTGCTACGGAATCTGTGACGGCGTGATGAAGCTGGGACGCTTGTGGTTTCATTCGCTTGAAGAAGTGTATCGTTTTTGAATGACAAAAAAGCCCGCTTACGCGGGCTTTTTATCCGGGCCAGAGTGACCGGGTCGGTTAATGGTTGCGGTATACCGCCAGATCGGCCAAGGCGTAAAGAGCGTTTTTGAGTTCGCTTTCTTCCAGCTCGACCAATGCTTGCTTGGCGAGCATGGCCTGTTGCCCGGCAATTTCTTGTGTATAGTTGATGGCACCGGAGTTTTGGATAATTGCGGTGACTTCGTCCAGAAGAGCGATCCCTTCGGTCTCGATGGCTCGGCGGATAATGTCCTTTTCCGTTTCATTGCCGTTTTGAAGCACATAGATCAGCGGCAGAGTCGGTTTTCCTTCCGCCAGATCGTCGCCGATGTTTTTCCCAAGCTCTTCTGCATCCGCAGTGTAATCCAAAGCGTCGTCTATCAGCTGGAAAGCCGCTCCTAAGTGACGGCCGTAGGCGACGAAAGCCGCTTCAAGTTGCGGTTTGTTTGCCAGAATCGGGCCCATTTGCGTGGCTGCTTCGAACAGTTTGGCGGTTTTGCGGTGGATGACCTCCATATAGCGCTCGACAGAGGTGTCGGCATCGTGACAGTTCAAAAGCTGCAGAACTTCGCCCTCGGCGATGACGTTGGTCGCTTGCGACATCACTTCCATAATGCGCAGATTTTTCGGCTCGACCATCATTTCGAAAGAGCGGGAGTAAAGGAAGTCGCCGACCAGAACGCTGGCGGCATTCCCCCAGACTTCGTTGGCGGTTTTGTTGCCGCGCCGGGTGTCTGATTCGTCTACGACATCATCGTGCAAGAGGGTGGAAGTGTGAATAAATTCGATGACTGCGGCCATTAACTGGTGGTCGGCGCCCTGATAGCCGCAAGCTCTGGAACAGAGTAATACCAGTAATGGGCGCAAGCGCTTGCCGCCGCTGTTGATAATGTAATGTCCGATCTGGTTAATCAAAACAACATCGGAAGCGAGGCGGTCGAGAATCAATTGATCAACGGCTTGGATGTCGTCTGCAATGAGTGCTCGGATTTCGGATAGTGTCATGCGGGCTTCTGGCGCGGGGCCACCTAGTCAAAATTAAAGGCGTTATTTTAGTATGAATGCGGGCTGGGCGCCAGTCTAAACCATGGCGCTTTTCTGTAAGTTTGCCAGCCGCTTGTCCTGCCTGTTTTTCGGTCGAGCGTTTGGTTGAAATAGCGGATAAAATTCAAATGTTTAGCGTGCGGGCCGGCTTGCGGGCATGATCGCGCCTGTAAATCCTTTTTAAGGAAAAAATATTTTGACCTAGGGTGAAAAAGTGATTATAATTCCGCCTTCGCTAAATAGCGGCTTATTAAAAAGAATTTTAGATATCCGGGAGAGATATAATGTACGCAGTTATTAAAACCGGTGGTAAGCAGTATCGAGTTCGTGAAGGTCAAATCCTACGCATTGAATCTTTGAATGCAGAAGCAGGTGATGCGGTTGAGTTTGACGAAGTATTGATGGTTGGTGAAGGTGCAGACGTTAAAGTTGGCGCACCTTTTGTTGAAGGTGCTAAAGTTGCAGCGACTGTTGAATCAAACGGTCGTGGTAAAAAAGTAACCATCATCAAATTCCGTCGTCGTAAGAACCGTTCGAAAACTAAGCAAGGCCACCGCCAAAACTACACTGAAGTTAAAATCGGTCAGATTTCAGCTTAATTTGATGAATCTAAAACAGGAGCTGTTTCTGAGTAGGGGACAGCACACTGTTAACTAAAGGATAATACCATGGCTCATAAGAAGGCAGCAGGTAGTACTAAAAACGGTCGCGACTCCAATGCTAAACGCTTAGGCGTTAAAGTTTTCGGTGGTCAGGCTGTATCTGCAGGTAGCATCATCGTTCGTCAGCGTGGAACTAAATTCCACGCAGGTGAAAACGTTGGGCGCGGTAAGGATGATACCTTGTTTGCAAAAGCGGACGGTCAAGTTGCTTTTGTTTCCAAAGGTAAGCCAGTACGTACCTTCGTGACGGTTGTTTCTGAATAATTTCATTCAAAAAACACCGCATAGAAAACGCCCCGCTTCGTCGGGGCGTTTTTGTATGTAAAGAAAATGGCCTGGAAAGAGATGATGTCGTACTGACTTTTGATTCGGTATTTTCAGGCCTCTGTTAAAATAGTGCAAACTCAAGAAATTCCAAGGATAAGGGTGCTATGCAATTTGTAGATGAAGCAATCATTCGTGTTGCGGCCGGCCGCGGAGGAAACGGCATCGTTAGTTTCCGTCGCGAGAAATATATTCCGTTCGGCGGCCCGAACGGTGGTGACGGCGGTGATGGCGGCAGTGTCTATTTGCTGGCAGACCGAAATCTGAATACCCTGGTGGATTTTCGCTATACCAAAGATTACAAGGCTCAGAACGGCCAATCTGGTATGGGGCAGCAGAAAACCGGTGCCGCCGGAGATGATCTGACGATCCGTGTTCCGGTTGGGACAACGGTAATCGATGTCGACGAGGATCGTGTTCTGGGAGATTTGACAGAGCATGATCAGAAATTGCTGGTAGCTCAGGGTGGTTTGCATGGTCTCGGGAATGTTCACTTCAAAAGCTCGCGCAACCGAACACCGCGTCAATGCACACCGGGTGAGGATGGCGAAGAGCGTAATCTGCGTCTTGAGCTGAAGGTTTTGGCAGATGTTGGTCTGCTCGGTCTGCCGAATGCCGGCAAGTCGAGTTTGATTTCCGCCGTTTCGGCCGCTCGTCCGAAAGTGGCCAATTATCCGTTTACCACTCTGTACCCGAATTTGGGAGTCGTTGCCGTATCGCCGGAAACCAGTTTTGTTATGGCGGATATTCCGGGATTGATCGAAGGTGCGGCGGAAGGCGCCGGTCTGGGAATTCAGTTCTTGAAGCATTTGTCGCGTACCGGCTTGCTGTTGCATGTGGTTGATATCGGGCCGTTGGATGAGTCTGATCCGGTTGAAAGTATCCATGTCATCGAAAAAGAACTGGAAAAATACAGTGATGAGCTGGTTGGCAAAGAGCGTTGGCTGGTTTTGAATAAGATCGATCTTTTCCTGGATGATGAAGCACAGGAGATCTGCGATCGCATCCTTGAAGAAATCGATTGGCAGGGGCCGGTCTACCGTATTTCGGCGGTTGATCGTCGTGGAACCGATAAGCTGGTTCAGGACATTGCCTATGCCCTTGAACAGAATCGTCAGGCGGCTCGTGACGAAGAAGATGCGAAGCAGGCGGCGCTCTCAAGAGCGCCGGTGGACGAAGATTTTGATTTTTAAGTGTGGTGACGGATGCATCGTTCGAATTTAAAACAGACTCGGCGTTGGGTGGTGAAAATCGGCAGTGCGCTGCTGACAAACGACGGCAAAGGGTTGAATCGCGAAGCGCTTTCACACTGGGTCGAGCAAATTGTCGCTTTGAAGCAGCAGGGCATTGAGGTAGTGATCGTTTCTTCCGGCTCGGTTGCGGAAGGAATGAAACGCCTTGGGTGGAGCAGTCGCCCTTCGGCACTGAATGAATTACAGGCGGCGGCTTCGGTTGGTCAGATGGGGTTAATTCAGGCGTACGAATCCAAATTTGCCAAGTACGATATTCGTACGGCGCAGATTCTGATGACGCATGACGACCTGTCCAATCGCAAGCGCTATCTGAATGGACGCGGAACCATCCAGACGTTGTTGCAGTACGGCGTGGTACCGATTATCAATGAAAATGATGCGGTGGTGACAGACGAAATTCGCTTTGGTGATAATGATACGCTGGCGGCCTTGACCGCCAATTTGATTGCTGCTGATGTGCTGGTGATTATGACCGATCAGCAGGGGTTGTATGATGATAATCCGCGCGAAAATCCGGATGCCAGGTTGATTTCCGAAGCGCAGGTCAGCCGTAAGGATATCGAAGCCATGGCGTCGCCGGAAGGCGGCGCTCTGGGCAAAGGTGGCATGTATACCAAAGTCATGGCTGCCAAGCGTGCAGCACGTTCGGGAACGGCGACACTGATTGCCTCCGGGCGAGAGCCGGATATTCTGCTCAAACTATTCGAGGGGCAGCCGTTCGGGACACTGCTGGTTCCGGATCTGGAACCTTTGACCGCCCGTCAGCAATGGTTGGCGGGGCATTTGCAGGCCAAAGGGAAGCTGG
The DNA here is from genome assembly GCF_963677875.1 of Thiomicrorhabdus sp. NCBI lineage: Bacteria > Pseudomonadati > Pseudomonadota > Gammaproteobacteria > Thiotrichales > Piscirickettsiaceae > Thiomicrorhabdus > Thiomicrorhabdus sp. The sequence goes on along the minus strand of NZ_OY782564.1, from coordinate 317,964 downwards.
TTCTGGACGAAGGGGCTGTATCGGTTCTGAAAAATTCCGGTAAGAGTTTGCTGCCAATCGGCGTGAAGTCTCTGCAGGGGGATTTTCAACGTGGTGAAATGGTGGTCTGTTACGATCTAAAAGGGAAGGAAGTTGCCCGCGGGTTGACCAATTATTCGGCTGATGAAGCGCAAAAAATTCTAGGGAAGCCAAGTCATCAGATCGAATCCATTCTCGGCTATATCGAAGATGAATCTCTGGTGCATCGCGATAATCTGGTGTTGTCGGATTAATCTTCTTTCGTATTCTATTGCTAAAAAAATCGGACAGGTTCCGATTTTTTTATGTCCGGATCTTGAAATGCGAATAATCAACCTTATATTCAGTTGACACCGTTATGGTGATGAATACAATGGTTAGCACTCTTGATTTAAGAGTGCTAATTTTTGAAGGCTGGTTAAACTCCTTGATGGACTTGACGGCTTTTTGCAATTAATTCAGTCGTTTCGTGGAGTTTGAGTATCCGGCTGACACTCTGAAACTTATTAAATTTGTGAAACTTTTTAGGAGAAAACCTATGAACATTAAACCTTTACAAGACCGCGTTGTTATTCGCCGCGTTGAGGAGAAGAAAGAGTCTGCGGGCGGTATTCTTCTTCCTGGTTCTGCTCAGGAACAGCAGAACATGGGTGAAGTTGTCGCAGTGGGGCCAGGTAAAGCGTCTGATTCGGGAACGATCGTTGCGATGACTGTTAACGTTGGTGATCAAGTGATGTTCGGTCAATATTCCGGCCAGGAAGTCAAAGATGATTCCGGCGAGCCGTTATTGATTATGCGTGAAGACGACATCATTGCGATTGTCGAGTAATGAATTTTTATCAGATTGTTTAATCGGTTTTTTAAATTTTAAGGAATTAGCAAATGGCAAAAGACGTTAAATTCGGTTTAGATGCACGTGAAAAAATGGTTGACGGGATCAACATTCTTGCGGATGCGGTAAAAGTCACTTTGGGGCCAAAAGGCCGTAACGTAGTGTTGGAAAAGTCATTCGGTGCGCCGACAGTGACAAAAGATGGTGTTTCCGTTGCTCGAGAAATTGAACTTGAAGACAAGTTTATGAACATGGGCGCACAAATGGTCAAAGAGGTTTCTTCTCAGACCAACGATGTTGCCGGTGACGGTACAACGACTGCAACGGTTCTTGCCCAGGCGATCGTTCGTGAAGGGATGAAATCGGTTGCCGCCGGTATGAACCCGATGGATTTGAATCGTGGGATCCACAAAGCGGTTGAAGCGGTTGTTCTGGAAATTCAGAAAATGGCAAAACCATGTGATACCAAGGCATCTTGGGCGCAGGTTGGTACCATTTCAGCAAACTCGGACTCTAAAGTCGGTGAAATGATCGCTGAAGCGATGGAAAAGGTAACCACTGAGGGGGTTATTACTGTTGAAGAAGGTTCTTCTTTGGCAGATGAGTTGGTCGTTGTCGAAGGGATGGAATTCGATCGCGGATACCTGTCTCCTTACTTTGTTACCAACCAGGATAAGATGGTTGCCGAGTTGGATCAGCCTTTCATTCTTCTTTACGATAAGAAAATCTCGAACATCCGTGATCTGCTGCCAACTTTGGAAGGCGTTTCCAAGTCGGGTCGTCCGCTATTGATCATCGCAGAGGACGTTGACGGAGAAGCCTTGGCGACTTTGGTTATCAACAACATGCGCGGTATCGTCAAAGTTGCGGCAGTTAAAGCACCTGGTTTTGGTGAGCGTCGTAAGGCCATGTTGCAAGATATGGCGATTCTAACTGGTGGTACGGTTATTTCCGAAGAAGTTGGTTTAAGCCTGGAAAGCGTTACTTTGGATCTGTTGGGTGAAACCAAGTCTGCGGTCATCGGCAAAGATACGACTAAGTTGATTGACGGTGCCGGAGCGAAAGAAGACATCGATGGTCGTATCATGCAGATCAAATCGCAAGTGGAAACCACGACTTCCGAATATGACAAAGAGAAGCTTCAAGAGCGTCTGGCCAAATTGTCTGGCGGTGTTGCTGTATTGAAACTGGGTGCGGCGACCGAAGTGGAAATGAAAGAGAAGAAAGACCGTGTTGACGATGCGTTACACGCAACGCGTGCCGCTGTACAGGAAGGGATTGTCCCTGGTGGTGGTGTGGCTCTGGTTCGCGCCAAGTCGCTCATCAATGTTGAAGGCGAGAACGATGATCAGAATGTCGGTGTTCAGATTGCGTTGCGTGCAATGGAAGAGCCAATGCGTCAAATTGCGGCCAACTGCGGTCTTGAAGGTTCTGTCATTGTAAACAAAGTAATGGAAGGTGAAGGAAACTTCGGTTTCGATGCTGCAAAAGAAGTTTACTGCGATATGCTTGAAGCCGGTATTATCGATCCGGCTAAAGTAACGCGTTCTGCTTTGCAAAATGCCGCTTCTGTTGCCGGTCTGGTTTTGACTACTGGTGCTGCCATTGCTGACCTGCCTTCGAAAGGTGGTGATGATGCTGGTGCCGCCGGAGCAGGAATGGGAGGAATGGGCGGCATGATGTAATTTCCGTCTAGAGCGTTCAAATTTAAGCGAGAGCTTCGTTGTAATTTGAACATTCCGGTACTCATGTGCTGATATGCACACTGCGCGCCGGTTTCAAATTCGCCTCGCTCTCATCTTAAATTTGTACCGCCTCGTCTGGAAATTCGGAAATGAATTACGTCTGTTTTTCTTGAAAGCCCGCGTTTGCGGGCTTTTTTTGTTTATGTATTTTTATTGAATCGATTGAAATGAGTTGCTGTTTTCGGTTGTTTATTTCAATCCGTTTTACAGGTTTTTTGTATGAATTCTGAAGCATATCCGGTTTTATATTCTTATCGTCGTTGTCCATATGCGATGCGGGCGCGGATGGGGATTTATCTGGCAGGATTGTCTGTGGAACAGCGGGAAATCGTATTTTGGGATAAGCCTGAGCCGATGCTGAAGGCATCGCCGAAAGGAACCGTGCCGGTACTGGTTTTACCGGATGGGCGGGTGATTGACGAGAGCCTGGATATTTTGCTTTGGGCATTGCGACAGAGTCGTTCGGACTTGCTTCCTGCTGATCCGCAGACCGTCGCCGAAGCGACTGCCTGGATGGAATGGAATGACGGCGAGTTTAAAAGGCACCTGGATGTTTATAAATATTCACAGGATGAGGGAGAAAGGTTGCAAGCGCGGATGGGTGGAGAAACCTTCTTGCAAAAAGTTGAAGCGGCTTTAGTGCGTCAGTCATATCTTGTCGGTGAGGAGCTGAGTGTGGCGGACATTGCAATCTTTCCGTTTGTCCGTCAGTTTGCGCATGTGGATAAGTTGTGGTTTTCCCAAAGTTCTTATTGCCGGGTGCAAAATTGGTTAGAGCGGCATTTGCAGAGCGATTATTTTATTCACGTCATGCGGAATCGCCCGGTTTGGAAGGAGGGGGATTTTCCGTTACGAGTCTCGGAGCCGGATTTGGAAACCCGTGATCAATTTGTTGCTAAATCAGAAAATCGATTGTGAGTTTCTAGGGCTTTTTGATATTTCGAAGTTGCCTGAACAACATCAGTGCGGCGAACAGCGTTAGATAAATCAGTGGTTGAAAAAGGTCTGCCTTTACCAGTAATGCATAATGAAGAATACCGAGAAAGGTCAAGGGGTAAATCAGTTTGTGAAGTTGGCCCCAGTGGCGTTTCAAGCGTCTTTGCCAGCCGGAAGTCGAAGTGATTGCAAGGGGGAGCAGCATTGAAAATGCCAGCATGCCGATGAGAATAAAGGGTCTTTCGGCAATGTCGGCAATTGCCTCGCTGAAGGACAGTCCCATGTCAAAGGCAAAGTAGACGCTTAAGTGAATCAGTGCATAGGCGAAAGCACTCAGGCCGAGTAGGCGTCTTATCAGATGCATGGGGAGAGGCCAGTTCGGGCGCAGCATGGATTGCAATGGTGTGATGCTCAAGGTCAGGAGTAAAAAATAGATGGTCCAGTCGCCGCTGACGTGTTCCAGCGTTTCCACCGGATTGGCCCCAAGTTGATCTGTGAACAGCCTGTGGATAAGTGAAATTGCCGGCAGGCTGCAGATCAGGCTGAAAAGCAAGAGTTTTAAGTTTTGAGGCATGATAATCCTTCGATGTTTTAGAAGTATTTTTTCAGATCCATCCCTTTGTAAAGATGGGCGACTTCATCGGCATAGCCGTTGAACATCAGAGTTTTTTTCTTGAAAAAAGAGCCTAGTGGCCGTTCTTTGGCCTGTGACCAGCGAGGGTGTGAGACATTTGGGTTTACGTTCGAGTAAAAGCCATATTCGCGCGGCGCCGTTTCCATCCAGGTCGAGATCGGCTGTTTTTCCACCAAGCGGATTTTGACGATTGATTTACTGCTTTTGAATCCGTATTTCCAAGGCACGATCAGGCGAATCGGAGCGCCGTTCTGATTGGCCAGCGGCTTGCCGTAAAGTCCGGTTGTCATAAGGGTCAGGGGATGCATCGCTTCATCTATTCTCAGGCCTTCCCGGTAGGGCCAGTGCAAGAGGTCAAAGCGTTGACCGGGCAGATTTTTTCGGTCAAGAAGGCTGACAAATTCAACGTATTTCGCTTTTGAGGTCGGTTGTACTTCTTTAAGCAGTCTGGCCAGAGGGAAGCCGATCCACGGCACGACCATCGACCAGCCTTCGACGCAACGGAAACGGTAAATACGTTCTTCCTGATCGAATTTAAGCAGATCGTCCATGTCGAATGTTTGTGGTTTGGCACATTCACCTTCGACAAGGATCTTCCAGTTGTCGGTTATCAGTGCGTCGGCATTTTCGAAAGGATCGGACTTTGCGGTGCCGAGTTCGTAAAAATTGTTGTAATGCAGGGCATGTTCCGGATCGGTCAGGTTTGACTCCAGTTTATAGTCTGGATTGGCCCGGAACTGCATAGCGTGACCAAGCAGCGGTGCCGACATTAATCCGGCTCCGGCTATTCCTTGAATAAAGCGTCTGCGACTGAGAAAAATCGATTCGGGCGTGATGTGTGAGCTGGGGATCATTACCGTTTCTCCAAAGTAGCTTATCGTCACTATAACAGACCAGCTACAACGGATTTTATTTCAAAAATGAACGTTTTTGTTTCATGGGTTTTCGTTTCATTCGGTGGCAAGGGTTTTAATCCCGGGAAAATTTCCTTTAAACGGGTGGGCATATTACAATAGAATTTTTACACCTCATTAAATAATTCAAAGAGATCATAAATGAAACGGATTCAAGTCGGGATTGTTGGCGGAACCGGTTACACCGGGGTCGAATTACTGCGTCTTTTGGCAAACCACTCATTCGCAGAAGTGAAGGCGATTACTTCGCGCAGTGAAGCGGGATTGGCGGTAGCCGATATGTTTCCCAATTTGCGCGGTATTTATGATTTAGCCTTCAGCGAACCCAAATTGGAAGTGTTAACGCAATGTGATGTGGTATTTTTTGCCACGCCGCATGGTGTGGCGATGAATATGACTCCGGAATTAATTGAAGCGGGCGTCAAGGTGATCGATCTGGCGGCGGATTTCCGTATTGAGGATATGGGCGTCTGGGAGTCGTGGTACGGCATGCCGCATGCCTGTCCGGAAATTATGGATGAGGTGGTGTACGGTTTGCCGGAATTGAATCGGGAAAAGATCCGCCAGGCGAGAGTCATAGCGAATCCGGGGTGTTATCCCACGGCGGTTCAACTAGGCTTCTACCCTTTGCTGAAGCAGGGATTGGTTGATATCGATCATCTGATCGCAGATGCCAAATCCGGTGTCAGTGGCGCAGGCCGCGGAGCTAAGGTGGGAATGCTGGCGGCAGAAACCTGCGAAGGTTTCAAAGCTTATGGTGTCGGAGGACATCGCCATTTACCGGAAATTCGTCAGGGCTTGGAAACCATGGCAGACGCGCAGGTGAATTTGACGTTTGTTCCTCATTTGTTACCGACGATCCGAGGCATTGAGGCGACGCTTTATGCTAAGTTGAAGAGCAATATTTCCGAAGAGGAGCTGCAGTCTTTGTTCGAGGAGACTTACGCTCAGGAGTGTTTTGTCGATGTCATGCCTAGAAACTCGCTTCCCGATACGCGTATGGTGAAAGGTTCTAACATGTGTCGAATGGCGGTTTATCGGCCGGAAGGCGGAGATGTTGTTGTAGTGACTTCGGTGATTGATAACCTCGTGAAAGGTGCTGCGGGCCAAGCGATACAGAATATGAACCTGATGTTCGATCTGGAAGAAGATGCCGGTTTGACGCAGGTTGCGTTGTTACCGTAAATCCATCCGATTCAAAAAACGGTTTTGCTATAATGAAACAGCCGATTAAACCTTATTGCGGTTTTAAATCGGCCGTTTAAATCAGATAAAAGGAAACGGAAATGTCAGATATTCCAACTCCACTAAATTTTACCGAAGCTGCAGCAGCCAAGGTAAGCGGGCTAATTGAAGATGAACAGAACCCAAATTTGAAACTTCGCGTCTACATTACCGGTGGCGGGTGTTCAGGTTTTTCTTACGGGTTTACTTTTGACGAAGCGCAAGCGGACGATGATACGATTGTTGAAAGAGACGGTGTGACTTTACTGGTCGATCCGATGAGCTTTCAGTATCTGGTCGGGGCTAAAATCGACTATCTGGAAGATCTGCAAGGTGCGCGCTTTGTGATTGAAAACCCAAATGCCACCACCACTTGCGGATGTGGTTCGTCTTTTAGCGTGTGATTCAGCTTCTTTCTCATTTAACTAAACAGTTAGAGTTTCTTATATGCAGTATGTTCCAGGTTTAGCAGGGGTTCCGGCGACGGAGTCCCAGGTTTCTTATATTGACGGTATTAAAGGCGTTTTGACCTATCGCGGTTATGACATTCAGGAACTGGCAGAATATTCCTCTTTTGAAGAGACGACTCTGCTGCTTTTGTTCGGTGAACTTCCAACCGCTGACGAGCTGGAGAATTTCGATCGCCAGTTACGCGAGAACCGCCGGGTGAAATACAATATCCGCGAAATTATGAAAAACCTGCCCCAGACCACTCATCCGATGCACATGCTGCAGGTGGTGGTTGCCAGCCTGGCAAGCTTCTATCCGAGTACCGAATATATGAAGGGCGGTACCGAAAATCAGGATTATATTAATGATGTAACCGTTAAAATCATTGCCCATATGGGAACGCTGGTTGCCATGTGGGAGCATATGCGCAATGGGTACGATCCGATCGAACCACGCAGGGATCTGACTTATGCCGAGAACTTTCTCTATATGGTGACAGGTGAAGAGCCGGATAAGGATTGGGCGCGCCTGCTGGATGCTATCCTGATTCTGCACGCGGAGCATACTATTAACGCTTCGACTTTCACGACTATGGTGACCGGCTCAACGCTTGCTAATCCATGTTCGGTGATTTCTTCGGCAATCGCTTCGCTTTCAGGTCCTTTGCACGGAGGTGCAAACCAGAAGGTGATTGAGATGCTGGATGAAATTGGAACGCCGGAACGTGCCAGACCTTATATCGAAGAGCGTCTGGCAAATAAGAAAGTTATCTGGGGTATGGGGCACCGAGAGTATAAAACCAAAGACCCTCGCGCCAATATTTTACAAAAGTTGTCTGTTGATCTTCTGAAGGACAAGTCGGACAAATTGAGCGTTTCTTTCGAGACCGCTCTGGAAGTGGAACGGGTGTGTGAAGAACTTCTCGGGCATAAAGGGGTTTATCCGAATGTCGATTTCTACTCCGGTATTCTGTATAAGGAAATGGGGTTTGATCCAGGTTTGTTCACTCCGATTTTTGCTGTTGCCCGCTCTGCCGGATGGATGGCGCACTGGCGAGAACAATTGCAGAACAACAAAATTTTCCGTCCAACTCAGGTATATAAGGGAAAAGGATCGGCTTGCTATTTGCCTGTCGATCAGCGCGGATGAGTTTCGCCAACAGGCAGAGTCAGAAAAACCGGCAGATCAGGCCGGTTTTTTTGTTTTCAGGCTCTTGATGTTTGTCATTCAGGTTTTTCCCCTGTTTTTTTCGCTTACGGTTGCCAGACTCCGCCGAGAATGACGTTGCGGTCGGCACCGGTGACGTCCTTAAGAGGTACGGTTGAGTTATGGATTCTCTGGTAGGCCAGCCAGGCGAACAGAACGGCTTCTACCGCATCCGGGTCGATGCCGGCTTCTTTGCTGCTAAGAACTCTGGCTTCAGGAAGGAGGGCCTGTAGACGCCCCATTAGATAGGCGTTATGGGCTCCGCCTCCGCAAATCCACAGTGGAGAACTGTAGGCAGGCTTGATTTTGTTGACCTCGTCAGCGATGCTGACAGCGGTTAATTCGGTGAGAGTTGTCAGTAGATTCAGGTCGGACATTTTTTTCAGGTCGTGCAGGCGGGTTTTCAGCCATTCGAAGTTGAAGTAATCCCGTCCACTGCTCTTGGGCGCGGTTTTTTGGAAATATGGATCGGCCAGCAGTTTCTTCAATAACGCAGGTTGAAGTGTTCCCTGAGCGGCAAGTTCGCCGTTGCGGTCATAGCTCCGATTGAATTTCTGCCGGCAAAATTCATCGATCAAGCCGTTTCCGGGGCCGGTATCAAAGCCGGAAAGGATCGTTGCCCTGTCCGCTTTTCCTGGAATGACGCTGATGTTGGCAATGCCGCCGATATTGACTGCCAGTGTCGTTTGGTCAGATTGAAACAGCCTTTGGTGGAAAGCGGGGGCGAAAGGCGCTCCCTGGCCGCCGACAGCCATATCATCGATACGGAAGTCTGCTGCTGTTTGAATACCGCTTTGTTTGGCAATTACCGCCGGGTGGCCGATTTGCAGGCTCATCGAGTGTTCCGGTGCATGGTAAAGCGTTTGACCGTGACTGCCAATGGCCGTGATCTGTTCGGCGGATATTTTCGCTTCTTCCAATAATTCCCGGACGGCTTCAGAGAAGGCATTGCCGACTTCGTATTGCAGGGCGCACAGTTCCTTGAGGTGCAGAGTTTGATCGGTGTTGAGCTGTAGCAGTCGTTCGCGGAGTTCCGCTTTTAAAGGCAGGCTGATAAAGTGGTGCAGTTTAAAGGTTGTTGAAGAGATATCGACCAGTGCGGCGTCAATACCGTCAGCACTGGTTCCGGACATCAAGCCGATGAACAAGGAAGACACCCTGTTTAATCACTGCTGGTGGCAACTTTCACCAAGTTGGCACTATCCAGTTGTGCCATCAGGGTTTTGGTCTGTTTTAAGAAACCTTTACGGTATTTTGATGCAATTGGCCCTGCACTGATGGTTTTGACTTTTAGAGGATCGACGTGAACACCTTTTACTCGGAATTCGTAGTGGAGGTGAGGGCCGGTTGCCAAGCCGGATTGTCCGATATAGCCGATGATTTGTCCTTGCTTGACGTAGCTGCCTTTTTTGTATTTACCGAATTTGGAAAAGTGGCCGTAAACCGTCATGCGTTTGTTTGCGTGTTGAATTTTAATATAGCGGCCATAACCGTGTCCCCAGCCCCTGAAAACAATTTTGCCGTCAGCCGTTGCCCGAACCGGAGTGCCGACAGGACCGGCGTAGTCGACGCCGCGGTGCGATCGCCATTTTTTCAAAATCGGGTGGTAGCGGCGAGGTGAGAATTTAGAGGTGATGCGTACGCTGTCGACCGGACTGCGAAGGAATTCCGCTCTAAGACTGTTGCCTTTCTCGTCGTAGTAACCTTCAAGTTCGCCGTCTTGAAAAAAGGCAAATGCACGATGTTTGTCCTTGCCGTTATTGGTAACAAATTCGGCAGCCAGAATATTGCCCTCACCAATGTATTTGCCGTCAACGTACTTGCTTTCGTAAACGACTTTAAAAGTGTCGCCCTTGCGAATTTCACGGTCAAAATCGATTTCCCAGGCAAAAATATCGGCGAGGTTCATGGTGTTGCGTGCGCCTAAGCCGGAACGATGGGCTGCCAGGAAGAAAGAGTTTTGAATAACGCCGTAGACGGTTGCCTTGCGAATTTCCGGTTTTTTAACCAAGGTGGCGATTTTGAAGCCATTTTTGTCTTTCTTTAATTCGTAATGCTTGCTCAAGCTGGCAGGATACAGAATGCGTTGTAACTGATCCTGCTTGTCAACCCAGACGGTGATTTCACTGCCGTAGCGAAGATTGGTCAGATTGCGGCCGTTCCGGAGTTTGCTGATGGTGTAGACCGTTTCTGGAGAGATATGCAGTCGATCAAGAATCAGGCTTAATGAATCGTTTTTATCAATTTTGACAGTAAATTTTTTCCAGTCCGGATTCTGAGTGTCGAGTTCAGCAGGATAGTAGCTATCTTCTCTATTCTCTGTGTTCTGTTCGTTTTCTGCAGTTTGGGCAGCGGTTTCGTCTATGTTCAAGGGGGACTGTGTCAGAGGAGAGAGTAAGTTAGAGGTCTCTCCGTTTGAGCTTGCGGCGGGCGTGCCGGCTTCATGCAAAACGATTGAGTGAGATTTTGTTTCAGGTGCAGGCAACAGAGCTTCATTAAGCTGTTGATCCACGTCGGTGTTTTCGATAGGGGGTGTGTCAATCTGATTGCTGGCGATTTTGGCCGGAGGCAGGGGGAGCGAAACCCTGTCCGCTGGCAGATTGGCAACGGAAGAACTGGGTGCCAGGAAAATCAATAGTAGGATCAATCCCAAGCAAAGCTGTAATACGATGAGCGATATTTGCGCTGCGCTTCGATTTCTCATGAATTTGTGTGTATCAGTCCGCAATTAAAACATTGCAATAGTAATCAAAACTTCAGACGCGATTCAATCCCGTCTTTTCTTAAACGTTACTTGCGCTTTAAATCCTTTTAAAGCGGTTAAATATGCCGAAATCCATTTCTAGCACCTAGCATAATGACAGCTTGGTAAATAATCAAGGTATTTCAGGTTTATCGGCGCGTTATTTGCGTTCTTTGACTTGAATGGTGATCTTCAACAGATTTCCGTCGTTGAGAACCTCAAGAAGTTGATGTTTATTGACCTTGCACCAGCTCTGAATGTCGCGCTCGGCACCCTTGTCGGTACACAGGATGCGAATTTTGTTTTCCGGCTGACTTTGACGCACCTGCTGTTGCAATTTAATCACCGGCATCGGGCATTTCAGGCCGCGTGCATCGAGTTCGATCGTTTCATCGGAGAGATTGTTCATACTTGGTGTCCAACCCTGTTTTGCTTGTTTCTAAACTGTTAAAAAGACTGACTTAAAATACGGTATAATTTTGCGATTTTCAAATTTAAAGCGCCGGTGCGCTTTTCCGGTTTCGGGAGAGCATGCCGGTAAGGAATTTCGAGTCCCGGAATATTAGGGAATAAAAGTAGAGGTTTTTTCAGGGTGGCGGCACAAGCAGCAACAGATATCGGAACTTTTCAGGGGTTGATTCAGACTTTGCAGGCCTTTTGGGCGGAGCAGGGGTGTGTGGTTATGCAACCTTACGACAATGAGATGGGAGCGGGGACTTTTCATCCGTCCACCTTCTTGCGCTCAATCGGTCCAGAACCTTGGCGCGCGGCTTATGTGCAACCCTGCCGACGTCCGACCGATGGCCGTTACGGCGAAAACCCGAACCGTTTGCAGCATTACTATCAGTTTCAGGTCATGTTGAAACCGTCTCCGGACAATATTCAGGAGTTGTATCTTGAATCGCTGAAAATGTTGGGTATTGATCCTTTGGAACATGATATCCGTTTTGTTGAAGATAACTGGGAATCGCCGACTTTGGGAGCCTGGGGGCTTGGTTGGGAAGTCTGGTTGAATGGAATGGAAGTGACACAGTTTACTTATTTTCAGCAGGTCGGCGGTCTGGAATGCCGTCCGGTCACCGGAGAAATTACCTATGGTCTGGAACGTATCGCCATGTACCTGCAAGGCGTGAACAGTGTTTATGACCTGACCTGGGTGGAAGGGCCGGAAGGAAAAGTCACCTACGGCGATGTTTTTCATCAAAATGAAGTTGAAATGTCGGCGTACAATTTCGAGAAAGCCGATACCGACAAGTTGTTCCGTACTTTCGATGAGTGCGAAGAAATTTTTGCCAAGCTGGTTGAGGATAAATTGCCGCTACCGGCTTATGAACAGGTTTTGAAAGCTTCCCATGCATTTAACCTCCTGGATGCGCGCCATGCGATCAGCGTGACCGAGCGTGCGCGTTTTATCGGCCGGGTTCGTGCGATGGCGCGTCAGATCGCCGAAGCCTATTACGAAGGTCGAGAAGCCCTTGGGTTCCCGTTGGTTAAATCGCAGAAGGAGGTGGAATAATGAGCCAGATGAAAGACGCTTTTTTAGTAGAGATCGGAACCGAAGAACTTCCACCGAAAGCCCTTAAAGGTTTGAGTCAGGCGTTTGCCGATGGCATCGTGGCTGGACTGCAGGAAGCAGAATTGCAATTTGACGGTCTGAAAGTTTATGCCGCGCCGCGCCGCCTGGCGGTGATGCTGGAGAGTCTGCAATGCCAGCAGGCGGATAAGACAGTTGAGAAAAAAGGCCCTGCGAAAAAAGCGGCGTTTGATACGGAAGGCAACCCGAGTAAGGCATTGCAGGGTTTTATGCGTGGTTGTGGCGCCGAGCTTGAGGATCTGGTTGAAATTGATACGCCTAAAGGTGTCTGGATGGCGTTTAATCAGGAGGTGCAAGGGCGATCTGCAGCGGAGCTGTTACCGGAAATTGTGCGTCAGTCTTTGGCGAAATTGCCGATTCCGAAGCGGATGCGCTGGGGAAGTTCGGATGTGGAATTCGTCCGTCCGGTGCATTGGGTCTTGATGTTACTGGGAAGTGACGTCGTACCGGCGGAGATTCTAGGGCACCAGACATCCAATACAACTCGCGGGCACCGATTCCATGCACCGCAGGCGATTGAAATCGCCAAGCCGTCAGATTACATCAATACCTTGTGTACACAAGGTTATGTTCAGGCGGATTTTGCTACCCGTGCTGATATGATTCGTTTACAGGTTGAAGCAGCGGCGAAAGCGGAAGGTGGTGTTGCACAGATCGATGAAGACCTGCTGGAAGAAGTTACCGCCCTGAACGAGTGGCCGCAGGCGATTGTCGGTGATTTTGATGATTTGTTCCTGAGTGTGCCTCAGGAAGCCTTGGTTTCGGCAATGAAAGGGCATCAGAAATACTTCCATATGCTGGATGCCGACGGCAAGCTGATGGCGAAGTTCATCACGATCTCGAACATCGAAAGTTCGAACCCGGCTTCGGTTAAGTCGGGTAATGAGCGGGTGATTCGTCCGCGTTTGTCGGATGCGAAATTCTTCTGGGATCAGGATTTGAAACATCCGCTGGATGATTTTCTGCCGCGTTTGAAAACCGTGGTTTTCCAGCAACAGTTAGGAACTTTGCTGGATAAAGTCGATCGTATGGAAAACCTAAGCGTCAAGATTGGTCGCCTGTTGGGTGAAGATGCCGCCCTTTGTGAGCGCGCGGCGCACTTGAGTAAGTGCGATCTGATGTCAGAAATGGTCGGTGAATTTCCCGAGTTGCAAGGGGTGATGGGACGTTATTACGCGGAAGCGCAAAAGGAAAATCCGGCGGTTTCCGAAGCGCTGGATGCACAGTATCAACCGCGTTTTGCCGGTGATGAACTGCCGTCTTCCGGTGTCTCGCAAGCGTTGGCGATTGCTGATAAATTGGATACTATTACCGGAATTTACGGTATCGGTCAGGTGCCGACCGGAGACAAAGACCCGTTTGCTTTGCGCCGTGCAGCGCTGGGTATGCTGCGGATTATGATCGAGAAATCTTTGGATCTGGATCTGGTCGAATTGATCGAAGCCGGTTTGCAGCAGCACGACGACGTCAAGATGACCGATCAGCTGGTCATGGACATTTACGACTTTATCGTTTCGCGTCTGAAAGCGTATTTTGCCGATCAAGGTATCAGTGCCGAGCAATTCGAAGCGGTGCGCTTCTGCCAGCCGCGCCAGCCGTTGGATTTCGCCAAGCGGATTGAAGCGGTTCAGCGTTTCAGTTCAATGGATGAAGCGGAAAGCTTGAGTGCCGCCAATAAGCGGATCAGCAATTTGTTGAAGAAGGTCGAAGGGGATGTCTCTGTCGACGTAAATGCCGGCCTGTTTGTTGAAGCGGCTGAGAAAAATTTATATCAGGAATTACAGCAATTGCAAGATCGGGTTGCCGGTTTGATCGAGAGTCGTGACTATATTGCTGCCATTGGTGAAATGGCATCGATTCGTGATTCGGTCGATCGCTTCTTTGATGAGGTAATGGTCATGGCCGATGACGAAGCGGTGCGTAATAATCGCTTGGCTCTGCTGCAACAGATTTATCAGCTGTTTCTGCAAGTGGCGGATATTTCCCGTTTGTAATCGAATCTCTGTCAATCGAACCCATTCCCGCTCCGGCGGGATTTTTTTCATCTGTGGTTGGGAAATATGAAGAATATCATTGTATTAGATCGCGACGGCGTTATTAACGAGGACTCCGACGCTTATATCAAGTCGCCAGAAGAGTGGCATCCTGTCGAAGGCAGTATGGACGCGATTCGCGAATTAAAGCGGGCCGGGTGGATTGTGGCGATTGCCACAAATCAGTCGGGCATCAAGCGCGGTTATTATGATCGGGCAACCTTGAGCGCGATGCATCAGAAAATGAACCGTTTGCTTGGCGACTGCAAGCCGGATTGGATCAGTTTTTCACCCTATTCGAGCGATGACGGTTCTCCGTCGCGTAAACCTGGAACCGGCATGATGAGATCGATTGAAAAGGCGTTGAATGTCGATTTGAGCGGGGCTTTGTTTGTCGGTGATACACTGGCGGATATTCAGGCGGCCCGTTCCATGAGCATGCAGCCGTATCTGGTGCGCAGCGGTAAGGGTGAGCGAACTCTGGCTTCGCAGGATCCACTATTGGAGGGTGTCGCTGTTTTCGATAATCTGAAAGCGCTGGCAGATCACCTCTTGAGCCGGAAAGTTTGAATAAGTCGTATAAAGGACACATTATGCAATTGATCTGGTTTTTACGTTCCTGCCTTTTTGCTGTCGGCCAGCTTTCGAGCTTGGTGTTGTTTTCGGTGTTGGGACAGTTGACTCGGCCGTTTTCCTTCAAGGTTCGATATGATGTCATGCATTATTGGGCGGTTTTTTGCGTTTGGTGGTTGAAGTGGAGTTGTGGCGTCCGCTACCAGGTTCACGGTGCCGAGCATATCGATGCGGATAAAGCAGCCGTCATTCTGGCCAGGCATGAATCCGCCTGGGAAACGCTGGTGTTTCAGCAGATTTTTCCCCGTCAGGCATATGTTCTGAAAAAAGAGTTGCTGAGAATCCCGTTTTTCGGATGGGGGATGGCATTGCTGAATCCGATTGCCATTGATCGCGGTGCGGGCCGTCAAGCGTTGAAGCAATTGGTTAGCGAAGGTAAGGCGCGCATAGAAAACGGCGACTGGGTGGTGGTGTTTCCCGAAGGAACTCGCATGTCTCCGAAGCAGCTTGGCAAGATCAATGTCGGCGGTGCCATGATGGCGACCCAGGCTAAGGCCCGAGTTTACCTGGTTGCGCACAATGCCGGGTCTTGCTGGCCGAAAAACAGTTTCATTAAACGTCCGGGAACCATTCACGTTCACATCAGCGAGCCGTTAAATGCCGGAGAGATGAGTGTTGCCGAATTAAACCAGGCGACCGAAGCCTGGTTTCAAAAGTCTTTATAAGCTCTACGGTAGCTGCCAGTTGATCGGAGTTTTGCCGTTGGCTTGCAGATAAGCGTTGCAGCGAGAAAATGGACGGCTTCCGAAAAACCCGCGGTAAGCCGACAACGGAGACGGATGCGGGCTCTCAATCACGAAGTGGCGATTGCGGTCAATCATGCGTCCTTTTTTCTGGGCGTAGGCGCCCCAGAGAATGAAAACGGTATGTTCGGTATCGCGATTGATTTCGTCCACGATGGCATCGGTGAAGGCTTCCCAGCCGCGGTTCTGATGGGCGTTGGATTTGCCGGCTTCTACTGTGAGGACGGCATTCAGAAGCAAGACGCCCTGTTCAGTCCAAGGTTGCAGATAACCACTGTGCCGGTTGTCGACTCCAAGGTCATCGTACAGCTCCTGATTGATGTTCAGCAGAGATTTCGGCAAGGGTGAGACGCCGGGTTGGACGGAAAAACACAGACCATGGGCATGACCTGGTGTCGGGTAAGGGTCCTGGCCGAGAATGACTACTTTGACTTTGTCAAAAGGGGTGCTGTTGAGCGCGTTGAACCATTGCCCGCCTTTCGGAAGAATGGTTTTTCCCTGCTGTTTCTCATCAAGCAGAAATGTTTTCAGCTTTTGCATATAAGGTTGATCGAACTGGTTTTTCAGTCTCGACAGCCAGCTTGCTTCTAGTTGAATGTCGCCCATGAATCCCTCGTTTTTTTGCGCCATTTCGTGATTGCCAAAAGCGATCACGGCGCCAGTCTCTGAATTTTCCACTCGCCGTCTGCGCGGTAATAGCACAGGCGATCATGCAGTCGGTTGGCTCTTCCCTGCCAGAACTCAAATTGTTGTGCTTCCAAGCGGTAGCCACCCCAGTGGGAAGGGTAGGGAACCTCTTTATCATGGTATTGCGCGGCGAGATCGCTAAAACGTTGCTCCAGTGTCTGGCGGCTGTCGACCGGAGTGCTTTGCACCGAGCTGGCAGCGGCCACCTGGCTGTCGTGCGGTCGGGAATGAAAGTAATTTTCCGACTCTTGGGGATCGATTTTCTGCAATTCGCCCTCAATGCGAATCTGGCGATCCAGTTCCGGCCAGAAGAAGAGCAAGGCGGCTTTGGAGTTGTGGTCGATCTGGAACCCTTTGGCACTTTGATAATGGGTATAGAAGACAAATCCACGATTGTCGAAAGATTTCAGCAAAACAACTCGGCTGTGAGGCTGGCCGTTAGCATCCACCGTAGAAACCGACATGCCGGTGGGATCGTAGGGGATTTTTTCTATGGCGGCATCCATCCACAGGGCGAACTGGTGAAAGGGATCTGACAGAACCTGATCTTCACGGAGTTCGGCAGTCAGGTATTCTCTGCGCGCTTGGCGGTAATCTCGATTTGGCATAATAATATGATATGATTCCGGTAGTTTTCTATGACGGCAAGCCCGGTTTTGCCGGCCTGAAAGCGTTGGCCGACTGTTTGTCGACACGGTTCGGATGCCGTGTTTTTTCATGCGATTATTCTATCATCAGGAGTCTTCACTGTGAGTGAAAACTACAACGCTTCCGAAATTGAAGTTCTGACCGGATTGGACCCGGTCAGGAAACGTCCCGGAATGTATACCGATACGACCCGCCCCAATCACCTTGCACAAGAAGTAATTGATAACAGTGTCGATGAGGCGTTGGCGGGTTATGCAAATGAAATTCGTGTGACGCACCATGCCGATGGATCAATGAGCATCTGGGATAACGGGCGCGGTATGCCGGTGGATATCCACCCGGAGGAAGGCGTGCCGGGAGTGGAAGTGATTATGACCCGTCTGCATGCTGGTGGGAAATTTTCCAATAAAGCGTACCAGTTTTCCGGAGGGCTTCACGGGGTTGGTATTTCGGTGGTGAATGCGCTGTCGAGTAAAGTGGAGATTCAAATTCGCCGGGATGCCCAGTTGTTTGAAATTCATTTTGCCGGCGGAGTCTTAAGCCAGCCGTTGGAAGTCGTTGGCAAGGTTGGCAAGAAGAATACCGGAACCTATGTGCGTTTTTGGCCGGACGCTCACTTTTTCGATACGCCAAAATACGCTTTGAATAAGCTGAAGCACCTGCTCAGGGCCAAAGCAGTATTGAGCCCGGGGCTGAAAATCGTCTTTAATGATGAGACCAATCAGGAGTCGATTGAATGGTTTTATCAGGAAGGGCTCAAAGATTATTTGAGTGATAAACTCCAAACGTTAGAGGCTTTGCCGCAAGACGGATTCATCGGTGAGGCCGAAGGTGAAAACGAGGCCGTTTCCTGGGCAATGTCCTGGGTGGAAGAGCCGGTTGCCGATATGCCGATGGAAAGCTACGTTAACCTGATCCCGACTC
>NZ_OY782563.1 GCF_963677875.1 Thiomicrorhabdus sp. | reverse complement strand
ACAGAAGTGTCGTCTTCTGGTGTGTCGTCTTCTGGTGTGTCGTCTTCTGGTGTGTCGTCTTCTGGTGTGTCGTCTTCTGGTGTATCGCCGCCGGATGTGTCGCCGCCGGATGTGTCGCCGCCGGATGTGTCGCCGCCGGATGTGTCGCCGCCGGATGTGTCGCCGCCGGATGTGTCGCCGCCGGATGTGTCGCCGCCGGATGTGTCGCCGCCGGATGTGTCGCCGCCGGATGTGTCGCCGCCGGATGTGTCGCCGCCGGATGTGTCGCCGCCGGATGTGTCGCCGCCGGATGTGTCGCCACCGGATGTGTCGCCACCGGATGTGTCATAATCCGGCTGATCAATTACTTCAGGATTGGGATCCTCGTAATTATAAAGACCGTCGCCGTCGTAATCATAGCCGTGCCAACATCCGTCTAAAGCATAGTAACCAGTTCCATCTTGGCCGATACCGATCTGATTAGGACATTTATCATTTTCATTAGAGATGCCGTCACCATCGTCGTCAGGAGTATCTTCGGAAAGAACCGGTCTAACAACATAAGGATCTTCATCATATTGATTTTGAATACCATCTTGATCATTATCACCAATCGCCCAAGCATATTCGTCTGAATAAGATTCGCCTGCAGGTATAGCACATAAATGGTAATAGTTAGTACTAGCACTGGTACCATTCAAATAAGGATAAATCTTGTCAGCTTTTGTACCAGGAGTAGCAGCATCTCTACAACCACTTGTAGCACCACTTGAATCAGCAGTATAACCAACACAACAAGAATTTTTATAACCCGCAAGGGCAAAAGCATCAAAAGATATAAATGATAAAAATAAAATCAATAAAGTATTAGAAGTAAATTTCATAAAATTAATCTTATTTTTATCATCTCAAAAAGAGTTTGAAGAAAAAAAGCCCTTTCGGGCTAGCGTGAAGCCTGTGCAAACATAACCGCCAAGGCCAATAAACAGCCGAGAACGTAAATATCTTGCACAGACAACATTTGTTATTTACCGCGCTTAAGTAGCGAGTAAACAATGACAACGGCCATGATCGAAAGAATGATCGTGATGCCATAACCTGCTAGTGTCGTAATGTCCGATTGAACACCAGCGACATGAGCATCCATTGCCGTAGTGTCAACTACAGCAGCCATTGCAGACGATAGGCCAGCAGTTACAACCGCTACACCTACACCCACTTTGGCAGCAACACGTGACATCAAACCTTTCTTTTGTGCCGCTTTTGCAACTGCGTCTTTCATTGCAATATGAGACGCACCATTGCCGATCTTGTCTTCGTTAGATACAAACATGAGAAACCCTCCTCAGGATTATTTAAAAAATGGGATATGAGATTTAAGAAACTTCAAAATTAAACCTAATGTCCAAGCAACAAAAACCAGCATGAAAATAGGCGCAAGATATTGATTGATCTCGGTTAGGGTTAATTCTGATACTGTCGGCGAATATTCAATTACCTGCAAAGTTCCAACCGGACAACTTACATAAGGTTCACCACCTAAAGAGGGTGACTGTATGCTAATGTCTTCGGAGCTTTCCACATCACAGGTAATCAAATATCGCATTTAGACCCCTTCAAAAAGGAATCCCCAAAAACGCTGAAAAACGCTTTTGCGGATTACTTCTTTTTCTTGTTGTCTTACATATTCAGTACGAAATACATCAAGTCGATTAAAAGTAGATTTCATTTTTTAACTCCAACTATGTAATGAGTCCGCGACGCTCAAGCCCACAAGGGGCTTGAAGGGGCTGGCTAGACGCGAATAGATGGAAGCGGTGGCGGTTGATACCGTGAACGCGTGCCAATCTAGCCGTGTGGAGTTGAGATTGAAAAGTCTACGGCCTCCGGCCTATCTGGGGATTCTCCCCAGCCCCCATTGAGCATCTATTAAAGCCAGTAACCCCATTTTTAAATTCTCAAATTAATTAAAAAGGTGGCATTCATAACCCCGAATCTGACGAGGTACGAATCAAGACAGACTCGACACCACAAACACCACCTTTTTAATTAACTCATTAGCTTTGCCAGCTTCCGCGCTATCGCTTGGTTGGACAAAAAAGAATTAAAACTTGGTTTTAACCCTTTTTCGCCCTCGACTGGACACCCTCTTATTTAGTCGGTTTTAATTCAAATCCAGTGATTACAAGCAACGGCACTGTTTCTGTTTTTCCGTTTTTTGTAATCTGCTCTAACTTTTGACCACCTTCTAGATTCATTAATAACGGGCTTCCTTTTTGCACGATTTCGCTTTGGATTCGGCTTGCAATTTGGGTTAGGTCTTCATTTTCATTACCAATGATTTTCATTTTTGAGACACGTTTACCAGCGAATGATTCATTAGGTTCGGTTGGTTCCAGATATTGAACAGAACCGTATTTAATTACGTCACCGCTGGGTTTTCCGTTTTCGTCAGTTGGTTGAAAAGAACCGAATGACACATTTACTATTTCTGCTTGCATTTGCATTTTCATTTTTCGTACCTCTACGATTAGTTAAGTATTAATTGGTTGTTGCTTTTGTGTTGACTGAAAAGGTAAAAATCTTCAATCATCATTGTTAAAAGAAAATCGACAAAAAAGCCCTTGATAGTGATTGACCTAGCTAAAGGGTCATACGCGACCATTTTGGGTTTTAAGTTCATGGGCATTTTGCTGAAAAATTGAGTTATTACGCTTGAATCGGGGAACGAATAAGCGGAATTTGGGAAAGGAGACACACTAGGTATTTCAAATACAACTTGATAACCGTATCTAAACTCAGGATTTTGGCTTGCTTCAGACTTAAAACGTTCTATTTGGGCTTTTGCTTGATGAAGTTGAGCCAAGGTATTGCCGCGCTTAACGTGGGCTGTTTTGACTATTTCAGGAGTGACTATAGTCATTTATTCACCCTCCACGATTTGAAGGGCTTCCTCTTCAATATCGCCAATTAAAGAGCTTTGGTAATTACTTAATTGAGAAATGTATTTTTGATAAGCAATTGAAGAAAGCTCTTTGAAATCTTCAAATTCAATAACTTGATTATCAGTTAAAAAACCTAGAACAATTTTTGTAGAGCCTTGATATAAATCAAGAGAGGTTTTTTTGCCGTCTGACCACTCAGCCTTAATATCAGAACCAGTAATATTCAAGCAGCCATTACGCAAACGATATAAAAGAGTATTTGAGGGAGTAATCTCAGCCTTAAAAGTAATATTGCCTATAATCTCTCTTAACATTAATTTATTTGTCATTTTTTCGTACCTCGTCTGAATTTGGGTAAAAGCCCCGATTAATGCGATAATCGGGAAAAGAACTAAGGTAATTCACATTGTAAATATATACTTGTAAATTCCTACAAGCACATATTTACATATTATGTATAAATTTACAAGTAAAAAAGTGCATATATGTCAAAAAAATTAGAAGAAATAAAAAAGAGACTTAAAGAAGTAAGAGAAAGCACTGGAATGTCACAAATTGACTTTGCAATTCACTGTGGCTTAAAAGGGCAAGTAATTACGAATTTAGAGAACGGCAGACAATACCCAAAATTTGAGTTAATAGAAAAAATTGCAGAAAAGTATCCAGAGTATGAAGACTGGATATTAACAGGAAAAGAATTCCCTGAAGCAGGGCAGATTAGCCCAATGACAAAAGACACAGCAGAAAAACTAAAAACCTCATAATTGCTTATCGCGCAAAAATCTGGTTTTACCTGAATCAATAAGGATCGACTGTTTCAAGTCATCCAAATCATATTTAAGCCTGGCCGGATAGGTAACAAAAGCTAATCCGGCAGATTCAGCAAAGAGGTCTAACAATCTTTTTCTATCTAAAATATCAGTTACACCGATTTCATTAACATCTAGCAATACCAATTGAATAATATTCATACTGCGATCAACCATAACGAAATCAACACGCTCCAATGCCAAAGTAGTAAAAAGCTGAACCCAAAGATCTGGATCAGAATCCTTATCAACATCAGGCAAAATCAAATCCACCAAACGAACCTTCGGAAAAATAAAAACCTCATCAGAACAGACTTTTTGCAGCGCAAGCAAAAACTGATATTCGCGATTAGTCATAAATTTATAAACAGGCTTGTATTGATAAGTTGGGTTTTTAGATTTCGATCGAAATTTTATTCGCCGCAACAAAGCAATCAGGAATCGATTATCAAAGTGAAAAAAGAATAAATAAAAATAGGTAATAGCAACAAAAACCAATAAAAAATAGTGAATGGGATGATCAAAATGATATTCAGAAAGAAAAGAGTGCATATAAATACCAATTAAGCCTATTTCTCTCTAATGATAACTATTAGCATTTGATATGTAAAATCATTTCTAAAAAGAGACTATATTTAATAATATGGTTTTATATTATAAAAATATAGCTTTTGTGTTATAATGGTCATTATGAAAATAATTTGAGTGTAAAACTTATGTTTAAAGTTGAATGGGAAAAGAAAGCTTTAAAACAATTGATGAAACTTAAAAATAAAATCATGGCTAATAAAATTAGATTAGCCGTTAAAGATGAGTTACCAGAATTTCAAAAATCAAAAAATGTTAAAGCTTTAAAAAACCATGATTATGAATATAGATTAAGAGTTGGAGACTTTAGAGTCTTTTTTAATGTTAATGATGAAATTGAAATTGTTTTTATTGAAGAGGTGAAAAAACGTGATGAACGCACATACTAATGTACAAATCATTGAGCAGGGTGGTAAACCAGCTTTTGCCGTTTTACCTTATGAGGAATATTTATCTTTAACAAATGAAAAAATCTATTTTCCACAAGAAGTAGTAGATTTAATGTTTGAAAAAGATTTATCTCTTTATGCCGCATGGAGAAAACATTTAGGATTTACACAAAAAGAAATGGCCGAGAAATTGGAAGTGTCTCAAACAAGAATATCTGACATTGAAAAACACCCTGAAAGAGTAGGTGTTAAAACTCAAAAAGCTTTTGCTGAAGCTTTGGGAATTAACTATAAACAGCTTGATTTAGATGATTAATTTTTCCCCCAAGAAAAATGAAAAGCGCGATTTAAAAGGGATGAAAAAAGACATTTCTGGGGGAAAATTTAATATAAGTTATTGATTAATATAAGTAGTGTTTTGGGCTACGAACCGAGCGGTTAGGGGTTCGACTCCCTTCGGGCGCGCCATTATTCAAAGCCTCGTTAGTGAAAACTGACGGGGCTTTTTTGTTTTCTGCCGAAAGGTTTTTGCGGTTATTTTCATGTTTGTCGGGAGATAGGATTTTATCGGCAGAGGGTTCCGCATGGCTTGGTCAAGCCTTGGCAGGGTTGGGAGAGCGGGAAGCGGTATAGGAAATAAAAAAGGCGTCTGAAAATTCGGACGCCTTTGAGTTTTATACAGAGTTATCCACAGGTGCAACTGCGGTAGCCGGTGTTTATTTCGGATAGAAATTGAATTTTTGTCCGCTAATCGCGGCTTCGTACATCAAACCGCCTTTGGCGATCGTGAAGACGGCCATTCCTTTGTAGTATTGTCCTTCCGCCGCGACATAGTCGTTACCGGCATTCGCTGTGGCAGAGGTGCCTTTGGTCGAGGCTTCTGCGGCGACGCCTGCTGTCACCACTACGGCAGAGGCCTGGGCGCCGAATTCGAAGTTTCCGCTGGTAAATTCGTCATAGGCGCGTTTGTCCTGGAAAAAGATGATTTGGCTGAATGCCTGGCCACCAAGCTGAAAACCGATTGAGCCCTGGGTCATTTCGGTCATTCCGGCATATTGTCCCTGCTTATACACGCGTCCTTGACCGTAAGCACCGCCAATGACAAAGCCGACTTTACCAATGGTCGGGAAAACGGCATATCCGTAGGAGTGTTTGAAAAAAGCGGTTGATTTCGCGGCGTTGCGGAAAGCAGCAATGGTTTTTGCGTAATCTTTATCATGGTTGCTCTGCTCCATTTGCGGTGCATTTTCCACTTCGGCTGCTTGAAGGGTCGGAGCCGTGCAGGCAAGCGCCAGGCACAGGATTGAGGCGATGCGAGTCGACTGTTTCATATTTCCTCCTTGGAGTGTTTATTTTGAGGGTGAGCTATCGAACTGCGATGCTGTCATTGTACCGAGAAAGCGTTTCGTGTTTCGAAGTAAATCCTGACTATAATTTGAATGGTTTTGCTTGCAAATAATTTTACGTAGTTGTCACATATCCTTCATGTATTCAGCATGCGAATCTTTTACCCTAAGCGTCATAATAATTTGCAGATGTTGGTAAAGAGGTTGTGGAATGAGTAAGGTGATTGTGGTCGAAAAAGCCAGTTCAATGAATACCACGCGCTCTTCTCAAGTAAAGTCGAATCTCCCGGAAACGGTTCGTACAGGCGATGATCGGGCGATTCGCCGTCTGACACTGGTCAGTGATGCCTGGCAGCCGCAGGTGAACGGGGTTGTAACGACTTTGAATCATCTGGTAAAGGAGCTGACGGCGCAAGGTGTCGAGGTCGATGTGATTCAGCCTCAGCCGTATCCTTGCTTTCCTCTGCCGACTTATCCCGAAATCCGTCTGGTCAGGCGTGCGCCAGACCTTGAAGAACGTTTGCTCGATTTTCAGCCGGATGCCATTCATATTGCCACTGAAGGTACTTTGGGGTGGGCGGTCAGAAAACTGGCTCTGAAACACGGCCTGCCGTTCACTACCGGTTATCACACCAAATATCCGGAATACATTCACAAGCGATTTCCGTGGATTCCTGAATCCTGGGTATATCGTTTTCTGCGACGATTTCATCAACCTGCCCAGTGCACGCTGGTTCCCGGAGAGTCGATTCTCCAAGAACTTCAAGAAAAAGGTTTTCACGACCTGCGCTTGATGAGTCGTGGGGTCGATACCGATTTGTTTAATCCGGAACGTCGGACTGATCTTGGCTTGCCGAGACCGGTAATGTTGTATGTCGGACGTGTGGCTCCGGAAAAAAATCTCCGCGCTTTTCTTGATCTGGAGCTGCCCGGCACCAAATTGATCGTTGGCAAAGGTCCGGATCTGGATGTATTACAAAATGCCTATCCCGAAGTGAAATTCGTCGGAGCGAAGCGTGGTGAAGAACTGGCAAAATATTATGCCAGTGCCGACGTTTTTGTTTTCCCTTCAAAAACCGATACTTTCGGTGTCGTCAATCTTGAAGCGATTGCCAGCGGCACGCCGGTAGCGGCTTTTCCAGTGACGGGGCCGAAAGACATCCTGAAAGAGGGAGTGAATGGTTGCCTCAGTGAAAATCTGGACGAGGCGATTTCCGCAGCTTTGCAGTTGGATCGAAAGCCGATTGCCGCTTCCATTCCGGAGTTTCGCTGGCCTCACGCCGCCAAGCAGTTCTTGCAGAATCTGGCCCCGATTAAGCAGACGACCTAGGTTTTTCCAGCGCCTGTTTCTGCCAAATCCCTGTTTTGATTTAGGTTCTACCCGGTGAATAGGGTAGGATAAGCTCGATTGTTCTGAGTTTACGAGAGAGCGAAGCATGAGAATTTATTTATCCGTTTTGCTGATCGGCTGGTTGAGCCTGCAATTTACGCCGGTTTATGCGTCGCAGGCGGCTGTGGCCATGCCGGATCGTTATGGAGCCGAAGTCGCCGAGAAAATTTTGCATCAGGGCGGCAATGCGGTGGATGCCGCCGTGGCCGCAGGGTTTGCCCTGGCCGTGACGTATCCCGAAGCCGGTAATTTAGGCGGTGGCGGTTTTATGACACTGTTCATAGGTGAGAAAAAGGCGACGCCGCCGCAGGCGCACTTTCTCGACTATCGGGAAACCGCGCCGGGTTCGTCGTCTCGTGATATGTATTTGGACGCTGAGGGCGAAGTCATTCCGTTTGCCTCTTTGATCGGAGCCAAAGCCAGCGGTGTCCCGGGAACCGTCATGGGGTTCTGGCAGGCGCACCAGCGTTTTGGACGCCTCTCTTGGGAGACAGTGCTGCAACCTGCCATCGAACTGGCGAAAAACGGTTTTGTCGTTGCCCCGTCTCTTGAAGACAGACGGCGCTGGTATCAATCCTGGATTGCCGGAAAAAGTGATGAGAAGCTGAATTTCGATGCTTATTTCGGAGAGTTGAAAAGCGGTGAGCGCTTCCGTCAGCCGGAATTGGCACAAACCTTAAAGCGTATTGCGCGGCAAGGAGCCGAAGACTTTTATCACGGGCGCACCGCCGAGCTGATTGTTAAAACCATGCAGATGCAGAAAGGTTTGATCAGTCGGCAGGATCTGGCAGGCTATCGGGTCAAGTGGAGAGCGCCAATTCGCTTTGATTGGAACGGTTATACGGTGCTTTCTGCTCCCCCGCCGAGTTCCGGAGGCATTGCGCTGGGCCAGTTGTTGCAGATGCATGATCTGCTGAAAAATCAATATCGGCAGGCGCAAGAGAAAGCAAAAACCGGAAATCAACTCTTGGATTCGATGGCTTTGAAGACTCATTTTTTTGCCGAGATGGAGAAACGGGTTTATGCGGACCGTGCCGAATATCTGGGTGACAGTGATTTTGTCGATGTGCCGGTTGAGCGTCTGCTGAGTCGGGAATATCTGCAAAAACGCGCCGCAAGCGTCAATTTTCAAGCGATTTCCGATAGTGAAAAAGTTCGGCCGGGACTGGCTGAGTCACCGGAAACGACGCATTTTTCGATTGTCGACAGCGAAGGGAATGCGGTATCCAATACCTATACGCTGAACATGCCGTTCGGCAACGGGGTTGTGATTGAAGGCGCCGGTTTTCTGATGAATGATGAGATGGACGATTTTTCGACCAAACCGGGGGTGGCGAATGTCTTTGGCGTCACCGGCGGACAGGCGAACGAAATTGTACCCGGTAAGCGAATGCTGTCATCCATGTCTCCGACACTGGTTCTCGATAATGGACAGGTGAAAGCCGTGGTTGGAACGCCGGGCGGTTCAACGATTATCACTTCGGTCTTTCAGGTGATTCTGAATGTACTGGATCGGGATATCGGGAAGGGGATGGGCGCTCAGAATGCGGTTGATGCCATACGCGTTCACCATCAGTTGTGGCCGAAGAACCGGATTGATTACCACCCGGAACTGGCTCCGGAGACACAAAAAGCTTTAACCGCATTGGGGTATCGTTTGCGGCGAAATGATTATCTCGGCGACGTCCAGCTGCTGGTCAGGCAGAGTGGAGTCTGGCAGGCAGCGGCGGATTATCGCGGACGGGGAGTGGCGAAAGTTTTTTCGGTTAGCGATTCGCCTGTACCGATTGTGCCCGCTCAAAATAAATCAATGCATTGAATGAGTTTAAAATGGTAGAGGATCAAGGATGAAATCGCCGCATAAAGGCTTAAAACGGGTTGTGTATGCAGCCGGTTATTCCTGGAAAGGATTTAAATCGACTTGGAAACACGAGGCTGCGTTTCGGCAGGAGGTTTGGCTGTTTGCCGTTTTGCTGCCGGCGGCTTTTTGGATCGGCGAAAGCGCTTTCGAGAGGGCTATTTTGATTGCCGTTTTGATGATTGTCTTATTGGTTGAATTGTTGAACACGGCGATTGAATCGGTTGTGGATCGGATTGGAGATGAATACCATAAGCTATCGGGACGAGCCAAGGATCAGGCTTCAGCAGCGGTGTTTCTGTCGTTTTTCATTGCTGCGGTGGTCTGGATCGGGTTTATTATTTCCAAAGTCATGGGAAGTCTGTAAAGGCTCATGCGGTAAAGTGTCATACCGTTGCCGTCCTGGCAACGGTTTTTCGATTTAAGACTCTCTAACGAGTCAGTCCAAAGCTGCCAGGGCCGCTGCGTAATCCGGTTCTTGAGCGATTTCGGGAACCTGCTCGGTATAGATAACTTTGCCTTCGCCGTTGATGATGACAATCGCTCTCGACAGCAGGCCTTTGATCGGCCCGGTTGAGATTGAAACACCGTAGTCATGGCCGAATTCCGGCGAACGGAAAGCGGAGAGAGTCGTCACCTTATTCAAGCCCTCAGCTCCGCAGAAACGTTCCAGAGCGAACGGCAAATCCATTGAAATGCACAGAACTTCGGCGCGTTCGGCGCCATTGGCATTGAATGAGCGTGTGGAGGCCGCACAAACGCCGGTGTCAATGCTGGGGAAAATATTCATAATGACGGTTTTTCCGCGAAAGTCCTGCAGACTTTTTTCGCTTAAGTCTTGCGCGACCAGCGTGAAGTCCGGTGCCTGGGAGCCGATGTCCGGAAGCTCGCCACTTGTTTCAATCGGTTCGCCGCCTAAGGTGATGTTTGCCATGTTGTTCTCCTTGATAGCCAAATAACGGATAGTGCGCGAATAACGCAGTCTATGTTGAAACCGGATTCAGTAAACACCAAAGCTGCAAAACTGGCTAATCAAAAAACTTTATTTGCCCCTTAAAGCGCACGAAAATCGTGATTGCTTCGCTCAGTTGCCTATCCGGCTCGAATCGAGAAGGTGTCTGTGGCCTTGAGTTTCTGAACGAATGGCGAGTGGCATTGCTGTTCTCTCAGCCAGTGCGTCTCGCTTTCCAGCTCGGCCTGTTCGATGACTTTTTGCCAGACGCGTTCGGAGGCGTTCCAGCGATAACCTCGGCTGCGTAATGCGTCTTTGACTTCGAAGGGGGCACCGGTCGCTTTGACGAGTGATTTGCTGCTGCGGACGGCTTTCAGCAGATAGAAAAAGGCTGACTTCTCCTCGGTGCCGACTGGTTGCGAGAGCAGTTCGGTCAGAGCCTGAACATCGTCCAGAGCGCGGTGAGCGCCGTAGTAGAATCCACCGACTTTCCAGCAGAGAAACTCCTGACTGCGCGAACCGACATCAGTGAGTTTCTGCCAATCGATCTGGGCAACTGAACACCCCCAGATTTTATCGACGAAAACTTCCGAGTAGCGTTCCAGTACCGGGCGGTCAAATGCGGCGTTATGGGCGACGCACAGTTGAACCTGCTGCATGTCGGTTTCCACTTCGTCCCAGGGGATGGAATGTCCCTTGACGTCTTCCAGGGTCAGGCCGGTGACCTGCGTCACTTCACTGCTGATTTCACCTTCTGGTTCATTCAGAAAGTTTTTTGCAGCCAGGACACGGTAGAAACGACCGTGAGAGTCGAATTCAATCAGCTGATAACCGAGTTCGATGATTTCGCAACTCTGGGTATCCAGGCCGGTGGTTTCGGTGTCGATCAGGCAGACGCGGTGAGTCGTTTCCTGTGCTGGAGCGTGGAAGTGGTCTCTAGGTTTGAGTTTGCGTAATATCTGATAGTCGCCGCTGGCTTGCAGTTGTTCGATGCATTGCTCGATGGAAAGCGTCATAGGAATTCGATCTCTGTTTTTTGATGGATGCTACGGATTTTAACATCTGCTCTGGGTAAGGCTAAATCGAATCCTGTTTTTCGCGTTGTTCGGGTAAATGTAATTAGGGGATTTCAGCGTGTTTGAGAATTGTCAGGGGCGTTTCAGCGGCGGTCAGGGGACAGGTTTTTCGAAAACTGAAGCCAAGCGGCCAGCAGTAACAGTTGCAGAGCCCTGTTCCACGGCTGGTTGAGTTTGACGCGGCAGATCAGTTGCAAGCGGTTTTCTTGATGGTGGATGCGCAGCAGCCGAATTGAACGGATACTTTGCAGATCCCGCTTGCTACGGAGAACGGCGGCGATTTGCCGCGGCAGGTAACCGATCAGCGCCGGCGCCAGCGGTTTGTCTTGTGCATAGAGTAGCTGGACGGCGTTCTGATCGTGTGGGTTATCGGCTTCGCGGACAGGTAAAAGCGGCTTTCCCTCGTGTAATTCCTTGCGTTCAAAGAGGCTCTGCGCCTGATAGTAATAGCTGCCTTTGATGACAAGATCGAGCGTGAAGTACATCTGCTTTCTCCCTAAACTGAGTCGGAGTTTAAAGAGGGCGCTGCCGTCGGAGCAAGCAGGTCGAGCTGATTTTCGGCCAGTTCGAATTCGCGAATTTCGCGGCTGAACGGGCATTCAAAGCGCAGGAAACTGGCGGTCAGTTGCAGATCAAGTGCTTGAAAGGTTCGGAGGTCAAGCTCATGGTCGCCGTACAAACGGTCGCCGATGATCGGATGGCCGACAGAATGGAGGTGTTTGCGAATCTGATGCTTTCGGCCGGTTTCGATTCTGACTTCCACACGAGTACAGGGCGCTTCGTTATGCATGAACCGTTTCTGCGGCAAAATATGACTGAGAGCATGGCGTTCATCGATTGGTGCATTGATTTTCAGCGGCTGTTCAAGGTGACCGTGGACATTGGCCTGATAACGTTTTTCGATTTGCCGCTGCTCAAAAAGAGCGGTCAGGACTTGAACGCTTTTTTTGTTATGAGCCAGTAGCATCAGGCCATGAGTCGCACGGTCGAGCCGGTGGACGATCCAGCAAGGGCGAGAAGTCTGAACTTCTGCCCAACGGTATAGGGTGCAGGCATCGCCATATTTTGATCCTTGGGAGAAGGTACCGCGAGGTTTCAGCCAGATGGAATAATCTTGATAATCGGCGATGAGATGCGGCGTTCTGTCACAGGGCTGATTTGCCTGGGGATGATAATACAGGTCTAATCGATCCCCGATTTTCAATGGCGTTTTCAAGCGCCGAAGGCGTTCCGGCTTGCGGTGGCGTAGGTGTTGTTCATCGAAGCGGCTGACCCAGACGGCTCCCTGCTGTGCGAGGCGCTTTAGTTCGCTGTTGCTGAAAACCTGTAACTCGGACAGGGTTTGCAAGGCTGATTGAGGAATGGTCAACTCGGCATGGAAATGTTGTGCGTGCGGCGTTTGAGGCATAATTTAGAACTTGTTTCGCTGTGGTCGGTCGGAATGGAATTTTCAACCGACTCTGATCGGAATAGTATAAAGTATCTGTTCTTGAATGGAATCGAAGCGATGTTTTTCAATCGAAAGAGCCCCTCTGACAACCGTTTGCCCGGGAAGCGCCGGTCGAGTGAATCGCTTGCCGCCTGGCCTCTGCAATGCCCCGACGGAGAACATCGCCTGCCGATTGTTTACAGCAGAAGAAAAGCGTCAATTGCGTTAAAAATTCGCGACTCGCAAGTGATTCTGGAAGTTCCCTCGCATCTGGAAAAACAGGCTCTTTCAACCTTGCTGAAAGCGAGAAGTAAGTGGCTGGAACAGCACTACCTGTCGGTTTGCGAATCCCTTTCCAAGCGAGAGGAATCTCTTTGGCATCGACATGGCGACTTTGAATTGTTTGGAAGACGGCAGGGTTTTTCTGTGCTTGAAGATGGGCGGCAGACGAATAAAAAGGTTCTTTCGGCAGTGCAGAATACCCAAGGTGATTGGGAACTGAGTTGTCATCCGCAGCTTTCCGATGCGGCGCGTTCCGTCGCGGTCAAAAGCTGGCTGGAACAGCGAATGCGCCGGGAGCTTCAAGAGCGGTTGCAGTTGAAACTTCCGCTCTATGCGCAACGCCTTGGTGTCGACTTCGGAAAGGTTGAGATCAAAGGTTATAAGGGACGCTGGGGAAGTTGCCGCGCCAATGGCGATCTGCAGTTTAACTGGCGTCTGGCTCAGGCTCCCGATTGGGTGGTGGATTATGTCATGGTGCATGAACTCTGTCACCGTGTTCATGCAAACCATTCGGCAAATTTCTGGAAGCTGGTCGAAGCGCATTTTCCGCGCACTTCGCAGGCGAAACAGCTGTTAAAGCAACATGGTCATCGCTGGATCAATTTTCTGCAGTAATTTTCCGGGAGAAATAAATCTTTATGAGTTCAACACTCTATATCACGGCCAACAGTCGGCTTTCGATGAGTTTGAAACAGCAGCTGTTTCTTGCAAACTCAGGCGCTGCAGTTGCGCAAACCCCTGTGATCATGACATTGTCTCAGTGGTGGGAACAGTGGTATGACGCAGCTTTGCTTAGTGGTGATTTGGCTCTCGACGAACTGCCGGAACGCATTTTGAGTGCGTTTGAGGCTCAGATGCTTCTGGAGCAGTGCTTGCAGAAGATACTCCAGACCGAAGAGGATGCGTTGCAGGAAGGTTCCGCTCTGTTGAACTGGCAGGCAACGTTGAAGCAGCTTTATCAGGCTCGACAGCTGGAAGCGGAATGGCTTGATCCGTCTTGGCGTGAAGAGACGTTTCTTTCGCAGGAATCGCGTCTGTTCATTCGGGTGATGGAAGCTTACAAGCGGCAAATGGACGAACACGGCTGGATTGATGAAAGCGAGTTTCACGTACGGCGTTTAGGCTGGTTAAAGCGTGGAGTGGGAGCCTTGCCTGGCAAGGTTTTCTTATGCGGTTTTGATGATATTACGCCTTTTATGCGTCGCTGGCTGGATGTTTTAGAAGCGCGTGGTGCTGAAGTCGTCGAGGAAGCTGCGGATGAAAATCCGGCAAAAGTCCGCTATGGTTTTGCGGCACAGAATCAGCGAGAGGAAGCGGCTCAGGCTGTGGCATGGAGTTTGGAGCGCTGGCAGGAGTTGCAAAGAGATAAGCCGGTCGCACAAATTAAAATCGCCCTGGTCGCCCCGGATTTGAACGAATATAAGGCCTTGTTGCAGCAGCAGCTCGACGAGCAGCTGTTTCTGGCTTCCGACGCTTTGTTGAATTCGCAGAATCCCGATGCTGCCAGGCCCTATAACATTTCTCTTGGCGAACCCTTGTTTGAGGTGCCGCTGGTACAGCAGGCATGGCTGGGGCTTCAGCTGTTTCTGCAGCCGGATAAAACGGTGGCGTTTCAAGATTGGAGTCGCTGGTTGACTTCGCCATATAATCTGGCTTCTCTTGAGAGCCGCCACCAGGCGGATCTGGAAATTCGCCGTCTGCAGTGGGCGCAGTTCAAATGGCCGAATCTGCTGGATGCTTTGCAGAAACGCCAGGAAGAAAGTGGTTTTAATCCCATGCCAAAAAACTTGTTTAAGGCTTTACGCCTGCTCGCTGAATCCACATGTGGCAGCCGTTTGTCGCAGGATGAATTCGTTGAAAGGGTGCGTTTCTGTCTCGATGCCTTGCAATGGCCGGGCTCAAGAACTCTATCAAGCCGCGAATATCAGCAGAAAAGCGCTTTTGAAAATACGTTGCTGGCATTTTCCAATCTGCATCTTTTCGGAAAACAGGCCCCGAGTCGCTGGATGGGGGTCTTCGGACGTTACTTGCGCGAACAAATTCATCAACCGCAGTCGGTGGGGGCAGCTCCGATTCAGATTATGGGGATGCTGGAAGCGGGCGGACAGCACTTCGACGCCCTGTGGATGCTTGGGCTGCACCATGAAGCCTGGCCGAGGGCGGCAAGTCCGAATCCGTTTTTGCCGATGGGACTGCAACGTGACTTTCGTTTGCCGCGTTGCGACGCCCAGCGTGAATTAAATTATGCCCTGACTTTGAGCGAGCGTCTGGCTGCAAGTACAGAAGAAGTGGTTTTCAGCTATCCGCAATGGCAGGGGGATGCACAGCTTCTTCCCAGTCCTTTGCTGAAAAACTGGCAACCGTTGGCGGAGTTGCCGCTGGCAGATACGCCTTCTTTGGGAGTTCTCAATCGCCGATCACGCCGCTTTGCCAGCGAATGGGTTGAAGACGTGCGCGGGGGCGAACTGCCGATTGGTTCTCAGGCTCCGGGAGGGAGCGGTATTCTTCAGGCACAAAGTCAGTGTCCCCTGATGGCTTACATCGATTACCGGCTTGGCGCAAAATACGGTTTGCTCGACGTCGAAGAAAATCTGGGGCAGACCAATCAGGGAATTCTGCTGCATCGCGTGATGGAATTGTTCTGGCAACAGACTGTCGACTTGAAGGGGCTGAGAGCTTTAAGTGATGCTGATTTGCAACAGCGTTTGCAGACATTGATCGCCGAAGCGTTTAAGGAGTTTCAGGAGGTGCAGAGTGAAGTGTTGCTGGAGTTGGAGCGTTCGCGGGTCTTCGAGCTTTGTCTTGCCTGGCTGGAAATTGAACGCGAGCGCGAAAATTTCCGGGTGATTCAGACGGAAGCTCGTCACGAACTGGAAATCGGTGGCTTGATTTTCAAGGTGATTGTCGATCGGATCGATGAAGCGGATGGTAAAGCTGTCATCATCGATTATAAAACCGGTCGCGCCAGCATCAACGGACTTTTGCAGGATGAAATTCAGGCGCCGCAATTAGCGGTTTATTTGTTTGCCGTACCGCCGGAATTGCCGGTCACCGCCATCGGTTATGCCTTGTTG
Organism: Thiomicrorhabdus sp.; assembly: GCF_963677875.1. Taxonomy (NCBI): domain Bacteria; kingdom Pseudomonadati; phylum Pseudomonadota; class Gammaproteobacteria; order Thiotrichales; family Piscirickettsiaceae; genus Thiomicrorhabdus; species Thiomicrorhabdus sp. The sequence continues at coordinate 46,166 of NZ_OY782563.1, read as the reverse complement.
CACTCCGACGATGGCGTCAGATTCAATGCGCTGGCGGATGATGGATCCGCGTTACCGTCTTCGCGTTCGGTGCTGCTTTTTTCTCGGTTGGCGGAGAAGGAAGGAGGTGAGTTTTTCGAAGTCCGCTGGGACGATTTTCTGGCAAGTTTGCGGACTCAGGTTGAGGTCTTGGCAAATGGCATTCGTCAAGGGGATGCGCGCCTGTGTTTCCGAAAGCTTTCTGACATGGATTATGCTGCCGGCCGATTGGCTTTGCGCCTTCCGGAAGCTTTGATGCAAAGCGGTTTGTCCGTAGAGGGAGGCGAAGAATGAGCCAGGCGCAAATACATCAGGCCGCTGAGTTTTTGTCGGCACGTTTCGGCGTTGAGGCCGACCAGACTCTGATCGATGGCGCAGAGCGATTGTGTGCGATTCACCCGCTGGCTTCTTATATTGTTCAGGCGCCAGCGGGATCAGGAAAAACTTCGCTTCTTGCACAACGCTTTCTGGTCTTGCTGTCTCAGGTTGAAGCACCGGAGCAGATCGTGGCGGTGACTTTTACCAAAAAAGCGGCGGCAGAAATGCGAGAAAGGGTCTTCAAACTGTTGAACGCCGGTCTTCTGCCGCTGGATCCGCAAGCGAAGCTGGTCGATAAGAATAACTGGTTTCTGGCGCAGAAAGCACTGCAGCGCGATGCGGAAAAGGCATGGCGACTGTTGGATAACCCAAACCGCCTGCGTATCAAAACCATCGATGGTCTGAACGGTTATCTGGTCGGCCAGATGCCACTGTTGTCGAAAATGGGGACTCAGTCGACAATTGCCCGAAATCCGGAAACACTCTACCGCGAAGCCGTCAGGACCGTCTTGAAAAGCTCCGCAGCGGAAGCCTCTGTAGCGGTACTTCTGCAGCTGGTAAACGGCCGTTATAACCGGGCCGAAGCACTACTGATTTCAATGTTGGCCAAGCGAGATCAGTGGATGGCGTCTCTGTTGCCTTACGGTCACGAAGAATCGGCAACGCAAGCCAGAGAACTTTTGGAAGCGGCCTTGGAAGAAGTGGTTCATCAGGAATTGCGAATCCATTTGCAGGTGTTGGAAAACAGTGCTTCGCTGTTTGCGGAAGCTTGTGAACTGGCAAATTTTGCGCAAGCAAATAATCAGCCTGGATTGCAGTCGATTGCTTCGCGCTGGCCGTTTTCGGAGAATCGCGAAGGAATTGGCCAATGGCGAACACTGGCGGATTGGCTTCTAACCAAAGACGGTAAAGGTTTTCGCAAACGCCTGACCAAGAACGAAGGCTTCCCCAGCGGAAAAGGTGAAGCAAAGCGGTGTAAGGACGCGATGAGTGAAATTTTACGCGTTTTAGAGGAAAAGGACGGGTTGCAGGGCCGAATTCGGGAAAGTCTGGCTGCGTTAAAAACGCTGCCGGATCCGTGCTATTCGGATTCGCAATGGCAAAGCCTGCAGGCTTTGCTTACTCTTCTGAAACTCAGCGCCGCTTACCTGAAACTGGCGTTTCAAAATCGAGGTGAGGCGGATTTCATCGAAATTGCTCAGGCGGCCGTGCAAGCTTTGGGAAGCGATGAAGAACCGACCGATCTGGCACAGCAATTGGATTACCAGATCCACCATCTGCTGGTGGATGAGTTTCAGGATACCAGCCGCGAGCAGTTCCGCCTGCTGGAGAAGCTGCTGGCCGGTTGGCAGAGGGAGGACGGCCGGAGTGTGTTTCTGGTTGGAGATCCGATGCAGTCGATCTACCGGTTCCGGGAGGCTGAGGTTGGGAACTTTCTGAAAGCCTGGGAAGGGGAAATCGGTACGGTGCCGCTTGTTCCGCTGAGATTGCAAGTGAATTTCCGTTCCACCGGTGGTGTGGTTGATTGGATTAATCAGAGTTTTAAACGCATCTTTCCTGAGCGTAGCCTGATTGAGAAAGGCGCCGTAGCCTATAGTGATTCGCGCGCTTTTTCCGGAGATGTTTCTCCGGCGGTTCAGATGCATTGGGCTTTGAACCGGTCGCCGCAGGACGAAGTCCGTGAGGTGGTTGCCGTCATCGAAAGTGCGTTGAACGATCAGGCTGGCGGCCAGTTAGCGGTCCTCGGGCGTTCCCGTTCACATCTGATGCCGATTGCAGTTGAGCTGAAAGCGCGCGGAATCGCCTTTCGGGCGGTGGAGCTGGAAGCTTTGTCGGAGCGCCAGGAAATTCAGGATGTGTTGGCACTCAGCCGGGCATTGCTGCATTTGGGCGACCGGGCTGCCTGGATCGCTGTACTAAGATCTCCGATGGTTGGGTTGTCATTGATCGAGTTAGAGAATCTGATTGGCGACCAGCCTTATAAGACGGTCTGGTCTTCCTGGTCGGCGAGGTTGGCCTCAGTGTCGCAAAGAGCCCGTCCGGAACACGCGTTTGCCGTGTTAAAAAATGCTCTGTCGCAATTGGGCAGAGTGCCGTTTTCCCAATTGGTTCGCGAAACCTGGCTCTTGTTGCAAGGTGCCATGACGGTTGAAAATGATCTGGCTGTGGAAAATGTTGACGTCTATTGTCGGGCTTTGGGGCTCCATGATCACGAAACGGTGGATCGATCCGCCTTGCAGCAGCTTGTCGATGTACTGTACGCCGAAGCGGATGGCAGCGAAGAAAGTGCGGCGATCGAACTGATGACGATGCATAAATCCAAGGGGCTGGAATTTGATACGGTTATTCTGCCATCTCTGGGGCGTAAACCGCGCGGGGATGAAGGTGCGTTGATTTCATGGTTCCAGTTTTTGTCCGAAGCGGGGGAAGAGAGATTGGTGTTTGCCCCGCTTGATCCGAAGGGGCAGCCGACGTCTTATCTGAGCCAGTTGCTACGCGGTTTTGAAAAACAGAAACAGCGCTACGAACTGGCACGTCTGTTGTATGTTGCCTGTACCCGGGCCAAACGGCATTTGCACCTGTTTGGGCAAGTCGATTATTCCATTCAGTTAGACAGCGAAGGACGTTTGAAGCTTCCGAGAGCGCAACCGGATTCGTTGCTGGATGTGATGTGGCCGGTGGTCGACAAGGTGTTTCACTCTCTGGTCGAGGCGTATGACGAGCCGAACCGGGAAGTGCTTGCCGAAACGGCAGCTATCCCGAAAGTTTCCCGGTTGAATGCTGATGAGAGCTGCGCGCTGTCCGATATCAAAGGTGAAGATTTGAGTCGATTGGCCTGGCAGTGCGAAACTTTGCCCGATACGGAAGGGAAGAAATCGGCATCTGCTGTTTTGGGAGAAGAGGCTCGCTCTGCGCTTTTGAATACCTCGGTGGGGAATCTGGTGCATCGCCTGTTGGAGTTGCGGGTTGAGCAGGGAACGGAAGACTGGACTGAGGCAAAAATTCGTCAGGCACAGCCGATTTATCGCCGCTGGCTGGTGCAGCAGGGACTGACGGGCGAGCTTTTGCAGTGCGCCGAACAGCGGGTGTTGCGTTGTCTTTTGAATGCGTGTAATAACGTGCATCTGCGCTGGGCCGTCGATTGCTCTCATCAGGCGTCGGCTACGGAGTTGGCGTTGAGTTCTCTGGAAGAAGATCAGGCGGTACGGAATCATATCGTTGACCGGACCTTTATCGATCAGCAGGGAATACGTTGGATCGTTGACTATAAAACCAGTGTGTTTGATGCGGAGGACTTGCAGACGTTTCTGCGGAGTAAGATGGCGGAATATCAGCCTCAGTTACAACGTTACGGCGAATTGTTCAGGCAACTCGAACAGAGACCGCAGAAGTGGGTGTTGTATTTCGCATATGTCGATCAATGGCTTGAGGTCCCTCAAGATTTGACGGCAAATTCTGTGTCAGAATAGTTGCCAACCGTTTGGCAAAATGGTCGCCGCAGAAGTGGTTTGGCCGAAAAAAATTCAATGAGGAGGCGGTAATGATTGAGAAAACTCAAGCGCAAATTCTGAAGCACCACGGTGGGGATGGCGATCATGCCCGGGAAATGATCACACGCAGCTATGAGCGACGCCATGATATCGACTTCTGGGAATTTTGGAATATTCAGATGGGATCGGTGATCGACCATGGTGATTTGATTATGGATCTCGGCGCGGGAATCGGCCAGTTTGTCAACGATCTGGCTTTGCGTTATCCGGAAAATACCGTCATCGGGGTCGAGGCTGCGGAGTATATGCTGGTGGCTCAGTTACCCTTGCCGGAGAATGCCCGAATGCTGCTGGATGATTTGAACGATCCGCGGGATCTGTTTTCCGAAGGCAAGGTCGCTGCGGTTATGGCCAATATGCTGATCCATGAGTTAAATCAACCCGTAAGATTGTTTCAACGGGTGTTCGCCTGGCTGAAGCCCGGTGGACGTTTTTGTCTGATCGATCTGGTTCGTCAACCTTTGGAAGCTTATCTTGAACACAAGTTTCCAGAGGGGGCCTTGTGGAAGGAACCGGTTGAGAAGTGTGCCATTGAAGGAGTGTTCCAGCATTTCCTCGAACATAACCGCTATCACACCGAGGATCTGATTTATATGCTGAAGGCATGCGGTTTTGAAGTGGTTGATCTGACTGAAAACCAGAGAACGGTCAGGCTGGTGGTGGAAAAACCTTTGCCATTGCGTCAATAGGCAGACGTTTTGAAATCCGCGGAATCTAACATCAGGAGGTGTTATGTCAGGTGAGAATCTTCGTTATATTAAGAACTTTTCTGTTTTAACGCTTGAGGATATTCCTCTGGTTGGCGGTAAGAACGCTTCTCTTGGAGAGATGTTCTGCAACCTGACACCGCTTGGTGTTCCGGTTCCGCGCGGTTTTGCCATTACGGCAGAAGCCTATCGATATTTACTGGAAGAAAACGGACTGTGGCCGAAACTGCATGATTTTCTGGATGCGCTCGATCCGCAGGATGCTGCGGATTTGCAAAGACGTGGCGCGCAGATTCGCGAACTGATCTATCGGGCCGAATTACCGCTGGCGCTACAGGATGAAATGCGTTGGGCTTACGATGCATTGATGCAGGAGATCGGAGCGGGTTCTTCTCTGGCGATTCGCAGTTCCGCAACGGCGGAAGACTTACCGAATGCCAGTTTTGCCGGACAGCAGGATACCTATCTGAATATCTCCGGATATGCTGAATTCGTCGATGCCTGTCGACGTTGTTTTGCCAGTTTATTTACCGATCGTGCGATTCATTATCGCATCGATCAGGGATTCGACCATTTTGAAGTGGCGCTTTCGATCGGCGTTCAGGAAATGGTTCGTTCCGATCTTGCGTCTTCGGGGGTTATGTTTACCGTTGACACCGAAAGCGGTTTTGATCAGGTCGTGTTGATTACCGGTGCTTACGGTCTTGGCGAAAATGTGGTTCAGGGAGCGGTGGACCCCGATGAATTCATGGTGCATAAACCGACTTTTCAGTTGGGGCATCGTTGTGTTTTGAAGCGCCATCTTGGCAGCAAGAAAATCAAAATGGTTTATTCTTCGGATCAAAACCGGCGTGAAGCGGTGAAAAACATCGCCACTTCAAAAATGGATCGTAAAAGGTTCTGTTTAAGTGATCAGGAAGTTTTGCAGCTGACCGAATATGCTCTGATCATTGAAGATTATTACAGCAAACAGGCAGGCACCGACCGTCCGATGGATATTGAATGGGCAAAGGATGGTGTTAGTGGTGAACTGTTTATTGTGCAGGCTCGTCCGGAAACCGTCGTCTCTCAGAAGCAAGCGCATCAATTGGAGCAGTTCCATTTGTGCCGAACGCCGGATTCGGCTTTGGTCAGTGGTCGTGCCGTGGGCACCAAAATTGCCTCTGGACGTGCCAGAGTGATTGAGTCGGTGGAGGAACTTTCAACGTTTCAGGCGGGGGAAGTTCTGGTTTCGGATATGACTACACCGGATTGGGAGCCTGTTATGAAAATGGCTTCGGCGTTGGTAACCAACCGGGGTGGGCGAACCTGTCATGCAGCAATCATTGCCCGGGAGCTGGGGATTCCGGCGGTAGTCGGCAGCGTCGATGCAACGGCGAAAATTGAGAACGGCAGTTGGATAACCGTTTCCTGCGCTCAGGGGGATCAGGGGAATGTCTATTCCGGGCAGGTGGAATTCGAGGTTATCCAGACGGACTTAAGCGATTTGCCGAAGCCGAAAACGCAATTGATGATGAACCTTGCCGATCCGCAGTCGGCTTTTAACGTTAATCGCCTGCCGAACGATGGAGTTGGTCTGGCGCGGATGGAATTTATCATCAATAATCAGATCAAGGCGCATCCGATGGCATTACTGTATCCGCATAAAGTGACGTCGGATAAAGCCCGAATGGAATTGGACGGTTTGATGGCTGGTTATGAATCCGGAGCCCGTTTTTTCACGCAGACTTTGTCGGAAGGTATCGGTCAACTGGCAGCGGCTTTTTATCCAAAGCCGGTTGTGATTCGTTTGTCCGATTTCAAGTCGAACGAATACGCCAATCTGCTTGGTGGGAAGGATTTCGAGCTGAAGGAAGAGAATCCGATGATCGGTTTCCGTGGTGCGGCGCGTTATAACGATGCTGATTTCGCCGAAGCCTTTGCTTTGGAGTGTCAGGCTCTGCAAAGGGTGCGTCAACAGATGGGGCTGAAGAACGTCATCATTATGGTGCCTTTCTGTCGCCGGGTTCAAGAGGCGAAGCTGGTTCTGCAGAACCTTGCAGCCAACGGTCTCGTCAGAGGTCAGGATGGTCTGCAGGTTTATATGATGTGTGAAATTCCCAATAATGTTTTATTGATTGACGAGTTTTCCGAGTATTTCGACGGTTTTTCGATCGGTACCAATGACTTGGCGCAATTGGTTCTCGGCGTTGATCGGGATTCGCAAAAGGTTGCTTTTGATTATGATGAGCGCGATCCGGGCGTCAAAAAAATGGTGGCAATGGCAATTGAGGGAGCCAAGCGTAACGGACGACATATCGGGCTCTGCGGTCAGGCCCCGTCCGATTTCCCGGATTATACCGAATTTCTGGTCGAGCAGGGAATTGATGCGATCAGCTTGAATCCGGATTCGATTTTAAGAACGCAGAAGCTGGTATTAACGGCGGAATCGGCCAAGTCGTCGTAAAACTTCAAGCGTTTCGGTTGGTGTCAGAAGGCGTTTTGCAGCCATTCCGGTTGAGGATTCGAGCCGCAGAAAGAGATGACATCAAAGCGCATGGCATGCGCTTGATATTGAGTATGGCTTTGCAGAAACACCTCGGCACAATGGCGGATTTTACGCTGTTTATCGGCTGTAACAAACTCGCTTGGGTGACCATGTTCAAGGTTTTTGCGGTATTTGACTTCAATGAAAACCAGACAGTCGTCGTGAAGGCAGATCAGGTCGATTTCTCCTCCTCGGCACCGAAAGTTTTCTTCAAGGCAGCTTAAGCCTTGTTTGCCAAGCCATTTTCGGGCTTGGGTTTCCTTGCATTTACCGATTGCGAACACTTTACTCCCTTGAGGTTGTTTTCCATACATTTTCGCAGAGGTTTATTGCGCTTGAATTTTCCCTTCGCCGTCGTAGGTTGCCCAGATCAGCAGTTGTTCGATCTGATTGGTTTGCGGATTCAGATACAGCTTTCCGGTTTTTCCGTTGGATATCTGGCCGCCGGCGCGCAGTATGGAGAGATGGGTCGCGGCCAGGAAGCTGTCCCATCCGAAAGCTTCAAACAGGGTTTCCAGTTCGCCGGGGTCGACCGAGGCGGGTGCGGCGAGAAATTGCAGGTCTTTTAAATCGTGCAGCTGTTGCGCGTTGGTGAGAACCTTTGGTGCGGCTTCGGAAGAGGAGAAGACGGGAATTTTAACCTGATAGTAGGCGAATTGAGGCTTAAATACAGCGATGCGTTGCGGTTCGTCAATGACCACAATGGCATTGAGATCCTGACGAATTCGCGGGAAGAATTCGATGTTTTGTTGAGTGATACGTTTCAAGGTCTGATAACGTTCGCTGCTGGCGTTTTCGTTAATCAAATCGCTGAAAACGCTTCTCAGTCTGGGGTTGTTATCCGGGTAAGTCTGTAGAACGGCGTGCTGGCCAGGTTCGGTTTCCCAGCGGTTTTTCAATTCTTGCGCTTGTTTCAGTTGAGTGGCGGATTCTGGTGCCAAAATTCCGAGGTTACGGTAACCGTAGGCGTTTAAGCGTTGAATCAGCTGTCCGGTTTCGTTAGCGGATTTGAAGCTGAATTCGGTGAAAGGGGCATCCTCGACCCGGTTCAGGGCAAGAATGTCTGCATCGTTTAGCGGAATCAGCTGCTGAATGGATTCTTTCAGCAGCGGGCCGATGATCATGTCGGCACCGTCTTGCTTGGCCTGATAGTAGGTGTTTTCAACCAGCATCGGGTTGGATGTGTCGTAAAACTGAATTCTTCCACTGCGTTCGGAAGCAAAATATGCTTTTAGAATGCCTTCTTTAATCTGTTCGCCTACCTGCTGATAGCGTCCTTGAAGGGGAAGAAGTACCGCGATGTTGTGGTAACTGGTCAGATCGCTGAACCGGTCAATCAGGTGAGGAAGTAAATGTGCCTGGTAGATGGCGAAAGGTTCTTCCTGGCGTACCTGGCGCAAATTGTTTTCCAATCGGTCTGCGCTGCTGCGGGATGCCTTCAAAAGGTGAATCCAGCTTTGTACGATGCGAGACGGTTCTTGTTGGAGCTGTTCAACGCTGCTGTCGGAAAGTAATTGCAGATTTTGCCAGACGTCGTATTCGATTTTTTCACGGGCTTCGTCGTCGGAAGCTTGCCAGAGCTGTTGGTTCAATTCAAGATAGTTAATCCAGTCTCCGCTTAAGTTGGCGCGGTTAATCTGTTGCTGCAGATCCGATTCACCCTCTCCATCGACCGGCAGGCTCTGTGGTAGATCGACGCCGGGTTGATGGATACCGATGGTTTCCAAAACCGGTTCTTCCTGCTTAGATTGCGGCGGTTTGACCGGAGTGGTCGGTTGATGTTTTTCGACAGGAGGTACTTTTGGCGGAATGGAACAGGCCGACAATGCAAAAAACATGGCAACGGAAAATGGCTTGCTAAAAGATAAGGCTCGGGAAAAAACGGTCTTGTCTGTCATTTTTCTATAAAATAGTTGTCTGTTATTAGGTGGCGATTATATCCCATTCCCGCAGTCGAAGTGTTATTTGAAACGCCGTGACGAAAATTCTTTTTGCCGGCGATTTCATTTTGCCGTTTGATACAGGCTTTCCGGAGTGAGCGGATTCGCACAGAACACATTTTTTCAGGCTTTACAAAACGGAAATCAGATGGAATCAAGCAAGCAGAGTGGTAGTCTTTTTATTGTGGCGACGCCGATCGGCAATCTTAAGGATCTCTCTCAGCGTGCAATTGAGACGTTGTCGTCGGTTGATTGGATTGCCGCTGAAGACACGCGCCACAGTAAGCCGTTATTGCTGCATTTTGCGATTAATAAACCGTTGATCAGCCTGCATGATCACAATGAACGGGAGCGAATTGCGGGTATTCAGGAGCGTTTGCTGCAAGGCGAGAACGGGGCCTTGATTTCCGATGCCGGGACGCCTCTGATCAATGATCCGGGGTATCATCTGGTCAAAGCCCTGAGAGATGTTGGCCTGAGTGTGGTGCCTGTTCCCGGACCAAGTGCGGTGATCACCGCTTTGTGTGCGGCAGGCATGCCGACAGACCGTTTCAGTTACGAAGGTTTTTTGCCAGCGAGGGCGCCGAAGCGTTTGCAGGCGCTGCAAGCTTTGGTCACAGAGCGTCGGACCATGGTTTTTTACGAATCACCACACCGTCTGCAGGCAAGTCTGCAAGCGATGCTTGAGGTGTTTGGGGCTGACCGGCAGGCGGTAGCGGCAAAAGAATTGACCAAGCAGTACGAGCAGTTCGTGGGCGATGATCTGGGAGAGCTTGTGGCTTATTTTGAAGCGAATCCCGATCGCGTCAGAGGGGAGTTTGTTGTCATGCTTGCCGGGGCGGAAATGACTTCGGAGCCGGAAGAGAATGCCGATGATGACCTGATCCGCCTGCTGCTTAAACAGGCGCTGCCTGTAAAACAGATTGCCGAAATTGTCAGTGAATACTGCGGGCGCAAGAAAAAAGCGGTTTATCAGCGGACGCAGGAATTAAAAGATTTTCTGGCGGAGCAGTAAGTTATTCCAGGCGGTTACAATTGTCCTGACGATTTGAGAGCTTTGATCGAGTAAATGTCGTAGCGGGTGTTGGGGCTGCTGATTTCCGTACTTGGACGGATTTGCGGATGAAAAATCGGCTCGGCTCCCTTGGGGCGCTTGACGACCACTCGATAGGTAGCGGTGCGCAAAGCCGCTGCAAGGAGTTTTTCGCTATCGGTATCGGCTCCCAGCATTTTCTGCAACATCGCCATTTCTTTTTTAACCGCAGCTTTTTTCTTTTTATGCGGGTACATCGGATCCATGTAGACGACATCCGCCGTTTTCGAGGTTGTCGACAAATACCGGGCACTGTCGGCTTGAATCAATTGCATCCTCTGTACACTTTGCAGAATGTCCGGTTCATTGCTTAAAGCGGCACGCTGCAAGGCATCGAATAAAATAGCCGCTACCGCCGGACTGCGCTCGATCAGTGTGACGGAAAACCCCAGCGAAGCCAGTACATAACTATCGCTGCCCATGCCGGCCGTGGCATCGATGATGTTCGGCAGTCCGCTCTCCAGCTGTCCCATGGCTCTGACCAACGGTTGCCCTTTTCCGCCACCGAATTGACGTCGATGGGCTTTCCTGCCATTTAGAAAGTCGATTGAAATCGGAGCCTTGCCACCATCGTTCAATTCCAGAACCGGGGTGTTTCCGTTGAGTTTCCAGTCGAGAAGAAATTCGGGTGTTTGCGCTACCTCTGACAGCAGGGGAATTGAAAACCGATCGCTGATTGCGCGACTTTGTTCGGTGTAGATCTTATCGTTAACGGCTATCACAGATGCCCGCCACGTAAACTGATGATCATTGTGAAGCCAAGTGCTGCATTGATCAGCCCGTAGGCGGAAAAAGTCAGCCATAACCATTTGCTCTCTTCCCCGGTCGATCGAAAATAGAAATACGGAATGAAGAGAATTATGGCATTTGCCAGCGCGCTGAGGATCTGCACAGTTGCACTCTGCAGGTTGAAGATGTCCCAGAGCAGCGTCGCCGGTACCGAGCCGAGTAAAATACTGTATTGCCAGACGGTAATTTTGCCTGCCGGTATGAAAGCGGCGAAAACAGCTGCCCAGATAAAACCGAACAGCAAGGTTTTGCATAAGGGAGTGCAGAAAGAATGTTTGATTGTCTGGTTGCAAGTGTTCACGGTTGTTTTCCGGAAAGCCCATCGTTTTATTTATTTGTCCGGTAAACAGAAGCATAGCGGTTCCCGGGCGTGTGCGTATAATAACATCTTCTTTTGGGCTCCAGAACAGGATGGAAGAATGGGGAAGAGGGTTCAGCGAATTGAGTATGGCGCGAAAGGTGGGATTGCCTATCCGTTTTTCATGGTTTCCATCTTTCTGAGCCTGTTGATGGCTTGCGGATCCATTCAGGCTGCCAACACGGTTTCGGGTACTCTTGACAAGTTGCATGACAATCCGAAAGCCGGTTTGCTGTGGCGTGATGCCAATGGCAAGGATTTGCAGAATATTCGTGCCGATCGCGCCTTTATTCCCGCTTCGACCACGAAATTAGTGACGGCTTTGATGGCGCTGGATCACTGGGGGGAAGATTATCGGTTTAAAACGGAATTTTATCTGCTGGAACACGAAGACGCGGCCCCTGATCTGTTGATAAAAGGCTATGGTGATCCGTTTCTGGTTTCCGAAGAACTGGTTCTGATGGCCGAAGCTCTGGCGACTTCGCTACGGGAAAGAGGCATTCGTCGTTTGCAGCGCCTGTTATTGGATGACAGCTATTATGGACCTGAAGCCGTTCTGCCCGGAACCGGAGAGACTTCCAATCCGTATGATGCTGTTCCCTCGGCACTGGCTGCCAACTTCAACAGTATTTATATCCGGCGTAATTCGAAACAGTGGGTCAGCGCAGAACCGCAAACACCGTTGACGGCTTTGTCGGAACAAGTGGCTCGGCAACAGTGGCGACTTCACCCTTTCAAAGGTGCCGAACGTTTCAATCTGGGAACGAAACCAAAAACCGGCAGTCGTTATTTCGGCGAGTTGTTTTCTCTGTTTCTGCAACAGAAAGGCATTCAATTGGAACAGGAGAGTCGTGTGTCCGGGATCGATGCCGGTCAGCACCTTGATGATTTACTGGTGACCTATCGTAATTCGCACACGTTGGGTGAAGTGATCCGTTCCATGCTGGCTTATTCCACCAATTTTATCGCCAATCAACTGGCCTTGAATCTGGCGGCCGATACTCTGGGCGTTCCGGCAGACAGTGAAAAGGTCGCTCGTTTCTATACACGATGGTTGAAGGAGCGTTTTCACTGGGTTGATTACCGTCTGGAAGACGGTGCCGGTTTATCGAAAGAAAATCATCTGACTCCACAGCAGTTGCTGGATGTTCTGAACGCCTTTTTGCCATGGCGTTATCTGTTGCCTGAAATCGAGCCGGGAATCTATGCGAAAACCGGTACTTTGAAAGGGGTCAGCTGTCTGGCGGGTTATATCGTCAGGAAAGGCGAGTGGCAACCTTTTGCATTGATGGTGAATTCGCCGGTTGCCTATCTGTTTCGTATCCAAGTCGCTCAGGCGTTGCAAGCCGTACAGAAAGAATGACATGAAGCATCCGGCTACAGTAGTGTTCCCGCTGGTGTTTGCCTGAACTTTGAGTTAATATATCGCCGCAAAAGTGGGTCGGACAATCGCGGGAACCGTTTGGTTTCGGAGGAAAGTCCGGGCACCGTAGAGCAGGATGCCAGCTAACCGCTGGGCGGCGTGAGCCGACGGCCAGTGCAGCAGAGAGAAGACCGCCGATGTTCGTGTAAACGGGCAGGTAAGGGTGAAAGGGTGCGGTAAGAGCGCACCGCGGATCTGGTAACAGAGACGGCATGGTAAACCCCATCCGGTGCAAGACCAAATAGGGAAACACAGTCGCTGCATGCAGCGACGCTCTGTTGCTCGCAGAGGTTTCCGGGTAGGTCGCTTGAGTGAAGCAGTGATGCTTTTGCCAGATGAATGGTTGTCGCTCCATCGGAGTACAGAACCCGGCTTATAGACCCACTTTTTCTTTTTTTCTTTCTGACTGGTTTCGCCGGTCGGTTCTATCAGGGCCTCTCAATAGAGGCTTTGTCTTCGTTTTGTTCTGATACAAGGCTTTTTTGGGAAAATTCCCCACTTTGTTTTCTGTCCCTGTTCCCACTTTTGGTTTTTTGACCGGACAATCTCTTCTACACACCTTTTCTACAGCGCTTTTTAAACATCGGATTTGTGAAGCTTTCTGGCTGCTCTCTGCTTGACGGTGAATATCTCTATCAAGGGATTTTTCTCTGCAGTTGAAATTTCTATAGGTGGGATGGATAAAAAAGTTTTGCTTTTCTTTTTTTGGTCGTCAGGTAGGTTTTTATACTCTATTTTGTGTGTGTTTTTTTAAATAGCACTATATATGGTTGGTTTTTGCTTCCTAGGCCTGTGGGTAAAATTAACGGAAGTTTTTTAAGGTCTTCTGCCCTTCTCTTAAGTGTTGAGTTTTTAAGTCGTTCTTAACTATTTGATTAATAAGTATAAATATTTCTTGCTTTTTGTTATAGGTTTTTACCGGTTGCGCGCTAAGTTATTGTCTTGTAATGAAAATTTCCCTTACGGAGGTGGTTGACAGTGGCAGGGATAATCAATATAGTGGCATCAAGTGGGGAAAAGTGGCGAAATTTGGTGTTATGCTGTTTTTTAGAGGGATCAATTCGGTCAATATCGATGCAAAGGGACGCATGGCGGTTCCTAAGAAGTATCGTGAGGCAATCGCGGAGGCCAGCGATAATCAGCTGGTGGCGACGATTGATCTGCACAGCCCGTGCTTGTTGATTTACCCGCTGGACGAATGGGAAGTGATTGAGCGTAAGTTGATGTCTTTGCCTAATGTTGACCCGCAGGCGCGCTTGTATCAACGGCTTTTGTTGGGACATGCTTCGGAAATGGAAATTGATTCGCAAGGGCGAATTTTGCTTCCCGGTCTGTTGAGAGAGCATGCCAAAATCGGTAAGCCGGCTATTTTGCTGGGACAGGGGAATAAATTCGAACTCTGGTCTCAAGAAGCGTGGGATGCCAGTCGTCCGGAAATGCTGGATGTTGCCATGTCCAACGAAGTTTCCGAATCCTTGGCCAGTCTGAGTTTGTAGAACGGAGAAAAAGGTGTCGGAAGGTTTAAAGCATTTTTCCGTTTTGCTGGAAGAGTCGATTGCCGGATTGAATATTAAGGAAGACGGCATTTACGTTGACGGAACCTTTGGGAGAGGAGGGCATTCAAAAGCGATTCTTTCCCGTTTAGGCGAAAAAGGTCGTTTGATTGCCATCGATCAGGATCCGCAGGCGATAGCTTTTGCCAAAGAGCATTTTGATGATCCGCGCTTTGAAATCGTCTATGGCAGTTTTGAACAGCTGGCGGATTACTGCCGCGATCGTGGACTGCTTGGCAAAATCGACGGTTTGTTGCTTGATCTCGGGGTTTCGTCGCCGCAATTGGATGATGCCGAAAGAGGTTTCAGTTTCATGCGTGAAGGGCCGTTGGATATGCGTATGAATAATGAAAGCGGGATGAGTGCCAAGCAATGGCTGGCGGATGTGGATGAAAAGACCCTTAAGTTGGCTTTGCAGAATTATGGTGAAGAGCGTTTTTCCGGACGCATTGCCCGGCAGATAAAAGAGGCAATGGCGGAAAATAAATTGAACACCACCCTGGATCTGGCGGAGCTGGTCAGAAGAGCTTCTCCTAAAACCGAAAAAAATAAACATCCGGCAACGCGAACCTTTCAGGCGATTCGCATAGCGGTCAATCGCGAGTTGGATGTTTTAAAGAATGTATTGCAGGCCTCGATTGAGGTGCTGGCACCGCAGGGGCGATTAGCTGTAATCAGTTTCCACTCTCTGGAAGATCGGATCGTCAAGGTGTTTATCCGGGATCAATCGAGGTTCCAGGATTTGTTTCCCGATTCACCCATTCAAATTGAAGTGGTTGAACCGGTGTTGAAGAGAATCGGAAAGCCTGTCTTTCCATCTGCAGAAGAGTGCCGCTTGAATGCACGATCCCGAAGCGCTGTGTTGCGGGTTGCCGAACGGATCGGTTCAGCGGAGTAATTTTAATTAGCTTATTTAGAAATCATGTTGATCAAGGGGAATCGTCGTCATGAAATTTATCGGAACAGAAACAACGGATTTACGCAAGCCCGGCATGCCGGTCATTAAAGTCATCGGTCTAGGTGGCGGCGGCGGTAACGCTGTTGATTACATGGTGCGCTCAAATGTGGAAGGGGTGCAATTTATTTGTGCCAATACGGATGCGCAAGCGTTGGAACACTCTCCTGCGGATCTTTGCCTGCAATTGGGTGAAAACGGGCTGGGAGCCGGAGCGGATCCTGAAAAAGGGAAGCAAGCAGCCAAAGCGGACATCGAAAAAGTCAAAGAGACTTTACGCGGTGCCGATATGGTTTTCATCACTGCCGGAATGGGCGGCGGAACCGGGACTGGTTCGGCTCCTGTCGTTGCGCAGGCTGCCCGCGAAATGGGCATTCTGACGGTTGGTGTTGTCAGCAAGCCGTTCGGTTTTGAGCGCCGTAATAAAGTGGCCGATGCCGGTATTGAAGAGCTGGCCGAGCATGTCGATTCCCTGATTACGGTTCCGAACGATAAGTTATTAAAAGTTCTTGGACGCGATTTTGTTCTGGCTAAGGCGTTTGATTACGCTAATGAAGTTTTATACGGCGCAGTTCAGGGGATTTCTGAATTGGTTACCCGTCCGGGAATGATCAATGTCGACTTTGAAGATTTGCGCACGGTTATGGGCGAGCGCGGAATGGCGATGATGGGTGTCGGTCATGCGAAAGGTGACGACCGTGCGATCAAAGCAGCTGAAAAAGCGATTGCCAATCCTCTGCTGGATAATATTGCGGTGTCCGGCGCAAAAGGTTTGTTGGTCAACATTACCAGTGGTTTGGACTTCACTCTGGGAGAATTCAACGAAGTGGGTGACGTTATCGATCAGGTGGCTGCTCCGGATGCCCGCGTAATCATCGGAACATCGCTTGACGAAAGCATGACCGAAGACATTCGCGTGACCGTTGTCGCGACAGGCTTGGTTCCGACCGAAGCAATCTCTTCCAATAAACCTCAGTTCGTCAAATCTGCGACGGCAGCTGCGGTAGACGCTACGCCGGTTGCCGAGCCGGAACCGGTTGTTGAAACGGTTAAAAGCGAACCTGCGTTTGGTTCGACCGAATCAATCAGACCGGATATGCTGGCACAGGAACCGGAAATTGTCCGTCCGAAAATGGCTGTGAACGGTAGTGTTGCCTCGTCGGGAGGAAACGATTCCAGCTATTTGGACATCCCGGCTTTCCTGCGTCGTCAAGCGGACTAAGGCGAAGGACGGTTCGAAGCCGCAACCTTCGAATTGTCGACGCCATTCGCTTGCCAAAGGTTTAAGATGATCAATCGATTCCCAATGCCTGCCCATTTAATTGCGTTTAAATGGCGCGGGCTTTTTCTATTTATATTTCTGGCCGCGATTCTGGGCAGTTTGATCGCCATAGTGAAAATTCAATATGAGATTCGCTATCTGGAATCGCAGTATTACGATGTGATGCAACAGGCGCTGAAAGCTCGTGAAGAGTGGGGGCGCTTGATGCTGGAGAAAACGCATTTGACTTCGTCGATACGGGTTGAACAGATTGCGCGTAGCCGCTTGCATATGACATCCGAGAAAGACCATTATGAGACGGTCATTCTTCCGCCCCAATCCGCACAAGTTTCCGAGGTAGAGAGTGGACAGTGAATTTCGACGCGACAAGGTGGTTTTTTACCTGATTGTCATCGGCTTTCTGGTGGTGGCGGTACGCGCGTTTTACGTTCAGGTTCTTAAAACGGATTTTCTGCGAAACGAAGGTGATAAGCGCCACGTCCGAAATATCGAAATCCCGGCTCCGCGGGGCGAAATTTACGATCGTAATGGTATGTTGCTGGCGCTTAGTACGCCTATGGCATCGGTCTGGGTCGATCCGAAAATTCTGCTGGAATATGATCGCAATTACCGGACGTTTTTGAATACGCTCGGAATGAACGATGCTGAACTGGTTGCTCTGGCAGAGAAAAATCGTGATAAGAAGCTCAGTTTTATCACTCAGGTAAATGATTCCCAACGTTTGCAGGTGCTGAAGGAGCTTCAGTTACCTGGCGTATACCTGAAGTTGATTGAAATGACTCTGCAAAGGGGCGATCGCAAAATTGTTATCAATAAAGATTCGCCTTCCTTGTGGGTAGATATGCGCTTGATTGAGCGTTATCGTCACAGTTTCTCCCAGCTGGCGCGTACGCTGGGAGAGTCGGAGTCAAAAATTCGCAAGCGAATCGAAGCTTATGAAAAGCGGCGTTTTTTATATATGAAGCGCGCCCTGCAGCCGCAAATTGCCGAGCGGATCGACGACATGAATCTTTACGGTGTCTATACGCAGGATGAATATAAACGCTATTATCCTGCGGCCGAAAGTAGTGCGCACCTGGTCGGTTTTACCAATATTGATGACCGTGGTCTTGAAGGAATTGAACTGGCGTACGAAGACTGGTTAAGCGGGCAGCCTGGCAAGAAGCAGGTGATCAAGGATCGTGCCGGACATGTAGTGGATTTCGTTCGCGACGTCAAAGCTTCGGAAGCCGGAAAACCGATTGTGTTGAGCTTGGATGAACGTATTCAGCATTTCGCCTACAAGGCTTTGAAGGAGACGATGATCAAGCATCAGGCGCGTTCGGCCGTTTCAGTCGTGCTGGATGCCAAGACGGGTGAGATTCTGTCGATGGTCAGTCTGCCTGGCTATAATCCGAATGACTCGTCGCAACGTAAGGGGCGGGCGATTCGAAATCGGGTAATTACCGATTTAATCGAACCCGGTTCGACGATTAAACCGTTCGTCATCGCCAAGGCTCTGGATGAAGGGGTGATTACAACGGATACCTTGATTGATACCGCTCCCGGTTCGGTGCGAATTCAGGGTGAGCGGATTACTGATACCCATAATTACGGCGAACTGACTCCGCACGATATTATTCAGAAGTCGAGTAATGTCGGTGCGTCGAAAATTGCTTTGAAGCTGACGGCGGATCAACAGCGCGAATTCTGGAAGGAACTCGGCTTCGGGCAGGAAAGCGGTTTGTATTTGCCCGGAGAAAATAACGGCTATTTGAAACCCGCCCAGCAATGGCAGCCCATCGATCAGGCTTCGGCCTCCTTCGGTTACGGTTTTAATATCAATATTCTGTCTTTGGCGCATGCTTATCTGTTGTTTGCCAATCACGGCGAAATGTTGCCTTTAAGTTTGATTAAATTGAAACAGCCGCCGCAGGGTGCTCAGTTGGTCAAGCCACAATCGGCATTGGACGTGTTACTGATGATGGAGTCGGTGGTGTCCAGAAAGGGAACGGCGCCTTTGGCGCAGATTCCGGGATATCGGGTGGCCGGGAAAACAGGAACGGTGCATAAAACCAGTCGGGGCGGCGGTTATCAGCAAAATACCTATATGTCGCTGTTTGCCGGAGTGGTGCCGGTCTCTGATCCGAATATGGTGATGGTGGTGGCAATCAATGAACCGGCACGCGGTATTTATTATGGTGGTGCCGTTGCTGCTCCGGTTTTCAAGGAAGTCATGGAGCAGGCTTTGAGACTGCGCAATGTGCCGCCTGATCAGGTTGAGACGGAAACCCAGCTTGTGGCGGCGCAGCGATGAAAACTCTGAAGCAGATCGAGGAATTTTTTCAGGCTGGCGGGATGGCCTTTCGGTGTGAAAACTCCCTCGATGACCGCCTGATTGGGCAGTTGCATCTCGACTCACGCGGAGTGGAGCCCGGTGATGCTTTTATTGCCTTGCAGGGAACACAAAAACACGGTTTGGCATTTTTAGCGCAGGTATTGGATAAACAGCCTGGTTGGGTGTTAAGCGATCGGCCGCTGGAGGGCGAAGAGCGTTCTCTCTGGAAGCGACAGGCTGGGCAATGTGTTTTTTGTTGGTGTGAACATCTAACCGAATTTCTGGCCGCTTTGGCTGACTGGTTCTACGATTCTCCAAGTCGGAATTTAAAAGTTGTCGGAATTACCGGCACCAACGGTAAGACTTCAAGCGCTTTTTACACAGTTCAGCTTCTGGAACATTTAGGATTCAGAGCGGCCTTGATCGGGACGCTTGGAAACGGCAATTGGCGTGCGTTGACGCCGACACAGAATACCACACCGGATGTTGTTTCCGTACAGCGCCTGTTGGCAGGTTTTCTGCATCAAGGATATGAGTGGGTGGTGATGGAAGTGTCTTCCCACGCTTTGAGTTTAGGCAGGGTTGACGGTGTATGTTTTCAAACGACCGCTTTGACGCAGATTACCCGCGATCATCTGGATTTTCACGGCAGTGTCGAATCTTATCGCGAAGCGAAGAAAAGTCTCTTTACTGGTTTTGACTCGACGGCACAGGTGCTTAATTTGAACGATGAAACCGGTCGGGAGCTGTGTGAAAGTAACAGCCTAGCGCATTGTTTCGGTTATGCGATAGGCGAAGCGAACCAACAAGTGCAAAGCGAGAGCAAGAGCTTTTTACTCTGCCGTCGTTTGCAGCTGTATCCCGAAGGCATGCTGATGCATCTGCATTTTGCCGGTGTCGAGGCCGAGTTGAAAGTGTCTTTGCTTGGGCGCTTTAACGCGGAGAACGTATTGTGTGCCTTGAGTGTTCTGCTTGCTAACGGCTTTGCATGGCCCGACCTGGTGGCTGGCGCCTGTCGTCTGAAACCGGTGGACGGTAGAATGCAGCGCTTGTGCGAACAACCGGCCGTCGTGTTGGATTTTGCGCATACGGCAGATGCCTTGCATTCGGTGTTGCTGGCAGTGCGTGAGCATCTGTCGGCTTCGCGAGGAAAGTTATGGGTGCTTTTCGGATGCGGCGGCAACCGGGATAAAGGAAAGCGGCCGCTGATGGCTCAGGTTGCCGAACAATTGGCGGATCGAGTGGTTGTGACCAGCGACAATCCGCGTGATGAACGGCCGGACGCTATTCTGGATGAAATTTGCGAAGGTTTTTCACCCCGGGCCGCGGTTACGCGCCTCGAGGATCGTGCCGAAGCGATTGAGTGGACTTTGCAACAGGCGGATGATGACGATTTGGTCGTTGTGGCCGGCAAAGGGCATGAGGCCTATCAGGAAATCGCCGGCAACAAATACCCTTTTAGTGATGCCGGAGTGGTTAAGCGATTTTGCCGTTCAGCCACTTCGCCGAAAACACCTGAAATGCAGCAAAGATCGGCATCGGATGCTTAAGGGAATAATGCAGAAAATGGGAAGAACGGAATGAAGTCACCGGAGCAGATATTGACGCAAGCGCAAGCGAGGTTAAAAACCTTGGAACAGTCGGCGGATGTTCAAGCGTTCTCCTGGTCATTGGCCGATTTGCTGCTGGCGCTTGGCGAAGAGGCTGTGTTGGAGTCTGGGGCGTTGGCCGATCCGGCAAGGGTGCGTTTCGATTCGATCAGTACCGACAGTCGAACCATTGCTCCCGGGGCTTTGTACATTGCTTTGAGCGGGGAGCGTTTTGACGGCCATGATTTTGTCGAGCAAGCGGTTCTTCAAGGTGCGGCGGCTGTGTTGGCGGAGCGAAATCTGGAAACAGCTGTTCCGGTGGTGAGCGTGGAAGATACCCGGCGGGCTTTGGGTTTGTTTGCTGCCTGGCACCGTTTGCAAATGCCGGTTAAAACCCTGGTTGCCGTGACGGGGAGCAATGGTAAAACCACAACCAAAACGCTGTTGAGTCAATTATTTTCCGCGTCAGGTGAAACTCTGGCAACCGAAGGCAATTTGAATAATGACTTGGGTGTGCCGCGAACTTTGCTGAAACTGCGTCCGTGGCATCAATATGCGGTAATCGAAATGGGCGCGAATCATCCCGGAGAAATCGCGTATTTGACCGAATTGGCCAAACCGGATATCGCTGTGATCAATAATGCGTCCGGGGCTCATCTGGAAGGCTTTGGCAGTCTGCAGGGAGTGATTGAAACCAAGGGCGAAATTTTTAACGGTTTGAATCGGTTCCACCGCAACGGCGTAGCTGTCATTAACTGCGAATCGGAAGGGTATGCTTTCTGGCTTGCCAAGCTACAGCGACAGGAAGGGTGCCGGGTGTTGAAATTCGGTCAAGCGCAAGAGGCGGATATTCGCCTTATCACGATTGAGACAGATGCTGAAGGCGTTGATTTTGTGATTGAATATGCTGGCGAGTCGCACAGGATCAAAATGCCAGTGCTTGGCGCTCATAACGCTTATAATGCCGCAGCCTGTGTTGCTGTCGGTTACGCCGCCGGTTTGCCGTGGCTGAAAATGGCTCCGGTCTTGCAGGTTTTTAGCGGTGTTGGCGGTCGTTTGCAGCCACGGCGTCTGGAATTCGGCTATCTGATTGATGATAGCTATAATGCCAATCCGGAGTCGGTAAAGGCCGGGATGCGAGCCTTGAAGGATATCGGAGGCGTTTCAATGGTCTGTCTTGGCGCTATGGCTGAATTGGGTGAAGATAGCGAAAAAGGCCATAATGCGGTTGCTGAATTTGCCAATCAGATCGGGATTGAGCATTTGTGGTTGCTCGGGGACGCAACAGCTCCGATGTTGAATGTTTTTCATGGCGATGGTCGCCGATTTTTCGATCATCAGCAAATGATTTCCGAGTTGGAAAGCCTTCTCCGGAAATCACACAAAATCAATATATTAGTTAAGGGTTCCCGCTCGGCGAAGATGGAAATTGTCAGTCAGGCTTTGTTTGACGCATTCCCCTCCGGACAATAAAAAAACAACGCGGAACCTTTGGGTTTTTGGAACTGGCACGAAGCGCTTTGCAAAGCGTGGTGCATCATAGAGCGAAGAGAAAATTATGCTGGTCTATTTAACCGAATATCTGCAACAGTATATTTCCGGTTTCGGGGTGTTTAGCTACATTACCATGCGGGCGATTATGAGTATTCTCACCGCTCTGATACTGTCGTTTTTGATTGCTCCAACCATGATACGCTGGTTGAAACGTTTAAAAGTTGGTCAGGCGGTTCGGCAGGACGGTCCGCAAACCCATCTGGTGAAGACCGGAACCCCGACGATGGGAGGAACCATGATTCTGTTCTCGGTAACGGCCGGGGTGGTGCTGTGGGGCGATTTGACCAATCACTATTTGTTGATCGTAACTCTATCCATGCTGGCCTTCGGGGTTATCGGTTTCATTGATGATTATAAAAAGGTGGTCTATCGCGATCCAAACGGTATGCGGGCGAGAACGAAGTATTTCTGGCAATCGATTATCGGTTTTGCGACTGCCGCTGCCTTGTATATTCTGGCCACGGTACCGGCTGAAACGCAGTTGTTGATTCCATATATGAAAGACACGGTGATTGACCTGGGCATCTGGAGCATTGTCTTCGGGTACTTTGTGATTGTGGGCACTTCCAACGCGGTAAACCTGACCGATGGTCTGGATGGTCTGGCGATTATGCCGACGGTCATGATTTCTGCCGCTTTGGGGGTCTTTGCGTATCTTTCCGGGCATGTCTACTTTTCGGATTATCTGAATATCCCGTATGTTCCCGGAGTCGGCGAACTGACGATTTTTGCAGCGGCTTTGGCAGGCGCCGGGCTCGGATTTCTGTGGTATAACGCTCACCCGGCGCAGGTCTTTATGGGCGATGTTGGCTCACTGGCAATTGGTGCGGCTTTGGGAACCATGGCGCTGGCGGTCAAACAGGAACTGGTCTTGGTCATCATGGGAGGCATTTTTGTTGCAGAAACCGTATCGGTTATTCTGCAGGTCGGCTCCTATAAATTGCGCGGCAAGCGAATTTTTCTGATGGCGCCGTTGCATCACCATTTTGAACAGAAAGGCTGGCATGAGTCCAAAGTCATTGTGCGTTTCTGGATCATCACCATTATTTTGGTGATGATCGGACTGGCCAGTTTGAAACTCCGTTAAACGTGAATTCAAGTAGAGATTGTATAACGCAATATAACAAGTAAGAGCCGTAGCAGCGGCCTTAGATTTATCGAAGGATTGCCTATGTATCTGGTTGCGGGATTGGGGATAACCGGACTATCGGTATTACGCTATTTTAAAGCTCAGAAAGTGAAATGTCTGGCTTTCGATACGCGGGAAAATTTGGATGTTGAAGCGATAAGGCAGCAATGTCCTGAATTGGAGATTGCTTTGGGAGAAATTCCCGGTAGCTGGTTGAATCGTTTTCGCTGTATTGTGTTGAGTCCGGGCATTGCCAAAAGTGAGCCCTGGGTTGTGGCTTTGCGCAAGCTGGGCAAGGAAGTGATTGGCGATATTGAACTTTTCGCGCGGGCGGTCGGCGTTCCGGTCGTGGCGATTACCGGCTCCAACGGTAAAAGCACCGTAACAACCCTGACCGGAATGGCGTTGGAAAAAGCTGGCTACAAAGTTGCCGTCGGCGGTAATATCGGCCAGCCGGTGCTGGATTTGCTGCTTGATGAAAACGTTTACGATGTGTTCGTCGTAGAGTTGTCGAGCTTTCAGCTGGAAACCACCTATTCTTTGCACACGGTTTCTTCAACCGTTCTGAATATCTCTGAAGATCATATGGATCGTTATGACGATCTGGAAGCGTATATTCAGGCCAAAACACAGGTTTTTGCCGATACGGATTATGCGGTTCTACCGATTGATTTCAGTGTCAATGGCGTTTTCCACCATGCAAAAATTTTGCGCTTTGGCCTGGATTGTCCTTTGCAGAATTGTGATTACGGCCTGGTGGAATGTGAAGGAAAACGCTGGCTGGGTTATCACCATCAGCCTCTGGTTGCGGTCGAAGAGCTTCGTTTGCAGGGGCGGCATCATCTTTTGAACGCTCTGGCAATGATGGCGCTATGTCATCCTTTTTCGGTCTGCGAAGAACATTTTCTGGATGTTCTGAAGAACTTCAGCGGTCTGGCGCATCGGACGCAGCATGTGGCGACCTGGAAGGGAGTGGACTGGATCAATGATTCCAAGGGCACCAATGTCGGTGCGACGGTGACGGCGATCCAAAGCCTCGGTGAGCAGAGTGAAGGACGTTTGATCCTGCTGGCTGGTGGCGTCGGTAAGGAAGCCGATTTTTCTTCTCTGAAACCGGCTGTGGAAAAGTACTGCAAGCAAACCATTTTGTTTGGTCGCGATAAGTCGATCATCGGCCAGGCTCTTCAGGGCGTGGACTTGCGACCGGTGGCGGACTTGTCGGCAGCGGTACGGCTGGCGGCGCAAACGGCACAAGAAGGAGATGTCGTTTTATTTTCTCCGGCCTGCGCCAGTTTCGATCAATTTGAAAGTTATGTACATCGCGGTGAAGTGTTCAGCCGTCTGGTTATGGATTTGCAGGGAGAATAGCGGTGATTGAGGCCTGGCGCGAAGCGAGCAGAAAATGGCCCTTGGATTTCTGGCTGCTGGGATTGATTTCGGCGCTGTGCATCCTCGGTCTGACGATGGTCGCTTCCAGTTCTGTGGCGATCAGCGAATCGCGTTTCGGCGATGCGGATCACTATTTCTGGCGTCAGTTGATCTCGATGGGAATGGGAGCTGCTTTTGGTTATGTTCTGTTCCAAATTCCGGTTGATTTCTGGGCCAAGCATCGAGGAAAGTTGTTCTTTTTAGCCATTTTTTTATTGATTGCGGTTTTGATTTTCGGACGGGAGATCAACGGGAGTAAGCGCTGGTTGCCGTTGGTGGTAATGAACTTTCAGCCTTCGGAATTTATGAAACTGGTGATCGTCATTTTTATGGCCGGTTATCTTGACCGGCATGCCAATGCCGTACGCGAAAGTTTCGAAGCGGTTATCCGACTGGCTCTGCCGTTCGGTCTTATGGCGATTCTGCTTCTCATGGAACCGGATTACGGCAGTACGCTGGTTATCGCGGTTATGATTACCGGAATGTTACTGATTGCCGGTGCGCCCTGGCGTTATTTCGTCCTGACTGTGTTGCCGATGGTGACCATTCTGGTGGTGCTGGTGACCACCTCGGAATATCGAATGGCACGGGTGAGCAGTTTTCTCGATCCGTGGCAGGATCCGTTCGGCAGTGGCTATCAATTGACTCAGGCACTGATTGCTTCCGGCCGGGGCGAATGGTTCGGCACCGGCCTTGGTGGCAGTGTTCAGAAATTGCTGTATTTACCGGACGCGCATACTGATTTCCTGTTTTCCGTCTATGCCGAAGAATTTGGTTTTGTCGGAGTCGTGGCTTTGATTCTGCTGTATCTGGGGATTTTGCAACGTCTGTTCCGCATCGGCCACAAAGCCATTACTTCCGAGCGTTTTTTTGGTGGCATGATTTCCTATGGGATCGGGATCTGGATTATTCTTCAGGCCGGGATCAATATGGGGGTCAACCTCGGAGCTTTCCCGACCAAAGGTCTGACCTTGCCGTTTATGAGTTACGGCGGGAGCAGCCTGTTGCTGCTGAGTATTGCTGTGGCCGTTGTATTACGTGTCGATTTCGAAACCCGAGCCGCTGCACTCAAGGAGGAAAAGGATGGCTAGAATAATGGTGATGGCCGGCGGAACCGGTGGTCATGTTTTTCCCGGTCTGGCTCTGGCAGAGGCTCTGAAGTCTCACGGCGTCGAAACCGTCTGGTTGGGAACCAAGGGAGGGATGGAGCGCGAATGGGTGGAAAAGGCCGGTTTGCCATTTTATGAAATCCCAATACGCGGCTTACGCGGTAACGGCTTGCTTGGCTGGTTGAAAGCACCGATGAAAGTGGCTCAGGCTTGGTGGCAGGCCCGTCGCTTGATGAAAAAGCTGCAACCGCAGTTGGTTCTTGGGATGGGAGGATTTGTCTGCGGGCCAGGTGGCCTGGCGGCAAAGAGTCTGGGATTACCACTGGTTTTACATGAACAAAATGCCATACCTGGCTTAACCAATAAATTACTGGCGCCATTGGCGAACAGAATTATCAGTGCTTTCCCTCAGCAAGCGCTTCGTGGTGAAAAAGTGATGCTGCTTGGTAATCCGGTTCGTGCCGGTCTGGAGTCTTTGCCGACGGTGGCTCGGCGCAAACCGTGGCATCTTTTGGTTCTCGGCGGCAGTCGCGGTGCTTTGGCGTTGAATACGACGCTGCCGAAGGCGTTGGCTTTATTGCCGGAAGCGCAGCGCCCTCAAGTGCGTCACCAAACGGGTGAAAAAACTTTGCAGGAAGCCCGCGAAGCTTACGCCGAAGCAGGTGTTCAGGCGGAAATTCTTGCTTTTATTGATGATATGGTTGAAGCCTACCAGCAGGCAGACTTGGTTTTGTGTCGCTCAGGTGCTTTGACGGTCAGTGAGCTGATGGCTGCGGCACGTCCGGCGATTATGGTGCCTTATCCGCACGCGGTTGATGATCATCAGACAGCGAATGCGCAGGCATTGGTCGATTTACAGGGTGGGGAAATTATCCAGCAGAATGATTTGACTCCCGAGTTGTTGCGAGATCGTTTGCTGGTTTGGGGGGAAGAGAAACGCAGTGTCGCCTCCGACGCCATTCGTCAAAAAGCGCCGACTCAGGCCAGCGAGAAAATCGTCGGTGTGATTCTGGAGATGCTTAAAAATCATTGTCAGCAGGGAGCGTAACGGTGCGAGGATTGAAAAACAAACGGGTTCTGATTACCGGAGCTTCCAGCGGGATCGGTGCTGGCATGGCGCGAGTTCTCGCCGGAAAAGGCTGTCGTCTGGTTTTGCATTACAACCGTAATGAAAGCGGAATTGAAAAGACGCTTACGGCGGTGGAGAAGCTTGGTGCCGAAGCGGTTGCGTTGCAATGCGATTTTCGAGATGCGGAAGGTTTGGGAGCATTCTTTGAACAGGCGTGGCAAAAATTCGCAGGCTTGGATGCCTTGGTTAATAACGCCGGTATTGTCAGTAAAGTGACCGCTTTGAATGATGTGAAAGGGCGGCAATTTTCCGAAACCATCGCGGTTAATCTACTGGCGCCTTACCGTCTTAGCAGCGCGTTTGCCGAAGCCTGTATCTCTGCCGGCCACGGCGGAGCAATTGTCAATAACAGCAGTATTCACGGTCAGGCGACTTGTGAGTGGTTTTCTGCTTATGCCGCTTCCAAGGCCGGATTGGATGCGATGACTAAGGTTCAGGCGGCGGAATGGGGGCAACACGGTATTCGCGTCAATGTTTTGGCACCAGGCGTCGTCCCGGTTGAACGTACCGAAGCGATCCTGTCGCAACCGGCGATGGAAAAGAAGTGGTGTAATCGGATGCCGTTGGGTCGCTACGGCACTACCGAAGAGATGGGTGAAGCAACCGCCTACCTGCTATCGGATGAGGCGGCTTGGATGACCGGTTCCATTTTGACGCTCGACGGCGGTCTGATCGCGCGCGGTAACTATCCTGTCAGATAAATTTCCGGCTTCCGGCGGCCCGAAGGGCTGGCTGCATTTGGCGGATTTTGAGTTCTTTTATCGTTTTTCCGTATTGTTCTCCCTGCTTTTCCTTGGCATTTCCTTTTCTTGCTTTTCCTTAGCTTTTCTTTTAAGAAAACAGCCTTTCTGCCGTTGTTTTTAAAGAGAGGCTTTTCATTGTTGTCCGGCGGGCATAAAAAATGCTGGCATCGGCTTTGCTTTATCTTTTTCAATTAAGTCATTCCCGCTAATTTCGGGTACCGCAGGTTTTAAGAGAAGGTTGATACTATGGATCAGTTTTTACATCGCTTGACGATCCAGCAGAAAATTCGCTTCGGTTTCGGAGTGATCTGGTTTGCTTTGGCGCTGATTACCATTCAAGCGGCGGTGAATTTGTTTCTGGTTCGGGAAAAGGTTTCCGAGGTCGTTGAACAGAAGCAGCCGGTGGCGATTGAAGCACAATCCGTTTCCTTTGAGCTGGAAAAAGGGATGAATGCCTTAAGCATGTTTCTGGCAACCGGTGAAGAGACGAATCTGGAACTTTATCATTCCAGTGTGCGAAGTGCGGCCGAAACCATCAAGGACCGTCTGCACGAAGATGTTGATGAGCCAACTCCTTCCGCCGGTTCGGAAATTACTGATTCCTATCGCCAATTACAGACTCTGTTGGAAAGTCTGACTCCGTACATCGCCGACATTCAACAGGTGCAAAGTCAGGCGTCGTTG
This sequence comes from Thiomicrorhabdus sp., assembly GCF_963677875.1. Taxonomy (NCBI): domain Bacteria; kingdom Pseudomonadati; phylum Pseudomonadota; class Gammaproteobacteria; order Thiotrichales; family Piscirickettsiaceae; genus Thiomicrorhabdus; species Thiomicrorhabdus sp. Next base: position 17,970 of record NZ_OY782563.1, on the reverse strand, counting down.
AAATTTCCGGGGTTTGCTTATGTAGATGAGAGTATGAATCCGCAAGCAACGCGGATGCAGCAAATTCTCAGTGAAATGCTGGATTCTGAATTGTCCGAATATTCGCCGGATCGCCGCCAACTGCTCGGGCGGTTGATTGAACTGCAGAAAACCTGGCTGAATGTGATGTCGTCGGTGCGCGGTTATATGGCGTTTCGCAATGATTCCATGCGGAAAATGACCGAAGATTATCTAGGGTATTTCGATTCGCAACTGACGGATCTGAACCGGCAGGCCGATGTTCAGGAGCTGACATTGGAAGAGGAGAGCGGTTTGGAAGCTCTGACCGGACTCTCTAAAAACTATTTGCAGAATTATCAGGTGTTGCGAAGCATTCACGAAAGCCCGAAGTGGCGGATGGATTTGTGGATTGCGCAAAATCAGATCGAACCGATTTTCCGTGAAATGGAAGCCGAGCTGAATCGCATCTCTACCCGCAGTGTGTCCGAAGTGCGGCAGTTGGGCGGCGAGGTGATCGACAGCAGTTGGAATAATATTGTTCTGCTGTTGGCTTTATCAATTACCGGACAATTGGTAGGGATGCTGATTTCGCGGCGCGTGACTCGTTCGGTTATCGAACCGATCAAAACCGTTTCGCATGCCATGCGGGATATTTCCGAAGGCGAAGGTGATTTAACGCGTCGCTTGCCGGTAAACAGCACGGATGAAATGGGAGAAATGGCGCGTTATTTCAACGACTTTATGGAAAAAATTCGCCAGATGCTGAAGGAAGTTGCCCTGACGGTTGATGAGCTGGATCTTTCCTCCAAACGCTTATTGGACATTACTCACGATGCCCGTTTGGGGAGTCAGCAGCAGCGCTCGGCAACCGAAGATCTTTCGCACTCTGTGTCGGAGATGCATCTTAAGGCGGCCTCGGTTGAAGATCATTCGCGCAATACGTCAAGAGCAACCGATCAGGCAACGGATCGGGTCAAGCAGAGCGGTGAAATGGTCGGAGTGGCTGCCGAAGAGATCGAAAAGCTGTCTCAGGGCATGCGGGCGATGAATGAATCGGTCATTCAGCTTAGAGCCGACAGTGAGCTGATCGGCACGGTGGTCAGCGTGATCAAAGAAATTGCCGAGCAGACGAATTTGCTGTCCTTGAATGCAGCTATTGAAGCGGCTCGTGCCGGAGAGCATGGACGCGGTTTTGCTGTGGTGGCCGATGAAGTGCGCGGTCTGGCGCAGCGTACTCAGGAATCGACCGTCGAGATCGAGGCGATTATCGATAAGATTCGCAGCGCGACGCTGTCGACGGTCTCGGTGGTTGAAGCCAGTAAGGCGGCGACCAAGTCAAGCTGTGAGGCGGTAATGAAAACCCGTGATACTCTCCAGCCGGTGTCGGTGTTGATGGATGATATCCAGAAAATGAGCGAGCAGGTTCTGAACGCAGCTCAGTCGCAGTCTCAGCTGGCAGAAACCGTGAAGCGGCATATTGTTCAGATCCATGAAGTGTCCGAAGAAACGGTTTCCCGTTCGGAAAATACCGAGCGTTACGGCGATGGCTTGAAAGGTCTGGCCGATCAGTTGGAAACGCTGGTCAAGCAATTTCGTATCTAAAAATCCGGGGCGCTCTGATTCTGCCCCGAAATTTTCTGTCATCTAAGTTTCTTGTTTGTCCTGCCGGATTCTCCGATTCCATTGCGCTTTTTTTGATATTATGCATAGCAATTTTGATTGCAACGAAGAGCGCCTTGCTTATGTGGAATTACCCGTCTATTGATCCGGTTGCCTTGGCTCTGGGGCCGATTCAAATTCACTGGTACGGTTTAATGTATCTGCTCGCTTTCGGCGGCGGCTGGCTTTATGGCGTGATTCGCAGCAAACGCCGTCCGCCCTGGAATTCGGAAATGGTCGGCGATTTGCTGTTCTATGTGGCGATGGGGGTGATTCTCGGCGGGCGTATCGGTTATATCCTTTTCTACGACTTGAGTCACTATCTGGCAGAGCCGATGGCAATGTTCCGTGTTTGGGAAGGCGGTATGTCGTTCCACGGTGGTTTGCTGGGGGTGACGATCGCCATGGTGCTTTTTGCCCGTAAAACGCAACAATCGCTGTTTCAGGTAGCCGACTTTGTTTCACCGTTGATTCCGATTGGTCTGCTTACCGGACGAATCGGTAATTTCATTAATGGCGAGCTTTGGGGCAAGGTTACCGATTCCCCTTTGGGTATGGCGGTGTATGATCCGCATTTGCAGGCTACGGTTTCAAAATATCCGACTCAGCTGTTGGAAGCGCTTCTCGAAGGTGTCGTTCTGTTTATTGTTCTGGCGGTCTATGCGCGTAAGTCTCGGCCGGCCGGCAGTGTGGCAGGGGTGTTCCTTATCGGTTACGGTATTTTCCGTTTTACGGTCGAGTTCTGGCGGGTTCCGGATGCCCAGCTTGGATATTTGCTGTGGGGCTGGGTAACCATGGGGCAGATTCTGTCCCTGCCGATGGTTCTATTCGGCGCAGGTTTGGTCTATTGGGCTTATAATCGTAAACAGCCCGTGCAGTCCGCAGTGGTTTAAGAGTGTTAGAGAAAAGAGAGTTTTATGCAGCAGTATTTGCAGTTGTTATCCCATATTCTTGAAAATGGTACCGATAAAGGAGACCGGACTGGTACCGGTACGCGCTCGGTATTCGGTTATCAGATGCGTTTCGACCTGCAAAAGGGCTTTCCTTTGATGACAACCAAGAAACTGCATATCCGTTCAATTTTGCATGAATTGCTGTGGTTTTTATCCGGTGATACCAATATCAAATACTTGAAAGATAACGGCGTGCGCATTTGGGATGAATGGGCGACTGAAAGCGGTGATCTGGGGCCTTTGTATGGTAAACAGTGGGTCGCCTGGCAGTCTCCGAATGGCGAAGTGATCAATCAGATAGCCGAAGTGGTTGAAACTCTTAAAAGTAATCCGAACAGCCGACGCATGATTGTGACGGCCTGGAACCCGGCTGATTTGCCGGACGAATCCAAAAGTCCGCAGCAGAATGTGCAGGATGGTAAGATGGCGCTGGCGACCTGCCACGCTTTTTTCCAGTTCTATGTCGCCGGCGGTAAATTGTCTTGTCAGCTGTATCAGCGCAGTGCCGACACTTTCCTCGGCGTGCCGTTCAATATCGCCAGCTACGCTTTTCTGGTCCATATGATGGCGCAGCAAGCCGGTTATGAGGTCGGCGAATTTGTTTGGACCGGTGGGGATGTCCATCTCTATAACAACACCATTGAGCAGGCGAAAGTTCAATTGCAGCGCGAACCTTTGCCTTTGCCGACTCTGCTAATCAAACGCAAACCGGAATCGATTTTCGATTACAAGTTCGAGGATTTCGAGCTGTTGAATTATCAGGCGCACGAACATATCAAAGCGACGGTGTCGGTATGAAAATTGCCATGATTGCGGCTATGACCGATGAACGCGTTATCGGCCTGGATAATGATATGCCGTGGCATTTGCCGGACGATTTACGCCACTTCAAGGCCAAGACGACTGGCAAACCGGTCATTATGGGGCGTAAAACCTTCGAATCGATTGGTTCGCGTCCTTTGCCGAACCGTCCGAATATCGTCATCAGCCGTAATACTGAATTGCAACTGGATGGGGTAGAGGTATTCTCTTCGGTCGATGACGCTTTGCAGAGTCTCGGTGAGGTCGAGGAGGCGATTATTATGGGAGGCGGTCAGTTGTACGCACAGATGTTACCGCGTGCCGATCGTCTGTATCTGACATTGATCCATGCGCAGATTGACGGCGATACGCATTTTCCGGATTGGCGGGCTTTTCCCTGGCGGGAGATAGAGCGCGAGAACCATCCTGTCGATGAGCGTCACCGTTATGCCTTTGATTTTGTGACTTTGGATCGCGATTAGTTTTATCACGATCCGTTTCCGGAAATATTCCCTGATAAAAAGCGCCTTTACACCGGCGCTTTTTTTAATTGCAGCACGGCAAAAAAAGCGGTGGCCGACAGGACGATAGCGGCGCCCGGAGGCAGGTCGAACTGGTAAGAGGCAACCAGGCCGCCAAGAACGGATAATAAACCGATCAGCATACTGATCAGCAACATTTTTTCCGGAGTATCGGAGATGCGCCGCGCCGCCGCCGGAGGAATGATCAGGAGTGATGTGATCAACAGAATTCCGACGATTTTCATGGAAAGCGCGATCATAAATGCCAGCAAGAGAATGTATTGAAGTTGTACGGCTTTTACGGCTGTACCTTCAACCTGAGCCAGTTGAGGATTCAGAGTGATGTTCAGCAGGTCGCGCCAGTGGCGCCAGTAGAATAGCAGGATCAAGATACCGGTAAAAGCGATCAGCCAGAGATCGGTTTCGGTAATGCTGAGGATGTCGCCGAACAGATAGCCCATGACATCGATCTGTACCCGGTTTTGCAGGCTGATCAGAACCAGACCGAGTGCCAGACTGCTGTGAGCCAGTATGCCTAGCAGGGTATCGGATGACAATTGTTTACTGTGACTGAGGGAAAAAATTCCCCAAGCAATCAGCATGGAAACCACGATAACTGTGATCGTCAGGTCGGTTTCGAGAAGCAGACCGAGGCTGATGCCCAGCAAGGCTGAATGAGCCAGAGTCGCACCGAAGTAAGATTGTCTTTGCCAGACCATGAACACGCCAAGCGGGGCTGAGATCAATGCCAGGCCGATGCCGCCGAGGAGTGCGAAGAGCAGAAACTGAGTGATTTCGATCATTTTTCGTCTCCATGCCTGTCGCTATCCATGTGGATATGGCTGTGGCCGTGAGAATGATCGCAAGTCACTTCGTCATGGTGATGTTCGTAAACTGCAATTTCTTCCGTATGCTCGCCGAATAGTTCGCGGAAGGCGGCGGATTGACTAACGTTGTGCGGATGACCTGAGCAACACATATGCCGGTTCAGGCATAAAACCTGATCGGTGTGTTTCATAACAATATGCAGATCGTGGCTAACCATCAGAATTCCGCAGCCTTCGCGGTGGCGCAACCGGTTAAGATATTGATAAAGTTCGGTCTGCCCCTGTAGGTCAACACCCTGAACCGGTTCGTCAAGTACCAGTAAATCCGGCTCTCTCAACAGAGCGCGGGTCAGCAGGATACGTTGCATCTCCCCGCCGGAAACCTTTTGAATCGGTTGTTTCAAAAGATAACCGATGTTGACTTCCTCAACGTACTTTTCCAGGTTTGTGGTACTATATTTTCGTTGGAACAGGCCGCGTTTTTCCGTTTTCAGTCCGAGCTGGAGAAAGCGCTCGACGGTCATCGGCAAGGTTGGATCGATTTGAATTTTCTGCGGCATGAAACCGACATTCAGGTGACGTTTACGCACCACCTTGCCCCCGTCCGGCGGCAGGAGTCCGAGGAGAATTTTCAGCAGAGTGGATTTTCCGGCGCCGTTCGGGCCGATCAAGGTAACGATTTCGCGCGGATGGATATTGAGAGAGACATTCTCCAGTATCGGCTGTTTTCCGAAACTGAGGCTCAAATGCTTGGCTTCGATTAGTGGAATAGTGTGCAAAGTGTGACTCACAGCAATGGTCTTGGTCGTTGCACGGTATTAGGCTACAGCGGGCGACGACAATGAATATTGGGTGGATCCGAGACCGTGAGAGGCCGGATTTTGGATCGAGTTTTTATTTTAGCGAGTTTTTAACTCCAGGGAAGTAAAGTTTTGAAAAAGCGATTAGGATGGCTATTCGGTATTTGGTTTTTACCGGTTGTGGCAGCTCAGGCAATAAATATTACCGTATCGATTCCGCCTCTGGCGGGAATGATCGCACCTCTTCTGGATGAAGAGGATCAAATGCAGCTGTTGTTGACACCGGGGGCTTCTCCGCATGGGTTTCAGTTGAAACCGTCGCACATGCAGTCCTTGCATAACAGCGACCTGGTGGTAACGGTTGGAACACCGGTGGACGCCTGGGCGCAGAAAATTAAGGTGCCGGTAGAGCGGAAATTGAATATGGCCGAACTTGAAGGCATTGAAACCTTGCCGTTTCGTGCCGGTGGCATCTGGCAGAAAGGCACGCATGTTCATTCCGAAGAGGACGGTCATGTTCATCATGCTGAGGCGGAACGCGATCGGAAAAAAATGCCCTCTTACGATGGACATATCTGGATGTCGGTTGATAACGCCCGTCTACTGATTGCCGAAGCAGCCCGAAAATTACAGCGCCTCAAACCGGGATCGGCCGATGATATTCAGCGTCGCGCCGACGAGTGGCTGGCGAAAATTGCTCTCAGGGACGAGCAGATCAAGCAAAGTCTTCAGCCCTATCGGGAGGTGCCGTTTTTAGTTTTGCACGATGCCTTCCATTATTTTGAGCATCGCTACGGTTTGAATGGTGTCGGTTCGATTCGCCTGAATCCGGAAATTGCGCCGAGCCTTAAACGGATTCTCGAATTGAGAAAACGGGTGCAAAACGGTCAGGTTCAATGTATTTTTAAAGAGCCGCAATTCCCTGAAAAACGTATTTCCGCCGTGACCCGAGGGTTGGATGTCGGTACGGAAACGCTGGATCCGATGGGCATCACCTACGCGCCCGACGGCAAAGCCTTTAGCGGTTATGACCGATTTATCGGTGAACTGGCTCGCCATATGCAGAACTGCTTCGAGCAAAAAAAATGACTGACAGGCGCTTGGAAGACTTAGCCGAGCTGTACTGGATTACCGGGTTGCCGGGGAGTGGGAAAGGGCGGTTTGGTTCTTTTCTGCGCAAGGAGTACGGCCTGAATGAAGCTTTCGGGAAGCTGTCGGTTGCCAAGAGCAAACCGAGCTTTGTGATTGATCGTGGCGAAGAGGGATTCCTTGAGCGCCTTGATGCAAGTGAAGAGACGTTTTGTCGAGTTCTCTGTGTGGTGGATGCCCGTAGCGCACCACCAGAGGCGAATTCCTGGGCGGCAGAGCGCCTGAATTCGCTGCTGCCGTTCAGCGATGCTATGGTACTGGCATTTGCCGACGAAGTTTCTCTTCTTGAGCAAAATCGTTGGACAAACCGAGTCATGGATCAATATCCCGGACTTAAACTGTTTCGCTGGGGGCGCCATACCTTGGATTTCCCTCAATTTTCTTCTTCTCCGCAAACTCTCCAATCTAAAAAATGTTTTTGGAATTCCGTGCAAATTCAAACCTTTCGTTTCGATTTGGGAAAGGTCGTACTTGACCATTTAATGATGGTGCTGGACAATGCCCGCCGCAGTCTGGGGATGCAGATTCTTAGAGCGAAGGGAGTATTTGATACGTTGGAGTACGACAACCTGGTGGCTGTGGAAGCCGGTGTCGAGCGCATCGATATCTATGCCGCCGAAAGTCAGGATTTCAATCAGCCCGCTTTGGGAATGCTCTGTCTGCAGGGGGTCGATTTTGATCCTGCCTGGTTGGAGTCGATGCTGCATGCCTGCCGTACCGGATGATCGGATAAATCCGGTACAAATGAGAATGATTATTTTTTTATCATTCTTGCAAAGTTGTTTGGTTTTTTATATCAATAAAATGCCCAAAGCGTAGACATTGAATTAATAACCTACTAAAATACTCTGGAATTAAATTTAGACGGTAAAGTTTCATGGCTGAATTAGCAAATGTGACCGATTTAACCTCGGTGGAATCGGAATATGAAGAGATCACAAGCGTATTGCAGAAGAACCTGAACTATCGCGAAGGGTTTGAAACCCGGACTCAGGTGGAAACCTTTGCGAAGGGGATCAATGAAGCGGTGGTTCGCGCCATTTCGGCAAAGAAAGACGAGCCGGAATGGATGCTGGAATTTCGTTTGCGGGCTTTTAAGCATTGGCAGACCATGACTGAGCCACATTGGGCCAAGGCCGAATATACGCCGTTGGATTATCAGGATTACAGTTACTATTCGGCGCCGGAATGCGGTAGTTGCGCCGGAACCTGTTCGACGGAAGATGAGGCGGAAGGAATCGATCCGGAAGTTGCCAAAGCGTTTGAAATGCTTGGCGTTCCGATTTACGACGATGATGCGAATGTCGCGGTGGATGCGATTTTTGATTCGGTTTCGATTTCAACCACCAAGCGCGAAGAGCTGGCAAAACTGGGCATTATTTTCTGTTCCTTTTCCGAGGCCGTTCAGGATTATCCCGAGCTGGTTCAGAAGTATATCGGTACCGTGGTTCCCTATCACGATAACTACTTTGCAGCCCTGAACTCTGCGGTCGCTTCCGATGGAACCTTTGTGTATGTGCCCGAAGGCGTTCGTTGTCCGATTGATCTTTCGACCTACTTCCGTATTAACGAAGCCAAAACCGGTCAGTTTGAGCGTACCATTTTGATTGCCGAAAAAGGCAGTTATGTCAGTTATCTGGAAGGTTGTTCTGCACCGGTTCGCGACACTTATCAGCTGCATGCCGCAGTGGTCGAAGTGATTGTGCATGAGGATGCCGAAGTAAAGTATTCGACAGTGCAAAACTGGTATCCGGGCGACGAAAACTGCGAAGGCGGTATTCTGAATTTTGTAACCAAACGCGGTATTTGCGAGGGGAATAACTCAAAACTGTCCTGGACTCAGGCGGAAACCGGATCGGCAATCACCTGGAAATATCCTAGCTGTATTCTAAAGGGTGACAATTCCATCGGTGAATTCTATTCCGTCGCCTTGACCAACCGTCGCCAGCAAGCCGACACCGGAACCAAGATGATCCATCTTGGAAAAAATACCCGCAGCACCATCATTTCCAAAGGGCTGTCGGCGGGGCACAGCGACAATACCTATCGAGGGCTGGTTAAAATTGCACCGACTGCGGAAGGCGCACGTAACTTCACGCAATGCGATTCGATGTTGATCGGCGACAAATGCGGTGCGCATACTTTTCCGTATATCGAAGCGGAGAATTCGAGCGCGCAGATCGAACATGAAGCTACGACTTCGCGCATCGGTGAGGATCAGTTGTTTTATTGTCAGCAGCGCGGCATCAGCGAACAGGATGCGATTTCAATGATCGTAAACGGTTTCTGCAAAGAGGTCTTCAGCGAGTTGCCTCTGGAATTTGCACAGGAAGCCGAAGAGCTGTTGGCGATCAGTCTTGAAGGTTCGGTGGGATAAGTTTCCCGCCGCAACGATTAACCGAATTTAAAAATTTAAAAGAAGATCATAACAATGTTGTTGAAAGTTGAAAATTTACAAGCGGAAATTGAAGACAAGCAAATCCTGAAAGGCTTGAATATCGAAGTCAAGCCTGGAGAAGTTCACGCAATCATGGGTCCAAACGGCGCCGGAAAAAGTACGTTGGCAAGCGTTTTGGCGGGTCGCGACGATTATGAAGTAACCGAAGGGGTGATCGAATTTGCCGGGGAAGATCTACTGGAGATGGATCCGGAAGAGCGTGCGCGTAAAGGACTGTTTCTAGCGTTTCAGTATCCGGTGGAAATTCCGGGCGTCAGCAACAAGCTGTTTATGCAAACTGCGGTAAATGCCGTGCGTGAAGAGCAGGGGTTACCGGCTTTGGATATGTTTGACTTTGATGAGTACGCCAAAGAAAAAATCGATCTGCTGGATATGCGTGCCGATCTGCTGGATCGTTCGGTAAATGTCGGTTTTTCCGGAGGTGAGAAAAAACGTAACGATATTTTCCAAATGGCACTGCTTGAACCGAAACTGTGCATTATGGACGAGACGGATTCCGGGCTGGATATCGATGCCCTGCGTCTGGTGGCCAACGGGGTAAACAGTTTGAAAACGCCTGAGCGCAGTTTTATTATTGTTACTCACTATCAGCGTCTGTTGGACTATATCAAACCGGATCACGTTCATGTTTTGTATAACGGACGGATTGTCAAATCGGGTGGTTTCGAACTGGTTCACGAGTTGGAAGAACACGGTTACGACGATATTATCCAACAGCACCAAGACGCGTGATCGGAGCTGCCATGAGTAGAAAAATGTCTCCGGTCGCGCAGAAAGCGGTCGATTTTTACCTGTCTCAATCTAAAAATCTGCACTCCTGTGAAACGGTTGCGGAGCTTCGTCGCAAAGCCGGCGAACGTCTTGCTGCCGATGGCTTTCCGACGCAAAAAGATGAAGATTGGCAATATACGCGCTTGACCGGCTTTTTACAGAATCTGTTTGCCGTCGGAGAGGTTCCTTCGGTCACTGCTGATCAAGTGGCGGCTTATCTGCCGGATTTTGCGGTCTTTAAGCTGGTTTTCGTCAACGGACGTTTTCAGGCGTCTTTGTCGGATGATGTGTCGCAGCTTCCAAAAGGGGTTCGCTTCAATGCCTCGGCCGATTGGCTGGCTGCAGATGAGTCGGCCAGTGCTTTGTTCGGTAAGCGTGATGCCATTGCGGATGAACCTTTCGCTAATTTGAATTCGGCGCTGATGCAGGATGGTTTTGTGCTTCAGCTGGCCAACAATGCATCGCTTGAAATGCCGCTGTTTGTTCTATTTATGCACGACGGCAATCAGGCGGATTACAGTCGAAACCTGGTGCGTCTCGGCGAAAATTCCGAAATTAATTGGATCGAGCGGCACGTCTCTTTGAACGGTGTGAGCTTCTGCAGCAATGTGACTTTGATTGATGTCGCCAAGCACGCACGTGCGAATCAAATTGTCATGCAACAGATGGACGCGCAGGATTATTACTTTTCCAATCAGTATATCGAGCAGGCGGAAAACAGTGTTTTCAATAGCTGGTTTATCTCGACCGGTTCTCAAGTTGCACGGCACCAAAATCATTTGTATATGAATGGTGAACACATTGAGAGCAATCAGAACAGCGCTTGTTTGGCATCGGCGGGCCAGACCGTTGACTCGCGAACTTATACCGAGCATAACGAGGTTGCCGGTCTGAGTCGTCAGCTGCATAAATTTGTTTTGTTTGAACAAGCCGTCGGGGTGTTTAACGGTATGATTCGTGTGGATCGAAAAGCACAGCAGACCGATGGTCAGATGGACAATAAAAACCTGTTGTTGTCGGACAAGGCGAAAATGGATACCAAGCCTCAGTTGGAGATTTATGCTGACGATGTCCAGTGTTCGCACGGTTCTGCCACGGGACAGATTGATAAAAATCAGATTTTTTACCTGCAGGCACGCGGTATTCATCGTGAAGATGCCATCCGCATGATTACCGAAGCTTTCCTGTTAGAACCTCTGGAAGACTTATCCAAGGTAGCTGTTCGCAGTTGGCTGATGGCGGAATTGTCTCATCAGTTACAAAAATTGAACGGATAACCATGCAGAATTCAACAGTCGATTTTTCTCAGGTTCGGGCGCAATTCCCAATATTGCAGCAGCTGGAAAATGGTCAGCCTTTGGTGTATTTGGATAATGGAGCGACCTCGCAAAAACCTTTGTCGGTGATTGAAGCGCTGGACGATTACTACCGCCTGCAGAATGCGAATGTCCATCGCGGCGTTTATGGCCTTAGTGAGAGAGCCACCGAACTTTACGAAGGCGCGCGTGAAACAACCCGGGCATTTCTCAATGCGGCTTCGACGCGGGAGATTGTTTTTGTTCGTGGTACGACCGAGGCGATTAATCTGGTGGCGCATAGCTGGGCGCGGAGTCAACTGCAGGCAGGCGATGAAGTGATTGTGACCGAAATGGAACATCATTCCAATATTGTTCCGTGGCAATTGCTACGCGATCAGATCGGTATCCATCTGACCGTTTTGCGGATGAATCAGAAAGGCGAAGTCTGTCTGAATGCGTTGAAAGGACTGGTTTCGCAAAAAACCAAACTGTTGGCTGTAACTCATATGTCCAATGCGCTTGGTACGATTAACCCGGTAAAGGAGATGGCGGAAATCGCTCATTCCGTCGGGGCGAAAATTCTGGTGGATGGTGCCCAGGCAACACCGCATATGTCGGTTGATGTTCAGGATTTGGATTGCGATTTTTATGCCTTGTCCGGTCACAAAATGTACGGGCCGACCGGGATCGGTGTTCTGTATGCCAAAGAAGCGCTGCTGGAAGCCATGCCGCCGTATCAGGGCGGAGGGGATATGATTTATTCGGTGACGTTCGATAAGACGGAATACAATGTCCTGCCTTACAAATTCGAAGCTGGAACGCCGCATATCTCGGGGGCCATCGGGCTGGCCGCTGCGATGCGTTTTATTCAAGGTATTGGCCTGAGTCATATCTCTGCTTATGAGGAAAGTTTACTGGCTTATGCAACCGAAAAGCTGCAATCGATCGATGGATTGCAAATTATCGGTGAAGCGGATCATAAAGGTGCAGTGGTGTCCTTTATTGTTGATGGTGTCCATCCGCATGATATGGCAACACTGATGGATCAGGACGGGATTGCCGTTCGCGCCAGCCATCATTGCGCCATGCCGGTTATGCAGCATTTTAAGGTGCCTGCTACGGTTCGTGCCTCTTTCGGGGTTTACAATAACTTCGACGACATCGATCGTCTGGTCGCCTCGGTTGAGGAAGCCAGAGAGATGCTGCTCTAATCCTTCTGGTCGGTCGCCCGAATTCTTGCCGGATTTGGGCGCACCATCCTGTTTCGACTGCTCGCTTCTTATGAGCAGACCGCGCCATTTGATTTGCCGACATTTGAGTTCCCGAATGTTTCCTTTCAATCATTCTTATTCATGCTTTAAATTTATTACCGATGCAAAGCGTTGTATCATATGCCGATTAAAAATGGCATAGGAAGAGCGCTCCTCAATGAAAGACCAAGTTAAGCAGATTCATTTCGTCGGTATCGGTGGTGTCGGGATGGCAGGCATTGCTGAGGTATGCCTGAACCTCGGTTATGTCGTCAGCGGATCGGACATCCGGTGTAATGCGACAGTGGAGCGCTTACAGTCTCTCGGAGCCAAAGTGCAGATTGGTCATGCGGCCGAACATGTTCAGCAATCGGATGTTGTTGTGGTTTCAACCGCCATTGCACCGAATAATCCCGAGGTGAGCTGGGCGCGAGATGCGCGTATTCCGGTGATTCCCCGGGCGGAGATGCTGGCTGAATTGATGCGTATGCGCTTCGGGATTGCGATTGCGGGGACGCATGGCAAAACGACGACGACCAGCCTGACCGCTGCTGTTTTGACTCAGGGCGGCGTTGATCCAACGTTCGTTATCGGTGGGAAACTGAATCAGGTCGGCTCCAATGCTCGCCTGGGATCGAGCCATTATCTGGTTGCCGAAGCCGATGAGTCGGATGCTTCTTTCCTGCATTTGTCGCCGATGATGTCGGTTGTGACCAATATCGACGAAGATCATATGGACACCTATCAGGGCGATTATCAAAATCTGGAAAATACCTTTGTTGAGTTCATTCACCGCTTGCCTTTCTATGGTTTGGCAATCCTTTGTATCGATGATGAAAATATTCGCAATATCCTCCCGAAATTGACTCGTAAAATTTTGACCTACGGGTTTTCCGAAGAAGCGGATCTCCGGGCCGTTAACGTTCAGGCCGATGGATTACAGATGAGTTTCGATGTTTGCCTTGATGGGGTTGAATGCTTTCCGGTAAGATTGAATACGCCCGGTGAACACAACGTTCTAAATGCGTTGGCGGCAATCGCTGTCGGTTTGCAGTTGGATGTTTCGATTGATGCTATTCAGCAAGGATTGTTGGAGTTCGGCGGTGTCGGCCGACGTTTTGAAGTCTATCCTCAACGTTGCATTAAAAGCAAAAATGTGACGCTGGTTGATGATTACGGGCACCATCCGACTGAATTGACTGCAACCCTGACGACTGCCCGAACGGCTTTTCCCGATAAGCGCCTGGTTCTGGTTTTTCAACCGCATCGTTATACGCGAACCCGCGACCTGTTTGACGATTTTGTGCAGGCGTTATTACTGGCTGATCTGGTGATTTTGACGGAAGTCTATGCCGCCGGAGAAGCGCATCTACCGAAGTTTGACTCCAAGGCATTGCTGCAGGCGGCCCGTTTGAGGGGTGGCCAGGGATTTTATGCCGAGGACTTCGAGCAGCTGGAAACTCTGGCGGAAGATTTATTCGAGAATGATGACCTGGTTTTGGTAATGGGAGCCGGGGATATCGGGCAGGTTTCCAAAGCCTGGCAATCACAACAAGAAGTGTAAGAAGGAAAGAGCTATGCCGTTTGGAAAAGTGGCTGTATTGATGGGCGGCAAAGCAGCCGAGCGCGAAATTTCTCTCAAAAGCGGTAAGGCCGTTACGGAAGCCCTGAAATCTCAGGGAATCGACGCGTATGGTTTGGATGTCAAGTCGATTGATGATCTGCAGGCCGTCGCCAGAGAATACGACCGTGCCTTTATTGCACTGCATGGTCGCTGGGGGGAAGACGGGGTTGTTCAGGCGGTTCTGGATGATCTGGATGTTCCTTTTACCGGCAGCCCTATGGCATCTTCGGCGATCGCGATGGATAAGCTGCGAACCAAATGGATGTGGCTTGGTGCCGGTTTGCCAACGCCGAAGTTTGTTCGGGTCAGTGAGTCGATGCCGCTTGATCTGCAGGCCTTTGATCTGGATTTTCCCGTGATTGTGAAACCGTGCCACGAAGGTTCCAGTATCGGAATGCGCAAGGTTTACAGTCTGGAAGCATTGCAGGAGGCGGTTGCCTACGCGCAGGAATTTGATCACGAAATACTGATCGAACAGTGGATTACCGGCAGAGAATATACCGGTGGGGTTCTTAATGGAGAAGCCTTGCCGCTGATTCGTTTACAGACGCCGCGTGATTTTTACGATTACGAAGCAAAGTATCGTGCCAACGATACGCAATATATTTGCCCTTGCGGTTTGGAGCCGGAGACTGAATTGGCTATTCAGAAACTGGTACTGCAGGCCTTTGATGTGATCGGGGCCAGAGGATGGGGAAGGGTTGATTTAATGCTTGATGAGCAGGGGCAGCCTTGGTTGATCGAGTTGAATTCGGTTCCGGGCATGACGGATCACAGTCTGGTTCCAATGGCAGCGCGTGCAAGAGGAATGTCGTTTGAAGCGTTGGTCAGAGAAATCTTGTTGACGACTCTGAGTGAAAAAGACGGGTAAGATTGGTTGTGAAAAAAAGGTTGCTGCGTATTTTTCTGTTGCTGGTGCTGCTTGCTGCAGTCGGCTTGTTGCTGGTTTATTCCAGTAAGGAAGATTCGCCCTTTTTTAAGCCGATTCAGAGTTTTAAAGTTTTGACGCCTTTGCACCATGTTCGTTCCGAGGAGATTAAAACCGCGATGCAGCCTTATCTGGGGCGTTCTTTCTGGCAAGTCCCTCTGGATGAAATTCAAGGTGATCTGGCTCGGCTGGACTGGGTTGATAAGGTTACGGTGACTCGAAGCTGGCCGGATCAGCTGTATATCCGTCTTCAAGAACAGTTTCCGGTGGCTCGCTGGGGGAATGAAGGTCTGGTGAACAGAGAAGGAGTGGTCTTCTACCCGAATGATATTTCCGAGTTCACCAATTTGATTCGTCTGGAAGGTGATCTCAGCCGTTCTTCCGAAATTCTCCTGATGTTGACGAAGATTCAGCCGTTGATGAAAAAGGCCGATCTTGCTATTGCTTCTCTGATATTGCGCGATGACGGGGTTTGGGACATCGCGATGCAGAATGGGGTACAAGTGGTTTTAAGTGACGAAAACTGGCAGGAACATCTGCAACGTTTCCTCAGAGCTTTGCCGGTTTTATCAGACGATTTAAGAAACTCAGCACGCCGGTATGATTTACGCTATAGTAATGGGTTTGTAGTAGGTCAAAAAGACAAATAACGGTGGTGTTTCCCGGTTGGGGATTTACGGCTTTATCCCCCGTTGGATGTCTCGTGAAAGAAGCGTTGAAAAAGGTAAGAATGAATGGCTCGTAAGCAGGCTTCGAATGTTGTTGTCGGTCTTGATATCGGAACCTCCAAAATCGCCGCGGTTATCGGCAAGATTAAATCCGATGGCGAAATCGAAATTATCGGTATGGGGACTCATCCTTCAAGAGGACTTAAAAAAGGCGTCGTCGTCAATATTGATTCAACCGTCGAATCCATTCAACGAGCCATCGATGAAGCCGAGCGTATGTCTGGCTATACGGTCGAATCGGTCTATGTCGGTATTGCCGGTAGTCATATCCAGAGTTTTAACTCCAACGGGATGGTGGCCATCCGCAATAAAGATGTTCAATACGACGATATCGAGCGTGTGATGGATGCCGCTCAGACCATGGCGATTCCCGGTGATCAGCGTGTTCTGCATATTCTGGCCCAAGAGTATATTATCGACAATCAGGGCGGCGTTCGCGAACCGATCGGCATGTCCGGCGTGCGTCTGGAAGCTCGTGTGCATATGGTGACCGGTTCGGTCAGTGCCGCGCAAAATATCGCCAAGTGTGTCGAGCGATGCGGTTTGGAGGTTGAAGACATTATTCTGGAGCAGTTGGCGTCCAGTGAATCGGTTCTTTCCGAAGATGAAAAAGAGCTGGGTGTCTGTCTGGTAGATATCGGCGGCGGAACGACGGATATTGCGGTTTTCCATAGTGGCGCGATTCGCCATACGGCCGTTATTTCGGTGGCTGGTGATCAGGTTACTAATGATATTGCCGTCGCTTTGAGAACTCCGACCCAGGCTGCAAACGAAATCAAATTGAAATATGCCTGTGCCTTGCCGCAGTTAATTAACCGGGATGAAGAAATTGAAGTTCCAAGTGTCGGTGATCGTCCGGCACGTTGTCTATCTCGGCGCACACTGGTTGAGGTCATTGAGCCGCGTTACGAAGAACTGTTTCAACTGATTCAGAACGAACTGCGTTCCTCCGGTTTTGAAGATGTTCTGGCGGCTGGAGTGGTTATGACCGGCGGAAGCTCTCTGGTCGAAGGTGCGGTCGAATTGGCCGAAGAAGTTTTTCACATGCCAGTTCGTCTTGGTTATCCAGACGGTGTCAGCGGTTTGAGTGAAGAAGTGAACAGCCCGGCTTATGCGACGACGGTCGGCTTGTTGATGTACGCTAAGGAACACAGTGATTTACCGACCGAACCGGCTCGGAACCGCTTGTCGGACACCGCCTCGATGTTCGAGCGGATGAAAAACTGGTTTAAAAACAGTTTCTGATCTTATGACTTCCCGACATGAAAAGCGACAAAGCCGATTTTGCGAACGGCGTTGCGTCGAGGAATTCTGGATCAGTCTGTTAAAGAATAATATAAAACACTAGAGCCGCGGGCGGCTTGTATTGAAGAGCGAGGTTTGTAGTTTTGAATCAAAGAACCATAGCAAATAAGATTAAGGCGAAAGGCATCGGTTTGCATACCGGCCATGAAGCGGTGATGACTCTGGTGCCTGCGCCGGAAGATACCGGAATCGTTTTCCGTCGAGTTGATCTGGATCCTGTTGTCGAATTTAAGATTTCCCCGGAAATTGTCGGTGAAACCACGCTGTGTACGACGATTGTCAATCAGCATGATGAGAAAGTGACCAAAGTCGTCACTATTGAGCATTTGATGTCTGCACTGGCTGGTGTCGGAATTGATAATATTTACATTGAACTGACGTCGGACGAAGTGCCGATTATGGACGGCAGTGCCTCGCATTTTATTTTTCTGTTGCAGTCCGCCGGGATCAAAATTCAGAAAGAGCCGAAAAAATTTATCCGCATCCTGAAGCCGGTCAAGGTGGAAAATAACAAGGGCGGCACGGCAGAGTTTCGTCCTTACGATGGATACCGTCTGGATTTTTCAATCCAGTTCGAGCATCCGGCATTTCAGGAAACAGCAGAAAATATGGTGCTGGAATTCTCATGCACCTCTTATTTCAAAGAAGTCAGTCGTGCGCGAACCTTCGGTTTTATGAAAGATATCGAAATGCTGCGTGCGCGGAATCTTGGCTTGGGCGCAAGTTTGAAAAATGCCATCGGTCTGGATGATAAGGGCGTGATGAATGCAGAAGGTCTCAGAGATAAAGATGAATTCGTACGCCATAAAATTCTGGATGCGGTAGGCGATTTGTATATGATCGGTCACCCGATTGTCGGAGAATTTGTTGCTTTTAAATCCGGACATGCGTTGAACAA